>DASVFK010000124.1:0-80113 GCA_036380095.1 Candidatus Angelobacter sp. | reverse complement strand
ACGTTATCGAACTGGTATGCCGCGCGCAGCTCTTTTTGCAGTTCCTGGTTCTGTTCCTGCAGTTGCTTGTAGTTCACGCTACGGTCTACGGCAACTTCGAGTTGACTGGCGGAAAACGGCTTGGGAATCAGGTCAAAGGCGCCGTCGCGCACCGCCTGTATCGCGGTGTCCATGGTTGCCTGGGCGGTTATGATCAGAACCGCGACATTCGGGTTGATGCGAAGCGCTTCCCGCATTACGTCGAGTCCGCTCATGCTGGGAAGGCGCAGGTCCAGTACGGCGACGTCCACTGGTTCGCGCCGCAGTAACTCCAGAGCCTCTGGGCCATCGGTCGCGGTTGCGACGACGTATGATTTGTCCTCCAGAATTCTCTTGCAAACCTGGAGCATGTCGGTTTCGTCATCGACAACCAGAACTTTATATTGTCTCAAGCTGGTCTCCCTCAACCGGCAAGTACACGCGGAAAATGGCGCCTTGGCCCAAGATGCTCTCCGCTTCTATCGACCCGCCATGGTCGCGGACGATCCCATGACTCACGGAAAGTCCCAACCCCGTCCCTTTCCCTTTGGCTTTTGTGCTGAAGAAAGGATGAAAAATTGCCTCCAGGTTTTCTTTTGGAATGCCGACGCCCGAATCGGCAATGCTGACCAGCAAGTACGGAGAACCCTCAAACTCCCAGGTCATGGTTTCCACCTTCACCTCGCCTCCGTCGGGCATGGCGTCAGCAGCATTGTTGAGCAGGTTCACAAAAACCTGCTCCAGCCGGTGAGGATCGGCGGAGACGGGTGGAAGGTCAGGCTCGAAAGCCTGAAGAATGCGGACTTGCTGGGCCCGAAATCGCGGGGCGAGGAGGAGAAGGCTCTGCGTTAGAAGGCTGTTTAAACTCACCACGCTCTTCTGCAACTGTGAGGGGCGCGCGAACGTGAGCAAGCCGTTCACTGTTTCTGACACGCGGCAAGCCTGGCGGCGGATCGCCTGCAGACCGTCGCGAATGTTTTCCGGCAGGGCCCGTTTTTCAACTTCCCGGAGCAGGTAATCGGACGTGGTGAGAATGATGCCCGCCGGGTTGTTGATTTCGTGCGCAAAGCCGCCCGCCAGTTGACCCACGGAAGCAAGCCGCTCAGCATGGAGCAACTGCGTATTGGTGGTTTCCAGCTCCTGGAACTGCTGCTGGATCGTCCGATGCGCATATTGCACGGTAACACCAAACAGACCTGCGGCTATGAACACGGCCGCCGTAAACGTGAGAAAAATGATGCGCATATGCCGGGCGATTTGTGAGTTGATCGTGAGCAGGCTCTCGTCCACTTCAATGGTTCCCAGGATGGTCCCCCTCGATTCAATGGAAATCGGCGTAAGCGTTGCGAGGCGGCCACGATCACCGGCCCTGTTGGGTCGCGGGACCTGGCCGGCAGCACGATAAACCTGATGACTGATGAGCCAATCGTCTCCAATCGCCATTTCCATGCCCCAGTCCCGATACCTCATGCGCACTCGCCGCAAGTCTGAAAGCCGTGCAAAGTCCGCAGTGACTTTGGCGATCAGTTCCGAACTGGAGAGGACCTCACGCGGGTCGATTCCCTCATGGGACGAGTAGATCACCTGGCCACGCAGATACTCGACAAGTTCTTGCGTGTTCTGCTCCGCCAGGGACAGATACTCGCTCCGCTCCATCTCAGCGACGATGGCGATCAGCAAACTGGCGACGGCGATAAAGATCAAGTTCAACCTGAGAAAAAACCGGATAGGAAGATTAGCGCTGCGGCTTTCGACAAACATGGCCAGAAGCCCCAGCCCCGTCAGGCTGCTGACGCTTGCGGTGGTCCACAACCAATCGGGCCCCTCCGCCGTTCGTACAGCCAGGGCATCCAGGATCTGTGCTGCAGCCAGCAGGGTCAGGGACGCTGTCGCCAAAACACGTCTGCGGGTCTGCAATCTGGCAAAAATGGCGGCGACAATCGCCAACCACAATCCATCGACCACGCCACTGACAGGAATGCTCGCTAGCCTGGCCGGCCCGTAAGCCGCCCATGCCAGGGGTATTCCGATCAACAGGACGAAGATCAAACTCAGACAAAGCAGCAGCGACCTGACCGGCTTTTTGTCGACATAGGCGCATAGGAAGGCAGCGCCCAGCAGGACCAGCGCGGCTTTTTGCAGCGCTTCAGGCAAGATCGCCAGATTTTCCGGCAGCATGGAAAGGGCGGATGCGGACAGCTGGCGATAGAGGAGAATTACCTTGAATAGCGAAAACACGCAGTAGAAACAGAACGCCGCGGAAAGCAGACCCAGGAATTTTCGCGTCTCCTCCTGAATGCGGAGGATCGCGAAGCAGCTAAACAGAATCAGTCCGGCGATCAACAACTGGAAAACCGCCAGCATCAGCGAGTTCTCCAGCGTATAGCTAAGCATGGTTCGTTACTCGGTAACTATAAGTGCATGTACGAAGCACGGCGTCTTCCGCCGCGCAAATCAAAGCCCAAGCAACCAACTTCAGGTGATGGGAGCGCAAATCTCTCTTCCTTAAGAGATCCCTGCCCTCCAATACTTAGTTTTAAAATGCAGCTCGGGAGATTTTGTAGATTAGTAGCACACAACGGCGCTGTGATAAGGATCACACCTTGGTCATTATCTGTGAATGAAGCCGGGAAAACAAAGGAATTTGGGGGAATTTGCTTTTGAATGCGGTGAAAATGCGAATAAGAACGGCCCTGCAGTCATCAATTAGGTAACAGCTCGAGCTCGTGATAAGGGCTGATCCGGCGAGTGGAATGGCGCGCCCTGAGAGATTTGAACTCCCGGCCTTTTGATTCGTGACTAAGACGAGGATCTCGCAAAGCCACGTTTTGCCCCAAACGAGTCAATAGTCTTCCCACAACTTGCTCTCGCGCGAGACTTCCTCTTTATTAGATAAGACTGGTCACGGATGTATTGGGTGGAGCGACTTCGCGGCTCACCCCTCCTCCGCAATTCAAGCTCTCTTTTAACCATGCCATTCCTCAGTCCCTGGTCACGGCGGAAGTAGATCTTGATTTCCCTAATGATGGAAGTCCTGGGACGCGAAACTGCCGCACTGAGGAACCAGTCCTGGCCGCGTACCGCGGCTTTCTGCGCCTTCAGCGTATGACTCGCTCGGGCCGCGTAGCGTCGGTACGCGGCGTGAAAAGAAACGTGAACGACCGTGATTCCCGCAATTGAATCGAAACTTTTCTGGTACTTAGGAATCGCATTTGCAGGTCCAAAACAGTGGCCTAACTCATGGAGGAAAAGCACAATGAGACGAATCGCAGGGCTGTTGGTTCTTGTTCTGGGGTCAACGATCTTGATGTACAGCCAGGACAAGGGCAAGGGCTCCGAAATGACGGGCTGGATCTGCAATTCCAAGTGCGTTAAACCGAACGCAGGCGTAGCCGCCTGTGACGCGAATTGCTCTGACAAAACCGGGGATGTCGTTTTTGTCGATGATCAGGGCAAGGTCACCAAGGTCGCCAATCCCAAGAAAGTAAAAAAAGAGATGGGCAAGAAGGTCAAAGTGAAGGGAGAAATGATGAAGGACAAGGACATGATGGAGATCATTGACGTATTCCATCTCGGCGCCGGCTGATCCTGTTCTGCCTTTGTTTTCTCAGGGGAGCTCCGGTCTTTGACCGGAGTTCCTGTATTTCATTTGCCGAACGAAATCAACTGCCAGTCTTGATCACTCTGTAAGATTTGAAAGTCACCGGGTTAACCAGACGAATCAAGCTACAAGCGCTTAATCGCGATGCTCGCCGCCACGGAATAACCCACGCGTCTCTGATAGAAGTCGCTGGCGCGAGTGTTTGCCACGTGATATTCCAGAGATGCGAAGTCCGCACCCTGCCGGCGCCCCCAGTCTTCAGCCGCTTGCAGCAGCCGCGCTCCGACGCTCTGATTTTGGTACGGCCGCCCTACCGCGAGTTCCGCTACGTGGCAGTAGATTAGCTCCCGGTGCATTGGGTCCGGCGATTGCTCGAGTCGGACGTCTATGAATCCGGCGATTTCACCATCCAACTCCGCAACAAGAGTGATGCTCTCTGCTCTCGGGCCCGGTGGATGCTGCCGTCCCTCTCGGTAGCGCGATGAGATCGCATCAACCGCGGGGACCCAATAGCGTTCAGGGTCCAGGCGGGCGTGATGCTCAGCACTTTCCAGGAATATGTGGGCAATCTCGTCCGCGTCTTCTGAAGCAGCCGGACGGATTGTGATGGCCAACGGACCAAGGGCTTGGTTTTGAAGTTTCTTGTCCATCAACTCTCTCGCGTTCGTCCCGTCACCATCATCCGGTCAGCTTCAAACGAGCAGTGGGCTGCAAAACAACCGCCTTGAGTTCATTCAGTTGGCGGTCGCGCGGGTGAAGCACCCTCCCAGGGCCCTAAGGAACCGCGAGATGGCCCTGCTCGCGCGACATTTTCTGGTTGGCTCTTAAAGCGGCAGCTCCGAAATTTACGCTGAACCTCTTGCACCAAATAGAGACCGTGCGGTATCTCGCCAAGTCCACCTCGGGCCCGAGCCGATAATTCTGGTCGCCGATGTTCCCCTTTATGGTTCCCAGGTCAATGAAGTTTGCGTGCCGGACAGTTTTGCTGTCAGGTGCATCATCGGCAGCCACCATATACACGTGAACATCAGGGCCGTTCGTTGTCTTGAAGTTTGTTAAACGGAGAACATGACTGCCATCAGCCATGCGGTAGACAGTTGCGGTCCCTTCTGTAGGGTGAACAACGCCGCGGAATCTCCCTGACTCAAGGGTTTCAGCTGGTGAACCGTTTTGCGCGCTGGGGAATTCTTCATGCACGCTTTTACTGACGATAAGGCGCTCTGGCCGGAATGCGTACCAAGCGGCGATCAGCACGATAACAGCTGCGAGGATCACAAACTTCCGTTTCTTCAAGGTTATCCCCTTAAGGCCTGATGATGGCCCGTGCGGTATGAGATTGCGCCGATGTCGATTAGTTTCACTTTGTTGTAACAAGAATCTTGATTGATTGCGTTGTGACTCTTGTTCTTCGACTTTTTTCCGTTTTTGTAACTTTCGTGAGTTCCCCGAATCCCAGTGCCCCAGGAACACAGCTGAGTTTCTAATCCAGAACGCAAAAGGAATCGATATGAAAGGCTTCATTCGAATTGCGCTTGCCTGCGCAATTATGGTGGTATTTGCATCGCTCGCAAATGCCGACAGCAGTCGCACTCTTTTTGTGACCAGCGCAGTTGAAAATCCGGACGGCACCGTGACATTGCCTTTGCATCGTGGCACCAGTCACGGGCAGACCGTGTATTACGTGATCACTGATGCATCGGATGGCAACCTGGCCCAGTCACTGGGGGTCAACACGTCACAAAAGCTGGCAAACGCGCGCAACACGGCGGCGGCGCAAAAGGTGAGCGTCAACAACGGCATTATTGATTTTCCCGCGACCGTCGACTTCAGTCCGAACCATTTGCTTAGCGTCCCCAGCACTTTTCCGCCTGAGGTCTTTCAGGCAGGCGCCGCGGCGGAGCAGGGCTACAGCCCGCTCGCACAGCTGCCCAATGGCACGATCATCAATGCTCCGCACATTGCACGCGACCAGAACGGCGATGGACAGATCACGCTGTTGAGCGAAGCCGCGGACAAGGTGGTGGCAATTGACACCGTCAAAATGAAGGTGATCTATCGCGAAACCAACGGTTTCCAGGGCGGGAAGGCCGTGAAGTATGCATCCTTTGACGCCTCCGACCGGCTGGCGGCAGCGCTGGAAGATGTTACCTACGCACCAGCCTTGAACGCCGCGCCCACAGTGGATGATGACAGTACGGATTCATCACGCGCCAGTCTCGCGGCATTTGTGAATGGACAAACCGGCGCCGCCAATCCGCAGCGCCAGGGCCTGAACTCCGCCGTGCTGGGCGATGGCGACCCGCTGAACGTGCTGCGTTGGAACCCCTCGCAGGGCCGCAACAGCCCGCTGTGGGACGTTCACCTTGCGGCATGGACAGATCAGGCGATTGCCCAAGGCGCCAACCTTCGACAGTCAGACTGGGGCACGATCCAGGGACTTGTAGAACATGGCTTGATTACCGGGCCGGGAGGCGACCGTTTCCAGGCAGCCGGTTTCATCGTGAATTGTCCGATCATCAGCAGCGATAAGTAACTTACAAGTTCACGGGCGAATGCCGTGCCGAAAAGGCACGGCATTCTGCTTGTGGGGACCTTGCCGGAAAGCGCGTCACCACGAAGGCACAAAGGCCAGCCGGCTTCTTTTCGGTTTTATAGTTGTGAAGTTGCGACGCTGAGCTTTGAAAAAGGCTAAACGAAAGCCTGGGTTTTGCTCTGCCGTGGTGACCGAGCGCGAGGGTTGCTGAGATTCCATTCGCCTCCCCAACCCGGCGCCAGAGCGTCCCGCATCTGCAAGCGGGCCCGCAGAAGCCGTGTCTTCACGTTAGCTTCTGTGATGCCCAGCAGCTTCGCCGTCTCGCGGATGTCCAGTTTCTGCACGTCCCTGAGAATGAATACGGAACGATATTCCGCGGGCAAAGCAGAGATGGCTTTGGCCAGCGCTCGGCGAATTTCGCGGCGTTCGAGTGCCGTTGAAGGTATTTCACGCCAATCGGCAAAATCTTTCGGCATGTAGTCGCCCTCGTTGGTGTGGAGGGGCTCATCCAGCGATTCATAGAGATGCCGGTGCTCTTTTCGCAATCTCATTCGTGCTTCATTGATCGTGATCTGGATGAGCCACGTGCTGAACTTGGCTTCGCCGCGGAAGAAGGAGATGCTCTTGAAGGCTTTCAGTACGGCGTCCTGTGCCGCATCTTCCGCGTCGGCCGGGTTCCCCAGGATGGACAAAGCCGCCATATAGATTCCTCGTTCGCAAGGCTTCACCAGTTCATAAAAAGCCTCTGCATCGCCACAGCGTGCTTGTTCCAGAGTCGTTTCCTTCTGATTCTCTGACTGGGCAGACACCAACATGTCTTTTCCTCCACTCTGTTTACGGGTCTTCATGGCTTCCTGGATTTGCTTCCGTTTCGCTCCAGCTGCAGTTTGATAAACGGGGAGCAGTTAACCAGGCTTGTTCCCTTCGATCTCAGGGCCTGCAGCAGCGATATCCCGGCAGTGTCAACAAAAGAAACGCCGCCACAATCAATCTGGAGTCCTTCCCCCTGTGCCAGAATCGGCTCGCACGCCAGCCTGAGTTCATGCACCCAGGGTCCCGTCAGGCTGCCGTCAAGCCTCAATATCGCTCCCTTGTTTGCCGTGTTCGTTTCTGAGATTCGAAGCATTGCTTTCAACCAGCCGTGCATAAGTGCAAGCGCTGTGCCAGCACGAGCAAGTTTGGCCATAACTCCTAACTTATTAACTGAAAACGAGTTACTGGCTTGAGGGCACTGTGGAGTCCTACGATATTTCGTGGCCACACAGGGAAGCAGGCCACGGCCCTCGAAATATCGTGGGTTGCATTTCAGGAAAAGTTCAGATTCGCGAGATGCCCAGCTTCTTCATCCTGCTGCGCAGAGTATTGGGATGGAGCCCCAGAATGCCGGCTGCCCCGTTGGGACCTTCGATCACGCCTTTGGTGTCACGCAGGATGGAAACGATGTGGAGCTTCTCGATCTCCTCCAGCGGAAGGCGACTTGCCGTGCCGTTGTCTTTATCTAGTTCGTCTCTCTGTGCGAGCGTTGAGGAGGTAGCACTGGCGCCTTCCACCGGCAGCAGGTCAGGCCCAAGATGCAAGATGGAACCTTGTGCCAGCGCAACGCCCCGTTCCATGACGTTTTGCAGTTCACGTATGTTTCCCGGCCACGAGTAACGCTGCAGCAGCTCCATGGTTTCCTGCGACACGCCTTCCATCTGCTTCCCGGCCTTCTTGCAATAGCGGTCGAGGAAGAACAACGCCAGGTGCGGGATATCTTCACGCCGCTCGCGCAGTGCTGGAACGTGCAGAGGCAGTACATTCAACCGATAGAAAAGGTCAGGGCGGAACCGGCCTGCCTGCACCGCTTCCTCAAGGTCCCGATTAGTGGCCGCCAGGATTCGCACATCAACGTGAACGGTCTTGCTGCTGCCTACCGGCTCGAACTCCTGTTCTTGCAGGATGCGCAGCAGTTTTACCTGGGTCTCCAAAGGAAGCTCGCCCACTTCATCCAGGAAGAGTGTGCCGCCGTCTGCAAGTTCAAAGCGTCCGACGCGGCGCTCCAGCGCGCCAGTGAACGCCCCTTTGACGTGCCCGAACAGTTCGCTTTCCACCAAGGCAGAAGGAATGGCGCCGCAATTTACCTTTACCAGGGGCCGGTCTTTGCGCTTGCTGCTGTTGTGCAGCGCGCGCGCAATCAATTCTTTTCCCGTCCCGGTTTCGCCGTACAGCATCACCGTGCTGTCGGTCGGCGCCACGCGCTCAACTTTGCGCAACAACTCCAGGAGTGACGGGCTGCCGCCCACGATCTCCTCAAAGTTGTGTTCGCGCCGGATTTCATCCTGGAGGTACTTGTTTTCTGCCTGCAGGCGGTTCTTCAACGTCTCGACTTCCGCCAGGGCGTCTTTCAAGGCCTTTTCGGCGAGTTTGCGTTCGCTGATGTCGCGTATCAGCGCGATCGCGCCGATGATTTTGCCTTCAGCGTCGCGGTGCGGCCCAAAGGTGACGGACTCCCAGATCTCGCGCCCTGTCTGGGGATGAACCAGCAGGTCAGGAACGTGGACCACCTCGCCTTGAACCGCGCGCTCCATCATCTTGTCCAATCCCATTTCCCTGATCCAGGGAAAAACGTCCGGCGCCCGTCTGCCGAGCACCTCTTCAGCTCTTCTGCCGGTCAGTTCCTGGATGAACGGATTAAAAACCAGGTAGCGCAGCTCCATGTCATAGACGATGATGCCCTCCGCCGCGCTGTTAATGATCTCCTGGTTGAACTGGTGGGCCGCGCGCAAAGCGCTCTCTGTGTTTTTCCGTTCCGTCACGTCGCGCGAGAGGGCAAGCAGCTTTTCCGGCCGGCCCTGAGAGTCAAGAATGGGACTAATGACTACGTCAAACCACATCGGAGTCCGCGTAATCACGGTGGGGAAAAATCCCATGAACCTACCGATGCCGCCTTCTCTTGCTTTGGCGACCGCCTCTTCCGCTGCGGCGCGGTCCGGCCCCTGCCAGAAATCAAGCCAGTTACTGTTGGCGACGCTGTCAAAGTCGCAGACTTCAAGCACGCGCATACCCCCGGCATTCATGAACTGAAGGCGGCCATCCAGGTCCAACACCTTGATGCAGTCCTGGCTGCAGGCGATCAGGCGGTCCTGGAACTCTTCGCTGGTACGCAAGGCTTCTGTCGTTTTTCGGGTCTCCTGCGCGGCCTGTTCCAGCTCCGCCTGGGCCCGGCCAAGCTCCAGTTGCGCCATCAGCTGCGAGCTCAGTACTCGAAGCGCTTGCTGCTGCTGCTCGCTCAGTTTGCGCGGAACCACGTCAATCACGCATAAAGTTCCCAGCGCGTGACCTTCGGGCGTGATAAGAGGAGCGCCGGCGTAGAAGCGGATGTTCAGTTCACCGGTGACCAGAGGGTTGTCCGCGAACCGTGCATCGGCGAGAGCATCCGTCACGACAAGCAGATCGTGTTGGAGGATGGCATGTGCGCAAAAGGCCACATTACGCGGCATTTCCCTGGACCGAAGACCGACCCTGGCCTTGAACCACTGGCGATCGGCGTCAATCAAGCTGATAAGCGCGATGGGAGCATCGCATAGGGCGGCGGCAAGACCGGCCACGTCATCAAACTCGCGCTGCTCAGGCGTATCCAGGATACGATATCGCCTCAGCGCCTCCAGACGCGCGTCTTCATTCGCCGGGATGGGGGAAGGAACCATGCTCGTACACTTTTTACTGCACGCTGCTGATACCTGGCCTGAAATCCGGGCTGGGCTGGTAGTAGGGATTTTCTCGAATCCCTTGACTGCCAATCGCCAAGCGGTGCGTTCGCAGCCCGCCGTTGAGAATCAATCGTCCGGAGAGCGTGCGGACGTCATACATGCAAACAACCACGCAAGGGAGCTCATGGATGAGACTGCTTACCTTGCATTCAAGGTCCAGGACGTCATCCTCCCCTGCAGGAAGCGGAGCGCGTCCCATCCCCAGATTGCCAAGGAACCGCACCGCGGTAGCACCGGCGCGCACGGCCGCTTGCACCGTATCGCCGATATCGGAAAGCGTGCGCTGGGCCGAGTTTTGGCGTTGCAATACCGTAAGCTGCAGATTTCGTGCTAGCTCGTCAGGGTCAAACCCTCGCGAGCGGAGAACACTTTGGACCCGGTCGAGCGCCTCTTCGTGCCCGAAAATAATGCAGTGTTCACCGCGGCCCAGCCCCGGATACAGAAAACGAACCCCGCGCTCAAATTCGTCGTCGCCGTCCCAGAAGTAGATAAGGTGCGACCCCAAAACAACGTTGTCAAGAGTAATGCCCAACTGGATCGCGGTAGTCCGGTCGCGTTGTCCCGCTTCCCTGGCCAGGACAAATTGATCCAGCTTCGCTCGCAGGTTTCGCGACATTTCGCGCGGCGGAGGCAAAGCTCGCTCATCGCCTGCCAACTTCACTACGTTGCGCACGCCATCGAGCACGGACTGGCAGTCACGGCAGGAAGCGAGATGCAAGTCCATCCGCTGTTTTAGCGTGGCGTCCAGAGTTCCATCGACATAGTTGGAGATTTCGGTCCAGACTTCCTCGCATGTCATTGGTTCTACCGCCATGGACTTCAGCCTCCGGGACCGAACATTGGTGCCACAAATTGCCTTCGCGACAACACTCTCATTTTACGCGTCCCCGCAGGTGACCGGTCCGGTTTTCTCTTCTCGCCTCAGTTACCTTGGGGCTTTGCTGAATCTGGAAAGCGCTGAGTGCTACGTCTCCAGTAGCCGGGCAAAGGCCGGATCTCAAGCCGCTCCGGCAGGGCGTCATTCTCCTCCGTTGGCTTTGTCACCTTTTGAGCGATCATGAATCTTACCGTCAGAAGCGCGTGCCATTCAGCTAACGAGAACAAAATAGGCGGGATAACGTCTCCCAAGAGGTCAATGATATGAGCAGACAAAGGGACAACGTGGAGGAAAGGGGCTTCGGGTGCGTAGATCCTGGCCGAGTTCTCGTGCATGCCAGCCTTTATGTCTGGCAGCAAGCCCGTCAGTTCCCCCTGGAGGCCTGGCTTGACGCCGAAGAAATTCTCCGCCGCGCCCGCAACGAGTTCGAGGATGAAGACCGCATCGGATTTGTGCGGCGCATCGAACAACATCGGGTAGAAGAACTCAAGGTCGTTGTGCTGCAGTAACGCCGATGCGCGCATCGGCTGCAAGGAGCCAGCATGCAAGCCGTTGACAATCGTCCTCTATTCATCCCGGTGATCCTGGGCACGACCAGGCAGGGGCGCATGAGCGCCCACGCAGCCAACCTGGTTGTCCGCGAACTCGGCAAGCAGCCGGGAGTTGAGACCGAACTGATCGATATTGCCCAGCTCCCCTTGCCCACCAATGATGCCGGCGAAGCCATCAAGCACGCCGCCTTTTCCGAAAGAATGGAGCGGGCGGACGGCCTTGTGGTTGTGTCGCCTGAGTACAACCACGGATACCCTGGGCTTTTGAAGCACGTTCTCGATAGTTGTCTCAAGGAATATATCCACAAGGCCGTTGGGATCGCAGGCGTCTCAGCTGGCCCGTTCGGCGGTTCTCGTGTAATCCAAAATCTCCTGCCGGTAATGCGCGAGCTTGGGCTGGTGACGATCTTCTGGGATGTGAACTTTTCCAGCGTGCAGAAGGTTTTCGCCGCGGACGGAGCCCTGCTGGACCAGTCTTTTGTCCGGCGCATCGACAAATTCCTGAAAGAACTGATCTGGATGGCCACGACTCTGCGTTACGGCCGGGAACGTGTATCGCTGGACTGACCTTAGAAGCCAAAGGAAATATCTATGACTGCTACTGCCAGCAAGATGAACTGCCCCAACTGCGGAGCTGAGATGAATCACCACTGCGACAAGATCCTTTATGACGGTGAGGCGCACGACGGGCCGAAGGTCGATCCAGTGCTGGGCGGATTCATTGAGGAGTTTCACGCTTGCCCAAAGTGCGGCGGCACGGCCTCCCGGCACGCCTAGATAGAGAGAACGAGCGAGTTTGCACGCAACTTTTCCGTCACTTGCGAATCAGAGGCGGTGACAGCCTCTCTATCCCGGCGGTGACGCTCCGGAAGAGAAGAGCCGGAGCATAACATGGTTTTGATCAGTTGCCAGGAAGTACGCCGCGAACTCTCCAACTACATTGATGACGAAGTCACTTCGGAGTTGCGCGCGCGCATTGAAGAACACGTTCGCGCCTGCACGGGATGCAGAGCTCTGTATGACGGCGTGCGCAACGTGCTCACTCTCGTAGGTTCAGGTGACGTGATTGAGCTCCCGCGGGGATTCAGCTTGCGCCTGTTCCAACGCTTGCAGGCAGCGAATTAGGCTTTGACGCCCTCCGTTTCCAGGAGTACATTTACATGCACTTGATGTACCCACGTGTGGGGCGTATCGGCAGTGTTCAGAGAAGAGCAACAGAAGATCTCGATCGCGAAGACCGAATACCGTGAAGCCTACAACACCGGCGACCTGGAAAGGCTGCTCTCCGTCTTCGCGTCCTCGTTCACGGACTGCTCAGAGGGCGAACCCAGCTTTTATGGTGATGAAGCCAGGCGCGCGCTGCGATTGCGCGCCGGAGAACTCTTCCAACGCTGTACCGTGGACCTGTTCGTAATCATCATCGATATCGTTGTCAAAGGTGACTTTGCCTACGATTGGGGCTGGCACAAGGTAAGGCTTACAGACAAGAAAACCGGCGAGACCACGGAGACAAAATTTCGGTATTTCGAAACGTGGCAGAAAGAAAACGACGCCTGGAAAATCAGTTACATCATTACCAACAAGGAACTGCCTCCAAAAATGCTTCCGGACGAAGCCGGCAAGGCACAAGAGCCGGTTGCACGGACTGCCTAATCGCCCAGGCGCTCGCGCAGGCGCGCTTTCAAGCGATCACTGAATCCCTCTGGCAGGTCGAAGGCACACCCGTCGCCGACCAGGCGCAGCACATTTCGAGTTCCGTCCAGCACCGCCGAGCAGTGCTCGCATCCTTTAAAGTGGACCTCCATGCGTTGCCGCAATTCCGGGTCGATGTCGCCATCGACGTAGTTTGAGAGCTCACGCCAGACTTCCACGCAACTGATTTCTATGGTTTCCAAGGTCACCAGGGCCTCACTTTCTTCCAATTTCCCTCGCCAATGCTCCAGGCGCCGTCAATGCCAGGAGCCAGAGCGTCACGCATCTGCAACCGCGCTCGCAGCAGGCGCGTCTTCACGGCTGCTTCGCTGATTTCGAGCGCCTGCGCCGTGTCCGCAATGCTCAGGTTCTGCACGTCGCGCATGATAAAAACTTCTCGATACTTCGGCGCCAGGGACTGCATTGCCTTCTGCAATACACGGCGCAATTCGCTTCGCTGCAAAGCTTCTGAGGGGATCTCACGCCAATCCGCGAAGTCACGCGGAAAGTAATCGCCTTCCTCGTCTGTCACCGGCTGATCGATGGAGTTGTACAGGAACTTGCGGTCCTTACGCCGCTTCATGCGCGCTTCATTGATCGCTATCTGGATCAGCCATGTACTGAACTTGCTTTCCATGCGGAACGTCTTCAGATAGGCGAAGGCTTTCAGGAACGCTTCTTGCGCCACCTCTTCTGCATCGGCTTCATTCTGCAAAACCGAATGGGCCGCCACGTATACCGACCGCTCATACGGCGAGATCAGCTCGTAGTAGAGCTGTTTCTCGCCGGCACAAACCCGCTGGATGAGCGCAAGCTCCTCCTCCGGGGCCCGCACGGTTCGAACCTGACCTCCGGTTGTTGATGTGGCTGACAATCGCACCTCTCTGGGCGGTTTCTGTATTCAGACAACAAGAACAATTTTCCCTCAGTGGGATGCGCAGCGCGAAGAGAAGTTACAGGGATCGTTAAGAAGATTCTTATTGCATCGTTTGAAACTAATTTGCATCGCGGCAATCATACCGCGAGTAAAGCAAATGAGTCTCCTCTCCTTACAACCCGCGCCGATGCAAGCAGCAACTTCGCCTGTGTCGGCGCCGCCTGCCCGTCCCGAACTTTCCTCTGGACGTGCCCTTCAGCTTCATTGGCCGGAGTACTTGATCGAGGCTGCGGGCCTGAGCGTGTTCATGATCTCTGCATGCCTGTTCGGAGCTCTGTACGAAAACCCCGCTTCTCCGGTGCGGCAGGCCATCGCGTCGACATTATTGCGCCGCTTGCTCATGGGCATCTCCATGGGGCTCACGTCGATCGCCATCGTCTACTCGCCTTGGGGCAAGCAATCCGGGGCACACATTAATCCTTCCGTGACCCTGGCGTTCCTTCGTCTGGGCAAACTTCCCAAATGGGATGCCCTGTTCTACATCCTGGCGCAATTTACTGGGGCAGTACTGGGCGTGACGGTGGTCGCTTTCTTTTTTGGCATGGCGATCTCTGATCCTGCAGTGCGCTACGTGGTCACGGTGCCGGGTGAAACCGGGATTGCCGCCGCACTGGTGGCCGAATTCGTCATCGCTTTCGGGATGATGACGCTCATCCTGAACGCCTCCAATCATCATCGGCTCAGCCGCTTTACCGGTTTGTTCGCGGGCATGCTGGTTGCCACTTACATCACGCTGGAAGCGCCATTCTCCGGCATGAGCATGAACCCAGCGCGTACGTTCGGTTCGGCGCTGCCTTCGGGAATTTTTCAGGGGCTCTGGATCTACTTGACCGCTCCTCCCCTGGGAATGCTTTGTGCAGCCGAGCTCTACCTGTGGCGCAAAGGAAGAAGCGCCATCAAGTGCTGCAAGCTCCACCACGATAATTCCAAGCGCTGCATCTTCTGCGGCGCCAATGGAGGCTTCGATTTATGAGCGGGACACATTATGACGTGATCATCATCGGCACCGGCGCCGGCGGCGGCACACTGGCGTACCATCTGGCGCCCAGCGGAAAAAGCATCCTTATTTTGGAACGCGGCGACTATGTGCCGCGCGAAAAAGCGAACTGGGACCCCAAGGTTGTCAACGTGGACGCCCACTACAACACCCGTGAGACCTGGCTGAATAAGGATGGCGAAGAGCTCCACCCGCATACCAATTACAACGTAGGCGGAAACACCAAGTTTTACGGCGCGGCTCTGTTCAGGATGCGCAAGGAAGATTTCGGCGAACTGCGCCATCATGGCGGCATCTCGCCCGCGTGGCCTATCAGTTATGAAGACCTTGAGCCGTACTACACCAAGGCGGAGCAGCTCTATCAGGTGCACGGCCAGCGCGGCGAAGATCCCACCGAGCCTGAAGCCGGCGGCCCTTATCCTTTTCCGGCAGTCAGTCACGAGCCGCGCATTCAGCACCTTGCCGATGACTTTGCCCGCTCCGGACTCAAGCCTTTTCACGTTCCCCTTGGCATCATGCTCAATGAGAAAGATCCGCGCCAGAGTCGCTGTATCCGCTGCAACACCTGCGATGGTTTCCCGTGCCTCGTCTATGCCAAGTCCGATGCACAGGTGCTCTGCGTAGATGAAGCGGTGAAGCATCCCAACGTTACTTTGCTCACTCAGGCGCTGGTCAAGCGCCTGGAGACTGATGCGTCAGGCCGAAACGTGAATAAGGTCGTCGTGGACCGCAATGGCTCCACGGAGACTTATTCCGCAAACATCATCGTGGTTTCCTGCGGGGCCATCAATTCCGCGGCACTGCTGTTGCGGTCCGCCAATGACAAGCACCCGCGCGGGCTGGCCAATCGTTCTGACGTGGTCGGCCGGCACTACATGGGACACACGAACTCGGTGCTGATGGCCGTTTCCAAGTGCCCCAATCCGACCATTTTCCAGAAAACCCTGGCGGTGAATGACTTCTATTTTGGCTCAAAAGACTGGTCTTACCCCATGGGCCATATCTCCTTTGTCGGCAAGCTCGACGCCGTGACACTGAGCGCAGGCGCGCCTGCGATTGCCCCCGCCTTCACGCTGGAACTCATGGCAAAGCATTCGCTCGATTTCTGGCTTACGTCGGAAGATCTTCCCGATCCCAACAACCGCGTAAGCCTGGATCGCAACGGCAAGATTGTCCTCACTTACACACCAAACAACCTTGAGGCCCATAAGCGACTCCAGGCCAAACTCAAACAGGCCATGCAGGAGCAGAGCGCCTGTGAGATTCATGGACACAACTGTCATCAGGGATTGTTTGCGCGCAGTTTGTACGTGGGGCAGCGCATTCCACTCGCCGGAGTGGCTCACCAGAACGGCACGATCCGCTTTGGGGATGATCCCGTTACATCGGTGCTTGACCCCAACTGCAAGGCCCACGATGTGGACAACATCTATGTCGTCGACGGCAGCTTCTTCCCTTCCAGCTCCGCGGTGAACCCGGCGCTGACCATCATCGCCAACGCCCTGCGCGTGGGCGATCATCTGCTGGCAAGAATGGGCGCGAGCAAGGCCGTCGCGGAGCACGAGTTGCAGACCGCAATGAGTGGAAGGATGGTGACAGCATGAGAAAGCGGCTGCACCCGACCGTCGTCGCGGCATTCATCGTCTTGCTCTCGCTGGCCGCGGTTGCACAGCAGCCGCTGGCTTCTGCGGTCGGGCCGATCGGCATGACCGTGTCTGACATGGACCGCTCTCTCGACTTTTACACGCGGGTGCTCCACTTCACCAAAGTTTCCGACGAGGAGTTTGCCGGCGAGAACTATGAGCACGTGAAAGGAGTGTCCGGCCTGCGTATCCGAGTGGTGCGGCTGCAACTTGGGGATGAGCAGATCGAACTTACAGAGTACCTGGCTCCTCAAGGCAGGCCGGTCCCTGTGGACTCGCGCAGCAACGACCGTTGGTTCCAGCACGTGGCCATTATCGTCCGTGACATGGACGCTGCCTACGCCTGGATTCGGCAGAACAAAGTCCGTTTCGCCAGCAGCGGCCCCCAGACCTTGCCGGCGTGGAACAAAAACGCCGGTGGAATCAAGGCCTTCTACTTCCGCGATCCCGACAATCACGTGCTGGAGATTCTGTGGTTCCCCGAAGGCAAGGGCCTGCCGAAGTGGCACCGGCCCGGAAGTGATCTCTTCCTCGGCATCGACCACACCGCGATCGTGGTGAGCAACACGGATGCCAGCTTGCGTTTCTATCGCGATCTCCTCGGCATGCGCGTGGCCGGCGAGAGTGACAACTACGGCGCCGAGCAGGAACACCTGAACAACGTTTACGGCGCGCATCTGCGGATTACTTCCTTGCGTGCGGAGAGCGGGCCAGGAGTTGAGTTTCTCGAGTACCTGGCGCCGATAGATGGCCGCCCCATCCCCGCAGACCTTCACGCCAACGACCTGGCGCACTGGGAGACAGAAGTCATCACCCACGCACCGGCTGAACGGTGGACCGCCTTGCTGAAGAGTACAGAGCACCTTTCCTCGCGTGATGAGGAAATCAGCTTTAGAGGCCAGACGATACGTGAGTTCATCGTGAAAGACCCAGACGGGCATGCGGTCGCCTTGATCGCGCCGGCGGAGGAGTCCCGAGCGGCAGTCAAGGCCACGCATTGACGGACGTCGGACAAGACAATTGATGGAGTTTGTCATGAATCAGGAACAGATACGTTTGCAAGAATCGCATGATCGGACCGCCCACTGGAAACGCTGGGGGCCTTATGTAAGTGAGCGTGCCTGGGGAACGGTGCGCGAGGACTACAGCCCCTGGGGCGAAGCCTGGGATTATTTCCCGCACGATCAAGCCCGCTCGCGCGCCTACCGCTGGAATGAAGACGGCATTGCGGGAATTTGCGATCGCCATCAGCGCCTGTGCTTTGCCGTTGCGCTGTGGAATGGCCGCGATCCCATCCTCAAAGAACGCCTCTTCGGGCTGACCGGCAGCGAAGGCAACCACGGAGAAGACGTGAAGGAACACTACTTCTACCTGGATTCCACGCCGACGCACTCCTACATGAAGTACCTCTACAAATATCCCCAGGCGGAGTTTCCCTATACCCGCCTTCTCGAGGAAAACCGCCGCCGCGGCAAGAACGAACCCGAGTTCGAGCTGTTTGACACGGGCGTGTTCAACGAGAGCCGTTACTTCGATGTGTTCGTGGAGTATGCGAAGGCCGGTGTGGAAGACATCTGTATCAAACTCACGGTCGCGAATCGCGGGCCGGAAGCCGCGAGCGTCCACCTGCTGCCCACGCTTTGGTTCCGCAACACATGGTCGTGGGACCACGGCCGCACCAAGCCGCAACTGGCCTTCGATCCGGATTCTGGGGCCATTCGCGCACAAGAATGCGAGATCGGGACGTATTGGCTGTATTTCGAAAGCAGCGGCACACCGCTGTTCACGGAGAACGAAACAAACTACCAGAGACTTTACAACGTGGCCAACGCGTCGCCGTATGTCAAAGATGCGTTTCATCGCTGCATCGTCAGCGGCGAAACCGATGCGGTAAATCCTGATTTGTGCGGAACCAAGGCGGCAATCGACTACAAGCTTTCTGTCCCGGCAGGCGGCGACGTCACCGTGAAGCTTCGCCTTCAGCGGAGCAAAGCAGCAGCGACTGCCGGCAAAGCACTTGGCGCGGACTTTGACAAAGTCTTCGCAAAGCGCAAGAACGAGGCCGACGAGTTCTACGCAAGCGTCATCCCGGAGAATGCCGACCAGGATACGAAGAACATCATGCGCCAGGCCTTTGCCGGATTGTTGTGGGGCAAGCAGTATTACCACTACGTCGTGCGCGACTGGCTGAGCGGCGACCCCGCGACACCGCAGCCACCTGAGAGTCGCAAGCACGGCCGCAACCGCGCCTGGCACCACATCTACAACGAAGACATCATCTCCATGCCCGATAAGTGGGAGTATCCCTGGTATGCCGCATGGGACTTGGCGTTTCACTGCGTGTCCCTGGCGTTGGTGGACCCTGATTTCGCGAAAGAACAGCTCGTGCTCATGCTGCGCGAATGGTACATGCATCCCAACGGGCAGATTCCCGCATACGAGTGGGCGTTCGGCGACGTGAATCCTCCTGTTCACGCGTGGGCGGCCTATCAGGTTTACCTGATCGACCGGGCCAAGAACGGCGGCCAGGGCGATACCAAGTTCCTCTCGCGCGTCTTCCACAAGCTGTTGTTGAACTTTACCTGGTGGGTGAACCGGAAGGACGTGGAAGGCATGAACGTCTTCCAGGGCGGCTTTCTGGGGTTGGACAACATCGGAGTGTTTGACCGCAGCGCCATGCTGCCCAGTGGCGGGCATATTGAACAGTCCGATGGCACGAGCTGGATGGCCATGTACTCGCTCGACTTGATGGCCATTGCGTTGGAACTCTCGCACGAAGATCCCAACTATGAAGACGTGGCCAGCAAGTTCTGGGAGCACTTCGTTTACATCGCGCGCGCCATGAACCACATGGGCGATGACGGCCTGAGTCTGTGGAACCATGAGGACGGATTCTTCTATGACGTGCTGCATCTTCCTGACGGCCGCCGCCTGCCGCTGCGCGTGAGATCTATGGTGGGCCTGATGCCGCTCTACGCGGTGCAGACCATGGAGCCGGAGCTGCTGGAGGCCATGCCGTCGTTCAAACGCCGTCTGGAGTGGTTCATTGACAATCGTCCGGACCTCACCGGCAACCTGGCGTGCATGAGGACGCGAGGCAATCAGGAGCGGCGGCTACTTTCCATTGCAGACCGCAACCAGCTCCAGCGCATCCTTGAGGTCATGTTGGACGAAAATGAGTTCTTTTCCCCCTATGGCATCCGCGCGCTCTCCGCGCATCACCGCGAGCATCCGTACGTGCTTCAGCTCGAAGACCAGACGCATTCCGTCAGTTATGAGCCGGGGGAATCGAGTACTGGGTTGTTCGGCGGGAACTCCAACTGGCGGGGGCCGATCTGGTTCCCGGTCAACTATCTGTTGGTTCATGCTCTGCGGCGGTTCCACCAGTACTACGGCGAATCGTTCCGCGTCGAGTGTCCCAGGGGATCCGGCGTACATCTGAATCTGGACGAAGTTGCCGACGAGATCAGCCGCCGGCTGGTCGCGACGTTCCAGCGTGATTCTCAGGGCCGCCGGCCGGTTCTGGGCGGGAATAGCACGTTCCAGTCCGATCCTCACTGGCGCGACTACGTTCCTTTCCACGAATACTTCCATGGTGACACCGGGGCCGGCGTAGGCGCCAGCCACCAGACTGGCTGGACGGCTCTGGTGGCCAAGATGGTGGATGAACTTTTCATGGAACGAAAAGCCGCGTCGCGAATCCCAACGGCAGCGGCGAAAGCCAGCTAAGGAGTGCATGGTATGAAAGCAGTCGCAGTTTTTCCGGGGAAAGCCAACAGCTCACATCTTGCCGAGTTGGAGACGCCCGACCTTGGAAGCGTGCCGAACGGGCGCGGCGTGCTGGTGCGGGTATTGCGTGTCGGCGTGGATGGCACCGATAAGGAAATCCATGCTGCCGAATACGGCGCCGCTCCAGCCGGCTACGACTTCCTGGTGACCGGCCATGAAGGTTTTGGCGTCGTGGAAAAAGTCGGGCCCAATGTAAGCGAACTCAAGCCAGGAGATTACGTAGTGGCTACGGTGCGGCGTCCAGGCAAGAGCATCTACGACCTGATCGGCACCAACGACATGACCACCGACGATGTCTATTTCGAGCGCGGCATCAACCTGCTCCACGGTTTTCTCACCGAGTTCTACGTCGATGACGCCGAGTACATCGTGCGCGTTCCCGCCCCGCTGAAACATACCGGCGTGCTGCTGGAGCCGTTCACGGTGGTCCAGAAAGGAGTCACACAGGCTTACGAGGCGCAACGCCGCCTGCGGGTGTGGCGTCCACGCAAGGCTGCGGTCATGGGGGCGGGCACGATCGGCCTGCTGGCCGCACTCGCGCTCAAGCTGCGCGGCATGGACGTGACTGTCTTTGCGCGCCAGCCCGCACCGAACCACAAATCTGAGCTATTGAGCGCGATTGAAACTCGTTATGTTTCCACCCAAATGACGCCGATCGTTGAAGCTGCTCAGCAGTTCGGTCCATTCGATCTCGTGTTTGAAGCCACCGGCGCCTCCATGATCGTCTTTGAAAGCATGCAGGCACTGGCCAAAAACGGCGTGTTGGTGCTTTCCAGCGTGACCGGAGGAATGAAAAAAGTGGAGGTCCCGGCTGACAAGATCAATCTTGATTTCGTGCTGGGCAACAAACTCGTTGTGGGAACTGTGAACGCGAATCGCGAGTACTTCGAGTCCGGCGTCCGCGACATGGCCCTGGGACATGCCATGTATCCGGGCTGGCTGGAACAGCTCCTAACCCACCCGGTGGAGGGCCTGCACAACTACCAGGAAGCATTCAGCAAGCTGGAGACGGTCAAGGAAGCCATCAAGGTTTATTACGAAGTAGCGGCGCTGTAAAACAGGTGACGAGGAATGATCGCCTTTGATAAAAGCATCTGCACGGACTTCGAACAAGCCTTAAGCCGTGAATGGCTGGAAACCAACGGCCTTGGCGGCTTTGCCTGCGGGACCGTCGCCGGGGCCAACACGCGCCGGTATCACGGCCTGCTTACGGCAGCGCTCAATCCGCCGGGCGAACGCACACTGCTGCTCTCAAAGCTGGAAGAGACGCTGGTGCTGCGCGATCGCCGTATCGATCTCTCGACCAACGAGTACCCGGGCGCCGTGCATCCGCGCGGGTATGAGCATCTGGCTGGATTCCGCCTTGAGCCATTTCCCACGTTTAACTTTGAAGTGGAAGGCATACGGCTCGAAAAAACGATCTTTATGCCGCAGGGCAGCAACACGGTTCAAATTGAATACACGCTGCTACAGGCGCCGTCAGGAGTGGAGCCAGTGCTGGAAGTTCGGCCGCTGATCGCCTTCCGCGATTATCACTCCACAACGCATGAAAATGGCGCACTTGACCCCCGCGTTGAAACCGCGGCCAACATCGCCAGCGTGCAACCATATGCAAGCCTGCCGCGGCTCTACTTCGCACACAACGCGGAGAGCATTGCGGACCAGGGCTTCTGGTACAGAAACTTCCTTTACCGCGTTGAGCGCGAGCGCGGCCTCGACTTCCAGGAAGATTTGTTCAGTCCCTTTGTGCTTTCGTGGTCGCTTGGCAAAGAGCGTGACGCGGTCGTGATCGCTTCCACTGAAGCTCGCGACGTGAGACAGGCTGCCGCGGTGCGCAAAGCTGAAGTGAAGCGCCGAGAGGCTCTGTCGGCGGCGCTTCCCGCGGATGATCCGCTGGCAGAAGCTCTTGCCAAGGCCTCCGACCAGTACCTCGTCCGGAGAGGCGACGACTGGACCGTGATCGCCGGGTATCCCTGGTTCACCGACTGGGGCCGCGACACCATGATCTCCCTTCCCGGACTTACGCTTTTTACCGGACGTCATGAGATTGCCAAGGGTATTCTGCAAAACTTTGCTCGTCACGTCGATATGGGCATGCTGCCCAACCGCTTTGTGGACTCCGGTGAACAGGCCGAGTTCAACACGGTCGACGCGACGCTCTGGTTCTTTGAGGCTGCCCGCGCCTATGCGGAGGCAACGGACGATTACGAGTTCGTTCGCCAGGAGTTGTACCCGGTTTTCAACCAGATCATTGACTTTCACATCAAGGGCACGCGTTACAACATCAAGATGGCGGAAAACGGTCTCTTGAACGCCGGTGCTCCGGGCGCGCAGCTCACCTGGATGGACGCCAAGATCGGTGACTGGGTGGTCACGCCGCGCAGCGGCAAGCCGGTGGAAATCCAGGCCCTATGGTACAACGCGCTGCGCATCATGGAAGGGCTGGCAGCACGATTTGGCGATGAAGAGCGCCGAAAGAGGTTTTCGAGCCTGGCATCGCTTGCACGCTGGACTTTCAACCGGCTCTTCTGGAACAAAGATGCGAACTGCCTTTATGACGTAATCAACGGCGGGCCACCCGACGCCTCAATCCGTCCCAACCAGATTCTTACTGTGAGCCTGCACCACTCCATGCTTTCACCGGAAAGAGCTCGCGCTGTAGTAAAAGCCGTGGACCGCGAATTGCTCACCCCGGTTGGATTGCGCACCCTGAACCACTCTGATTCACGTTACCGCGCCATCTATGAAGGCGATCCATACAGCCGCGACTCTGCCTACCATCAAGGAACTGTGTGGCCCTGGCTCCTGGGACCGTTCGTGAGTGCTTACGTGCGCGTGCATGGCGGCACACTTGAGGCGCGACAGCGCGGGCACGAATTGCTGCGCGGCTTGGAACAACATCTTCACGAAGCCGGTGTCGGCCAGGTCTCAGAGATTTTTGACTCCGACGCGCCTCATGTGCCGCGCGGCTGTTTCGCCCAAGCATGGAGCGTGGCGGAGTTGCTCCGCGCGGTGTGCCAGGACGTGTACCAAATAGGTTCGGCAAATAAGGAAGTCGCTGCAGCGAGTTAAGTTGGGCCTCCCGCGGCCCTTCGCCACGTGCGACAGGGTCTACAATCAACTTGCTTCGCACACGGTGTGCTTTGTGCCACAACCGGGAAGCCGGTAAGTTGATTTGATGGCGTGCCCCGAGAGATTCGCCCCCCGGCCTTCTGATTCGTAGTGATTTTGCTAGCGCGTTCCAAGTGCCTTACTTCCATGCTGTTAGTTCCCTGCTCTCGTTGCGGTATGACGTGAGGTATGACGCGAGGTGTCCGGCGCATCCATCACCCGGCGCATGTCATGCACGTCGGGCAACTACACCAGCACCGCGACCGCCTGCTGACCAAGGCTTCGCCCTTTGGAACGCTGACCTACACCTACGATGCGGCGGGGAACATGAAGACGCTGGCCTCATCGAACGTGGGCGGCGCGTCCATGGCGTATGCTTATGATCCGCTGAACCGGCTGGCCTCGGTGACCGGGATAGGGACCGTGCAAGTCACTGATTACATGGGGCCCGAATTTGGGGAATCTCGTTGTGCAAAAGAGACATGTTTTAGGCAGTCACAAAAAGTTCGGGGTTGCTCGTTGGGCTCAGATATGTAAAGAGAGGCAAGAACGCCTAGGTACCCGCCGCTCCGGTGCATTCTCAACTCGTTTGACATCTAAAGCTGGGCTCTTTGCTGTTGACACGCCCGACGTCCTCAGCGGATACTCATTCCACTCAGGAACATAGAAAGCGGACGGAGAGGCCCTCATTGCTTAATTTTTACCTGCTCCAGCCGCGCCCCAGGTGTGTTTTCTCCTGAAATCCAGGTAAAACGTTAAACGAGAAGGTAGTGTATGTCTCAGGCCAGAGTTCCCCTCCGGCTGCTGGTGGTAGCAGCCCTGTTGTTTGTTGTCTCTTATGCTTTGGCGCAGAAACCCGTGGCCGGAGCAAACGTGAATATGGTTTCCGGTACTGACTGGACCACTGGCGACCCTTTTCTACAACGCCAGAACGAGCCTTCCGTAGCCGTGTCTACGCGAAATCCCCTCCATCTGCTTGCCGGGGCGAACGACTACCGGACTGTGGATCTTCCGGGCCTGCTTGACATTGAAGAGAGGGGAGACGCATGGCTTGGCGTGTTCAAGTCCTTCGACGGTGGGCAGACGTGGCGCAGTACGCTGATGCCGGGCTATCTGCTTGACACCTCGGCGGAAGGTTTGGCTTCTCCACTCCACGGCTTTCAGGCCGCTGCTGACCCCACCGTGCGCGCAGGAACCAACGGCCTGTTCTATTACAGCGGAATCGCTTTTAATCGCGGCAGCAACGGTCTGGGATCTGTATTTCTGGCGCGCTTTATTGACAATGACAATCGCGAGAATGGCGATCCGACGAGAAAAAATGGAGGCATCACCAACGTCTCACCGGCGGACAGCATTCGCTTCCTGGGACACACCATCATTGACAGCGGGACCTCCGGACAGTTCCTCGATAAGCCGTGGCTGGCTGTCGACATCCCGCGGGGCAGCGCCACTTGCGCCATCAGCTTTACTAATCCTGACGGGACTACGGGAAGCGAAACCATTCCCGCGGGGCAGGTATTCATGACGTACAGCGCCTTTACCGGCGCAAATTCGACCAAGATCCAGTTCGCCAGTTCGTCCGACTGCGGCAAGACTTTCAGCAAGAACATCAAGTTAAGTGAAAGCAACTCCATTAACCAGGGCACCATCGCGGCCATTGATCCCAGCAGCAGCGGCGCCGCGGCAGCGACGATCTATGTAGCCTGGCGTCGCTTTGCGACCAGTTCGCAGCCGGATGCTATTGTGGTTGCGAAATCCGTGAACGGCGGAAGCACTTTCACAAAGAGTATAGACGCGGTTGCTTTTCCGGCATCATGTTCGACTTCGCACACCGGCGCCGGCTGTCCGCTCGACCAGGGGTTGAGTGCTGATGGCGGTTCGTTCCGTACCACTACTTTCCCGGCCCTGGCGGTGGATAGCACCGGACGGGTGTACCTTGCCTGGTCGCAGCGCCAAGCCAACGGCGATGCCAAGGTCATGATGGCTGTTTCGCCTGACGGCCTGACTTGGCCGTCCAGCGGCACGGCGGTTGACCTGGGCCAGGTTGCGGATGACAACGGAAATGTCTTCCCCAACCTCTCCAGCCCAGCGCGAGGGCACCAGGTCATGCCCACCCTGAGCTTTAACGCCGGCAAGCTCACTCTGGTTTATTACGATTTGCGCCAGGACCATACCACAGGTGTCTTCACACCCCTTCCTGACCTCAGCGGGTTTAGCGAAGCGCGGCGGCTGGAAGCAGAATTGGACCCGACCAACCCGGCCTACAATCCTGCCGCTGTATTTAATCCGTTTATTACTGACGGGTTCCTTAATACGGGCCTCAATCTGACGATCCGACGACATACCATCGATCTCCTGGGAGCGCAGGCCAGCCCTGCTGCAGCGGGCAGCCTCGTTCTGCCCAGCTTCGCGTCCTTCCGCATATCCCGTTACCAGTTCGGCATCAATCCGTTCGATTCGCCAACGCAGGCGGAGCAGTTACAGTTGAATGTGCCGAACCTGCCGCTGTTTGTGCAAGGCACACAGCCTTTTATCGGCGATTACATTGACATTGCCGGCGCCCCCCCATTCTTGCTGAACAACGGGAAATGGGATTTCAACACCGCACCCTCGAATGCGCCGGTGTTCCACGCGGTGTGGACGGACAACCGTGACGTGCGCCCGCCCCTGGACGGCGATTGGACAAACTACGCACCGCCTTTCTCGGGTTCCAATCCCGCAACTCCGCACACGAGCGTCTTTGATCCAACCGAGACCGTACCCGGCTGCTCCAATGACAATCGTGCGGGTATGCGCAATCAGAACATTTACACTTCACGAATTGCTCCGGGTGTGATTGTGGCCGCGCCGGGGAACTCGAAGCCCCTGGGCACCATCCCGAACTCCACAGCACTGCTTACGCGTATGTTCGCTGTGACCGTGCAGAACGCGACTGCGCAAGAAAAGAGTTTCCGCATCACGGTAGCCAACCAGCCGCTACGTGCAAACGGAACACCCGACCCCAGCGGCCAAGCATCGCTCCAGCAATTCGCATTCGTAACCACAGGGGATGTAACCATTGGGCCGCTCGGCGGGATTTCCCGCCCTGTTTTCGTGACCTCCAGCAACCCGGCAGCGAGCATCAACGTGAACGTTCAGGAGATCACTGCCCCAGGCGGAACCATTGTGGCAGGAGGTCTGCAGGGGACGAGCGTACTCAACCCCGATCCCACAGCTCCCTCCATCATCGATCCGGAGAATCCGGCCATTGCCAATCCGGCCATCGCCAATGCTGAGGTTTACAACCCGGCGATTGCCAATCCGGCTATTGCCAACCCGGCCATCGCCAACCCGGCGATTATCAACCCGGCCATCGCCAATCCGGCGATCGCTAACCCGGCCATTGCCAATCCGGCGATCGTTGCGGCACTGAATCCGGCCATTGCGAATCCCGCGATAGCTAATCCGGCCATTGCCAACCCGGCGATTGCCAATCCAGCCATCGCCAACCAGGCCGTTACGGACGCCAACTACACCGTCACCAACAACGGAAACACCGTAGGTTCCTATGCAGTAAAGTTGTTCGGTACACAGCCGGCCGGCACCAGCCTGCAACTGATCTTGAGCAAGCTTTACCCTGTGCCGATCCAGCAGACCTGCCAGTTGGCATTGCAGATCCAGACCGTTGTACTGGCGAGTATTCCTGACCCGGTTTTTGAGACCGCCAACCAATTGCCCGATCCAGAGTTGGCCAATTCGAGCACAAAGAACGCTACGTTCTCTCTTGGCCCGGGCGAAACCGGCGTAGTAACCCTGCGCGGCAACACAGGCTCCCTTGCCGCCATGCAAGACATCGTGAGTGCGGTAACACCGGTGATTGTTTCGCACGCGTCCAACACCGGCACAGTGATCCCTCCGGCAACGCTGGCCATCACGACTGCGAGCGGCGCCCTTCCCAACGGTGCTGAGGGAACCAGTTACACAACACCGCTCACCGCATTTGGCGGCATCGGAGCGAGGACCTGGCTCGTGAGCAGCGGTGTGCTTCCACCGGGGCTCTCCCTTGATGCAACCACCGGGGTGGTCTCCGGTACACCGACCGCCACCGGGCTTTTTAATTTTGTGGTCACAGTCACCGATTCCGCTTCCACGCCTGGCGTGGCTGTTCGGGCGCTCAGCATTACAATTGTTGCCCCCGTTGTAATTACCACGAATGCGTTGAACGATGGAGTCGTGAATGTGCCCTATTCGCAGACTCTGGCGGCCACAGGCGGGAATGGCACTCTGACCTGGACGCTAAAATCAGGCACATTGCCGGCCGGCCTCACGTTGAGCGCAGCGGGTGTAATCAGCGGCACTCCGGCCGCGCCAACCAGCGGCACGAGTGTCGTCATCCAGGTGCAGGACAGCGGTCCTCCGCAGCAGACGGCCAGCAAGAACTTCAATATTCGCATTGCTGCTCCGCTCTCCATCAACACCGCCGCCACGCTGCCTGACGCGATCGTCGGCGTTCCTTATTCCGCAACACTGCAAGCCGGGGGCGGCATCACGCCATTCACCTGGTCAGTGACAGCGGGATCTCTTCCTTCAGGTCTGCAACTTAACGCGACCGGTGTTCTCAGCGGGACGCCTGCGGCGCCGGCTTCTTCAGCCAGCTTCACAGTCACGGCACAAGACTCAGCTTCACCGGCGCAATCTGCCGCGCTGACTTTCAGTTTGCATGTGTCATCGCAGTTGTCGGTTGTTTCGGTCACGCTGGCAGATGGCCGTATCGGATCACCCTACTTGCAAGCCCTGGCCGCGACCGGCGGCACCGGGGCATATACGTGGTCACTGGCATCGGGTTCACTGCCCCCCGGGCTGGTGCTGTCACCGACTGGAGTTATTAGTGGAACGCCAACAACGGTGAACCTGGCTGGCGCCGCATTTTCGGTTCAGGTTCGAGATTCGGGCACGCCGGCGCAGGTTTCCGCCAGGACTCTAAGCATCAGGGTCGCGGCGCCGTTGGTGATCACAACCAGCACATTGCCGGGAGCGACGTTCGGAACAGCCTACAACCAGACGCTCGCCGCCAGCGGAGGAGTCGGGACAATTGTGTGGTCCTTGGCTGCTGGATCGGGCCCCTTGCCAACTGGGTTGAGCCTGACCAGCGCCGGCACGATCAGCGGAACTCCTTCCGTCGTGGGCACGTTCTCGTTCACAGTGCAGGCAGCAGATGCGGGAGCACCGCAACAAACGGCCACCAAGACATTCAGCATCTCGGTCGCGCCGTTGTATAACGTGATTTTCTACGTCCAGCCCAGCGACTCCTCACCCAACTCGCAGATTACTCCTGCGATCAAAGTGCAGGTGCTGGACGCTAAGGGGAAAGGGGTTTCCGGAGTTGCTGTTGCCTTAACCATCGCCGTCAATCCCGGGGGCTCAGTGCTCAGCGGCACGACCGTGGCAACCACGGGCAACAATGGTATTGCGATCTTTGCCAGCAACTCCTTGAATAACACGGGAACCGGGTACGTGTTGAAGGCAACCACGAACCTGGCCGGAGCCGGGGTGGCGCTCTCGATTCCGTTCAACATCAGGTAGGCAGACAGGATAGTTCGAAGACCCTAATTCGCTCCTAAGCGGCGCCGGGCGTCGGTTACGAGCTCGGAACTGGCGCCGGGCTGCATCTTGAGAAAAGTGCGGTAGGTTTCTGCCGCTGCCGCACTCTTCAATCCTTCTTGCGCACGGCCCAGATAGTAATAGACCGGCGGCACAAGCCGGAAGGTAGGTACATCGTCGAGAAAAACCGCGCTGGCCTCGCCCCTGCGCTTTAAGCAAAGTTCAAATTCGGAATCGGCTTCAGTAAACGAGCCGTTTTGCAAATACGCTTTCCCTAAATAGAAATGGCCGAGCCAGGTATTGGAAACCTTCTGCGCTTTTTCAAACGCCTGGATCGCATCTTTGATCTGACCTTGTTTCAAAGCGATGCTGCCCTGCAGGAGCTGGCTGTAGATCTGGGGCTCCGGCTCAATGTGCGATGAAAGCAGCTTGACCAATTTGCCGGCCTTTGCGATCTCTCCGGCAACGATATAAACGTCCCCAGCGGCCATCAAGACACTCTCTTCGGGGTCCAGCTTGATGGCCTGGTCCGCGGCGGCTGTAGCCTTGCCCTTTTCACCTTTGGCGAGATAAGCATAACCGAGCGCAATTGACTTGGCTCCGGCGCCGCCCGCATCTTTGGCGGCGACATCGGCGGCGATTCCCTTCTCGAGCAAGGCTATCGCCTCGGCATCGCGGCCCTGATAAAGCGCAAGGTCAGCCTCCCCGATGGTGGCCATGGACGCGCCGCGCTGGCTGAGCGATTGCAGTTTCTGGTACGTGGCTGAGGCAGCCGTCACATCGCCGGTTCCAGTCTGAGCTATGGCCAAAGCGCTCAAGGCGTTGGCATAGCCGGGATTCTGCTGCAAGACTGCCTGGGCTTCTTTCGCTCCCGCGGTGTAATCCCCGGCGTAAATCGAGTAGAGCGCCAGGTTGTTGCGTTGAAGCAGCGCCTTGGGAGAAAGCTCCACGGCATGCCGGCCTTGCTCCATGGCCTTTTGCATATCGCGGGTAAAGAAATAGGCAAGCGCCAGATTGCTATAACCTGCCGCATCTGAAGGATACTGCTGCACCAGCGCGTCGTATTCCTGGATGGCCTTCTGCGGCTGGCGTGACATCAGGTAGTAACCGCCTCGTGTGCGGTATTTCTCGCGGTCGCTCATGCGATCGATATGCGTCATGGCGGCCTGATAATATTTTTCCGCGTCGGCCTTGCGTCCCATGTTGGCGTTCGTTGCCGCCAGTCCGGCGTAGGCGCGGCCCATGTTCGGGTCCAGGCCAACAGCGCGTGAGTAGTGAGGCAGAGCCTCTTCCCACTTGCCGGAGAATTGCAGGTCCTGTGCAACGGCGTACTCGTGCACGGCCTCGATGGAACTCGAAGTTACCGTCTCTTCCTGCTGTCGCCTGACGGAATCAGGCGTTGTATCACCCAGAACGCGGCGCATCTTCCCAGCAAGATCAGCCACAGCCTGAAGCACGGCGGATTTTGCAACCGATGCACTTTCAGCCGTTCCCAGCACTCTGCCATCCACGGCATCAAGGGCTTTGCATTCAATCCTGTATTTTTCGTCCAGCCTTTTTATGCTTCCACTAATGATCACGTTAATGCCTTCGCGAACAGCCACCAGACTGGCGTTGGTCTCGTCCAGTGTTGCTGCATCAGGCTTGATCTGCGTTAATGTCTTGCGCGCCTGGGTGCGGTTGTAAGCATTGATGAACGGCGCACCTTCCATCGCCAATGCAAAACTCGATTCCAACGTGCCCTCAAAGACCGAGTCAGAGGTCTGATTCTGGAAGTCCGCCAGCAGGATCCTGACCGCTGCATGGGCCGGCGATGTGGCTGACGGAGGCCGAGCCGACCAGCGCACAATCGCCAAAACTGCCGCCAGGGCGATGACCAGCACGGCGCTCAAAAGCCAGAACCATCTCCTTTGCGGGACGTAGGTCACCAGGGAAGGCGCCTGAGAAGCAGTGCGGCCTCGCTGCGTGGCTTCTAGATCGCCCAAGACTTGGTCTACTGTTTGGTATCGGCGCGTAAGGTCCCGCTCCAGACACTTGCATACAATTGCATTGAGTGAGCGTGGGATGGCCGAATCAAGTGTGGATGGAGGTACAGCCGCTTCCTGCGTGCGCTTGAGCAGACTGGCGATGGAGCTGTCACTGGGGTAGGGCGTTTTGCCGGTAAGGAGCTCATAAAGAATGATTCCGACGGTAAAGATGTCGGACCTGGCATCGGCCCTCTCCCCTTTGGCCTGCTCGGGGGACATGTATTGAAACGTCCCCATGATGGCGCCGGTTTTGGTCATTAAGTCCTTGTCCTGGGCCCGCGCCAGGCCGAAGTCCATCACAACCACCCGCCCGTTCTTTTCCAGCATGATGTTGCTGGGCTTCAAGTCACGATGTACAACTCCTTCAGCATGAGCAGCCGCCAGACCGGAACAAACCTGGCGCATGATGTCGACCGCTTCTGGAACTGGAAGTTTGCCGCGCTCTTCCATAACGCTGGCCAGATCACGCCCTTCCAGATACTCCATGGTGATGAACTTGAGACCACCGGAGTCCCGGACGTCATGAATACGGATAACATTCTTTTGTGAAATCTGCCGCGTCAGCAGAAGCTCCTGGGTGAAGCGCTGCACGATTTCCAGGTTGCTGGTCAGCTCCGGACGGATGCACTTGAGAGCGATCATTTGGTCGATATCGCGGTCGTGTGCCTTATAGACGGCGCCCATCCCACCGATTCCAAGCATTTCAAGGATCTGGAAGCGGCCGCCAATGACCTGGCCAGGTTCAAGAATAGGCGAGGTTGCGGCAGGCTTGGCGCTAGCCGAAATCGATGATCCAGCCGGAGTTCCTATGGTGGGAGCATCTGATATTTTCCGCACTTCATCTGCATCCATGAGTCACGATTTCCCGGGCATTAGGCGAGAGTACTGACAATTGTCGCAAGTATACACCCGCGGAGAATTGGCCTAAGGGTTACAGATTCTCTCGCTGCCGCCGAGGACGTGACGCCGCCACTCGCCCCTGCGAATGGCTGGTCAAGTGTAATGGAAATTTGTGCATGTTGGGCGGAAACCCTTTCAGCATGCAAGGCGAAGCCGCGGCCTGGCATCGCGAGCCAGGACAAGGATGGTCACATCATGTGGATGGGACGACCCCCTTAAAGCTCTGAAGCTCGTCTGGCCACGCCGTGTTGCGTTTGCGTGTGCCGCGCGGAGCAGCAAATCATTGAGAACGAGCCCCGCCCACGCCGAATTTTTAGAACATTTCTGACCACAAACGCTGTTTTCAGGTTTTCTAAGTGATTGAAAAGATGGTGGCCAGGCTGGTGATTCAAGGTCGAAAGCCAGTGCCGTAAGAGCAGAAACCTAACTATCCACTGAGACTCGGCTCCCAAACCATGATTCCTGAGCCGGCGGTGGTCGCTGCGGTCAGGCTCTATCTGCAAGGGCCTCTTTCAGGAACGTTGCTACGGATTCCGTAAGGGCGCGAGGACGCGCCACAATGGATGTTGCCAGCGCCTGGCTTCTCACCAAACGATGTCCGGCGACGCGCATGATCTGGAGGGACCTTTTTGAGTCCTTGAGCGCATATTGCGGCAGGATCGAGTAGCCAAATCCGGACTCAACCAGACCTTTGATGGCCTCGGTGTCCGATGCCTCCATGATGACACGGCGCTTTAATCCCAGATTATCGAGGAAATGGTCGATCATGATCCGCATGTTGCTGTGCCTGGGATAGAGCAGAAAAGGCGCCCCATCGAGTTCGTGGGGCTGAATCGTGCCGATGTGCGATCCGCGGACCCGATGATGCGCGGGCCGCACCACCAGCAGCTCTTCTTCGAAGAGCGGAATGATTCTGAGATGGTCATTTCTAACCGGAAGGGAAATCAGCCCGAGATCGAATTGGCGGTCAATCAAGCCCGCGACAATCTCCTCCGTGGCCAATACCGTGACATGTAAATCAAGGCGCGGATAACGCTTGCGCAGCATTCTGAACGGCCGGCCCAGGCGATAGATCAAAGTGGTAGCGCCGGTGGCGAAGTGGAAGGGTCTGGCGTCAAGGGCGGTATCATCGGAGAACTCCTGTTTCACCTGCTTGAGCCGCATGCTGACGGCACGGGCATGTTCGGCCAGGCGAAGCGCCGCAGGGGTCGGCGAAAGTTTTCTTCCCGAGCGCACAAACAATTCCGCACCAAGTTCCGAGGCCAGCGATTGCAACTGCAGGCTCACTGCAGCAGGGGACAAATGCAAACTCTCTGCCGCGCGCGTCATGGTAGGCGATTCAAGAACGGCAAGCAGCGATTCGAGTTGTCGTATTTCCATAAGAAACAAAGCCTCGGCTCGGGAATCAAACTGGCGGCAACCAGTGTAAGCCATTATTTAGATAAACTAAACGATAACTTAAAATCTTTAAAATTGACGAAACATTAGCTGCAGGGTATTTTGCCGGACGGCCATGACTCGCACGAGATTCGATGGAACGAGGTAGCGGAGAGCACCTTATTATGGTGTCTTCCGCAATCCATGGATTCCGTCGTTCAATGCGGCCCTCAAGCGGTACCGCAGATTCCCGATGGCGAGCCAGGTTCTCAAAGAGGAGGGAGTCATGCGAGTTAGGCATTTGCGTGCGATCCTGCTAGGGCTTGCTTTGATGGCGCTCACCACGGCACAAGTCCTGGCACAGGCGGTCAATAGCGCACAGCTTCACGGGGTGATCACCGATCCCACTGGCGCTGCCATCCAGGGCGCAAAGGTGAAGGTGACGCAAACCAACACAGGCCTGGTCCGCAGTACAATGAGCAATTCCGAAGGTGCTTTCTCCCTTCCGGGCCTGCCCGTCGGCCCTTATCACCTGGAAGTCACCGCGCCGGGTTTTCAAAATTACATTCAGACCGGAATCACGCTGCAGGTGAGTCAGAATCCTCAGATTGATATTCGCTTGCAGCTGGGTTCAGTCTCCCAGGCTGCCGAGGTCCGGGGTGATGCCGTGATGGTCAATACCAATGAGACCTCGGTATCACAGGTCATAGACCAGCAACGAGTGGTCGCCCTTCCTTTGGATGGCCGGCAGGCCACCGACCTGATTTTGCTCTCCGGAGGCGCATCCAGCACAACGATTCCCGGCAACGACCTTCTGAGCAGCAAGAACTACGGTAACGGCAACGTGACCAGCTCGGTGACGGCCACCATATCTGTTGCCGGCGGACAGCAGAATGCGAACAATTATCTTCTTGATGGCGGCGATCACGTCGACAAATTTTCCAACTTGAACATGCCCTTTCCGTTCCCGGATGCCATCCAGGAATTCAGCGTACAGACCAGTACGCTTTCAGCCCGTTATGGGGAACATGCGGGCTCGGTGATCAACGTGGTCACCAAATCCGGCAGCAACCAGCTGCACGGCGACATTTTTGAATTCATTCGCAACGACGCGGTAAACGCGCACCACTGGATTGCTCCCGGTGTGACCCCGAACCCAAATGATAATGCGCTCCGTCGCAACCAGTTTGGGGGAACGCTGGGCGGGCCAATTGTGCGGGACAAGCTGCAGTTCTTCGTCGGCTACCAGGGAACGCGCAATTTCCAGATGCAGGCTCCCACCCAGGTCATTGTGCCCACGGCGGCGGCGCTGGCTGGTGATTTCAGCACCATGTTCTCAGCCGGGTGCCAGAGCAATGCGAAAGTCAAAACGATCAAAGATCCGGTTACTGGAACCACCTTCGCCGGCTCCATTGTGTCTACCACCCGTTTTAATCAGCAAGCGTTGAACATCCTGAAGCTCGTTCCTGCGTCGACAGATCCATGCGGAAGAAGGACGCTCTCCATTCCCAACACGGGCGATGAGAACCAGGGCGTTTCTCGTATCGACTGGATCCAGAGCTCACGGAACACGGTGTTCGGCCGCTATTTCATCTCCGACTTTTCCGACCCGCCGATCTTTGATGGCGCTAACCTGCTCACCACCACCAAGGCCGGTCAGTTGGCACGCAACCAGTCACTGGTTCTCGGCGACACCTTTACGCTGAGTCCAACACTGGTCAACTCGGTCCACATCACCGCAAACCGGATGGCCATTTTCCGTGGGCCGGCGAGCAATGTTCCCAATCCCGCGGCACTGGGCATCAACGTGCCCAGCCCGGTAGCGAACGATCTGGTCGTGAGCATCAGTAACTACTTCAACGTGGAGAGCGGCACCGCCACGGCCGGCCATTTCAACAACAACTCCCTGCACGTGGCTGAGGATGTTGACTGGTCAAAAGGGAAGCACCAGCTTGCTTTCGGGTTCGATTTCATCCATAGCCAGCTCAACGAGCTTTCCAGCTTTCAGAGCGATGGGCAATTTTCCTTTAGCGGAGCCTCCGGTCTCGGCTCCAGCGGAGACGCGCTGGTTGATTTCATGCTGGGCGCCATGTCCAGCTTTGCCCAGGGGAACAATGAGCAGGAGAACTGGCGCCAGAGCTACTATGGCCTTTACGCGCAAGACAGCTACCGCATACGGCCGAACCTGACTCTGAATGTCGGCGTTCGCTGGGAGCCGTACTTCCCGGCAGCGGACCGCTACCATCGCGGCAGTCACTTTGATCCCGCGGCTTTTGCCGCCGGCACGGTGAGCACAGTTTTTCCCACGGCGCCTCCAGGATTGTTTTACTGCGGCGACGCGCAGACACCATGCTCTTATGTAAAGAGCCACTGGGCCAACTTCTCGCCGCGCGCGGGTTTCAACTGGGACCCACGAGGCAAGGGGCGGGAAACCATTCGCGCGGGCTACGGCTTGTTCTATGACAACCCGGAAGAGTTCTACTTCGACCGGTTTGCCGACAACAGTCCGTACGGCAGCGGCATATCGCTTTCGCGGCCGGCGGGCGGCTTGACGAACCCGTATCAGGGCCAGACGGTGCCGCCATTCCCGCTGGCCTTCCCCACCGCGTCCAACGCGTTCTTCCCCAAGAACGGCGTGTATATTAACGTGCCGCTCAACCTGCGTCCGACCTACGTGCAGCAATGGAACCTGGCAATCGATAAGCAGATCGGCGCCAACTGGATGATCTCCGCCACCTACTTTGGCAATCGCACCAATCACATCTGGCTGGGTTACGATGCCAATGCGCCGGTCTTCATTGCCGGTGCGGATTGCGCTGCTTCCAGCACGGCCATACCCACGCACGGCGCAGGCACTTCGCCGTGCTCTACCACAGGCAACGAGCAGGTCCGGCGGTTGCTGAATCTGCAGAACCCGGCGGCAGGATCGTTCTTCTCCAGCATTTCCACCACAACAGATGAGGGCAATGCGTCCTACAATGGTCTGCTGCTGAGCGCAAATCATCGTTTCAATCAAAACTTCACTCTGCTGGCCAATTACACCTACTCGCATTGCATCAGCCTGGGAGAATTTGGCGGTGAGATTTCCAGCAGCCGCCTGATCACAAATCCGAACAACTTTGCCGCCGATCGGGGCAACTGTTCCTTTGACATCCGCCACATCTTCAACTCCTCGCTGGTTGCCAGCAGTCCCAGGTTCTCGAGCGGGTGGACCAGGATACTGTTCACCGATTGGCAACTCTCCACCATCCTCGGCTACCGTACCGGCAATCACTTCTCAGTGCTCGGCGGGACTGATTCGTCCCTGACCGGAATCAAACAGGACCGCGCGGATCTGATTGGCGATCCGCACAGCGGCACCTGTCCCAACGGCGCTCCTGTTGGGAGTCCTACCTGCTGGTTTAACACCAGTGCGTTCGTCAACGGAGCTGCAGGCACCTTCGGCACTTCCACCCGCAACATGATGGAAGGCCCCGGTTTCCTGACGTTCAACACCGGTCTCTCACGCCAATTCAAGATTCGTGAAGGCCAGAACCTGATGTTGCGCGGGGAAGCCTTCAATCTGCTGAACCATCCGAATTTTGCCAACCCGGTTGCCACCAACGCCGGCCTGGGAACGACGGCCAATCCTCCCGCAGCGCAATTTGGGAAGATCACGACGACTCTGGGCAGCCCCCGAGTATTGCAACTGGCCGCCAAGTACATCTTCTGATCGTGGAGGCACGCCGGACGAAAGGAGCATCGGCAGGAGACGAGGTTAGTGGACAGCAAGTTCATGTGAGCTTGCTGTCCGTCGGTAGGAGTTTCAGGGGTCGGCAATGAAGCAGGGGCCAGAACACAGGAAAACTCGGATGTGCGTGCTCTTTGCGTTGTGGGTTGGCCTCTGCGGGTTCCTGCGCGCGCAAGATACGCGGGATGTTACTGAACCGAAGGTCCCGCGGGTATGCAGTTCGCTTTCCGCCCATCTGCATGCTGAGAATGGCAAGCTGCCCGAGGCCGCTGAATGGAAGCTCGACACCTCCCGTATTCAGGATGCCATTGATCACTGCGTAGCAGGCCGCGCAGTGGTGCTTCGCTCAGACGGCGAACACAATGCTTATCTGTCCGGACCGCTTGAGCTGAAGCCCTCAGTCACCTTGCTGGTTGGCGAAGGCACTGTACTCTTTGCATCGCGCAACCCTCGGGAATACGACGTTCAGCCAGGATCCTGCGGGCTAGTGAACCAGGATGGCCGCGGCTGCAGACCCTTGATCAGCGCCCGCAACGCGCCCCACAGCGGCATCATGGGGCAGGGATCGATAGACGGCCAGGGCGGCGAGCATTTGCTGCACGGGGCAAATAGTTGGTGGGACATGGCTCATCAGGCCAAGCTTGAGAACGCGCGGCAGAACTGCCCGCGCCTGCTCGTGGTTGACTCGTCCAACGATTTCACTCTGTATGGGATTGAGTTGCGAAACTCGCCCAATTTTCATGTGATGGTGAGCAAGACGGACGGGTTTACAGCCTGGGGTGTACGCATCGATGCGCCGGCCAGTGCCCGCAACACGGATGGGATTGACCCGTCGTCTTCGACCAACGTCAGCATCGTTCATTCTTATATACGTGCCGGCGATGACAACGTGGCCATCAAGGCCGGCCATGGCGGGCCGGCAACACACATCACCATAGCGCACAATCACTTTTATTCCGGCCATGGCATGTCTATCGGCAGCGAGACCAATGGCGGCGTAAGTGCCGTGCTGGTATCAGACCTTGCGATTGACGGAGCAGACAACGGGATCAGGATCAAATCGGATGTCAGCCGGGGAGGGCTGGTTCAGGGCGTTACTTACAAAAACGTTTGCATGCGCGAGGTGAGGAATCCGATCAGCATTTCGCCCTTTTACGCTCAGGCGTCGGGCGCGCTAGTCCCTGTCTATCAGGACATCTGGCTTGAAGGCGTGCATGCCATTTCTCCTGGGAAAATCCAGTTGATAGGAATCGACGAGCGACGCCCCCTGGCTCTACACCTGGATGGAGTGACGGTGGAGCACGCGCTGGCGAAAGACGTAAACGTTACTCATGCTCGTGTTTCCATTGGTCCCAGGCCGGTCAGCTTTAATTTGCAGGGAGATGATGTGACGGTCACCGCAAGTCTTGGGCGGAATGAGGTAATCTCGGCCTCAAGCTGCAAGGATGCTTTTGTTCCTTTCCCATCGCGGGCGACCGTTCATCCGGTAGAAAAATCCATGAACGACGAAGAGCCGCGCGCGTTCGTTCCGCGCTCCGGCACGAAACGCCAGATTACCGTGGCGGGGGACGGTTCCGGCGACTACAAGACCGTGCAGGAGGGCGTTGATGCGCTCAGCGTGGACGGCGGAATTGTGCTGATCAAAGCCGGGACGTATCGCGAGGTGTTACACGTAGCCAAGCCGAACGTACACCTGCGAGGGCTTGCCGAGGACGCCGGCAAGGTCGTGATCGTCTATTCCAACAGCGCGTATAGCTCGGGCGGCACATTTCACTCGGCGACGGCCTTTGTCACGGGCGACGGCTTCTACGCGGAAAATATGACCTTTCAAAACGACTACAGCCTCAGTCATGGGCTGCAGCCGCAGGGTTCCCAGGCCATCGCATTGTCAGTGCGTTCTGATCGGGCGATTTTTCGCAATGTCCGCTTTCTGGGCGCGCAGGACACGCTGTTTGCCGCCAGCCGCTCCTGCGAGAGCGACGCCGGTCCATGCATTCCCGCGCGTCAGTATTTCTACAACTGCTATATCGAAGGCAATGTAGATTTCATTTTTGGCGACGCGGAAGCAGTCTTTGATCACTGCCATATCCACGTAACTCCGCATCCCCAGGCCTTTGTTACGGCCCAGAGCAAGCGGTATCCGGAGCAGCAGAGCGGTTATGTCTTTGATCATTGCAGAATTACGGCTGACGCTCAGGTAGGGAAGATTTTTCTGGGCCGTCCATGGAGAGCTTATTCAACCGTTGTTTTCTTGGAGAGCCAGTTGGACGAAAAAGTTGATCCTGCGGGCTGGGCGGAGTGGCATGCGGGCGAAACCAGGCGGTTGGAAACGGCGTTCTATGCCGAGTACGCGTCACTAGGTCCGGGAGCCGCGGCGGCGAAGCGTGAAGCTCATGCGCATCAGTTGAGCGATGCTGAAGCCAGGAAGTACGTCGCAGAAAGGTTCCTGGCAGGCTCGGATGGCTGGAACCCTATGGTCAGCGGATCCAGAACGGCGAGCAGGCAGTGAAACAGGAGTCAAGAAACCAGATGGCCGAGAAAACCAGGAGTGGCGCAAACCGCCGCGAGTTCATCAAGGGCTTGGGAGCTGTGGGAATCGCCGCGTCCAGTGAAATGCTTGTCCGGCCCAGTCTTTTGACGGCTCTTACGCTCCCGTCTTCGCCTGCGAGTTTTCCCGCATATGCGCCGGCTGCTTCGGACCCGTGGTCAGAGCTGCCGGCAATTTTGGCCCGTATCAAGCCACCGTCGTTTCCCGACCGCGACTTCGATGTCACCAGGTTTGGCGCGATCGGCGACAACAAGGCCGATTGCACAGAAGCATTTCAAAAGGCGATCGCCGCATGCCACACGGCGAAAGGCGGCAGAGTTCTGGTCCCTGCGGGAGAGTTCATTACCGGCGCAATCCGGCTGAAAAGCAATGTCAATCTTCACATCAGTTCCGGCGCCACAATCCGATTTGCGCGCGATCCCCGCAAATATCCGCCGGTCTTCACTCGCTGGGAAGGCATTGAGTTGAAGAACTACTCGCCCTTCATCTATGCCTTTGAAGAGGAGAACATCGCGGTCACGGGCGCGGGAACGATTGATGGCAATGCCGACTGCGAGCACTGGTGGCCGTGGAAGGGGCGGACGAGGTGTGGATGGAAAGAAGGCCAGCCCAATCAGGCGGCCGACCGCGCACTCCTTTTTGAAATGGCCGAGAAGCGCACCCCTGTCAGCGAGAGAGTCTTTGGAGAAGGGCATTACCTGCGGCCGCAATTCATTCAGCCTTATCGCTGCAAGAATGTGCTGCTGGAAGGCGTGACCCTGAAGAATTCACCGATGTGGCAGGTCCATCCGGTGCTGTGTACGAATGTCACTGTGCGCAGGATGACCATTACCGGCGCCGACCTGAACCGCGAATCGGGACCTAATACCGATGGTTGCGATCCCGAGTCCTGCACGGACGTGCTGATCAAAGACTGTAACTTCAATACCGGCGATGACTGCATCGCCATCAAGGCCGGGCGGAATGAGGATGGCCGCCGTGTGAACGCGCGCTCCGAGAACATCGTGATCCAGGATTGCCACATGAAGGATGGCCACGGCGGTGTGACGATCGGCAGCGAGATCTCCGGCGGCGTGCGCAATGTTTTCGCGGAAAACTGCCGCATGGACAGTCCACGTCTGGATACCGCGGTGCGCATCAAGAACAACGCCATGCGCGGCGGCGTGCTGGAAAACATCCATGTCCGCAACATCGAGGTGGGCGAGGTAGCGCAGGCCGGCCTGTCGATTGATTTCTTTTACGAAGAAGGTGAGGCGGGAAAATTCACCCCGGTCGTCCGTAACGTCGACCTGCGGAACCTCACGACCAGGAAGGCGCAATACGCGCTCTACCTGCGCGGGTTCAAGAATGCACCCATCGGCGATGTTCATTTGATCGATTGCAATTTGCAAGGCGTGGAAAAGCCCAATGTGCTGGAAAACGTAAAGGGCCTGCGGTTGAGCAACGTGCATATCAACGGCAAGCTGGTCAGCAATATCGGCTGAGGCTGGATGTTGTACGTTTCGTGCATTGCACTGGAATTATGGAAAGAAGTGACATGGGATTTATCACGGAACATTTTCTTCTACAGACCGAGACGGCCCGTTACTTGTACCACAGGTACGCGGCAGACCAGCCTATACTTGACTACCATTGCCACCTTTCTCCTAAAGACCTGGCTGAGAACCGCCGGTTCAGCAATCTGTTTGAGATCTGGCTGGAGGGCGATCACTACAAGTGGCGGGCGATGCGGGCCAATGGCGTTCCGGAGCGCTACTGCACCGGCGACGCCGAGCCCTACCAGAAATTCCTGGCATGGGCCCGGACCGTGCCGCAGACGCTGAGGAACCCGTTGTACCACTGGGCGCACCTGGAGCTGAAACGCTACTTCGGGGTTGATGACCTACTGGACGAACACACCGCCCCCGCCATCTGGCAGCATGCCAATGAACGGCTGACGGGTGACGGCCTGTCTGCACGGGGAATCCTGGAGCGGTTCCGTGTCACAGCCGTTTGCACTACGGACGATCCAACCGATTCTCTTCAACATCACCGGGAGATCCATGAATCAGGCATGGCGACGCGAGTATTTCCGGCGTTTCGTCCTGACCGCGCTCTGCGCACCACCGACCCGGCAAGCTTCAACAAATGGGTGGACAAGCTCAGCAGCAGCTCGAACGTTGAGATCGTACGGCTCAGCGATTTTCTTCGAGCTTTGCGGCAACGGCACGAAGACTTCCATCAGCACGGCTGCCGGCTCTCTGATCATGGCCTGGACCACTGCTATGCCGAAGCCTGCACTGAGGCTGAAGCGTCCGCTGCCTTTGCCCGGGTACGCGGTGGGCAAGCCCTAAGCCGGCAGGAAGCAGACAAGCTTTCGAGCTACCTGATGATCTTCTTTGGCCATCTTGACGCTGAAAAAGGATGGACCAAGCAGTTGCATCTTGGCGCCTATCGCAACGCCAATGCCCGCATGCTCAATGGCCAAGGACGGGACACAGGATTCGATTCCATCGGCGACTGGCCGCAGGTCCAGTTGCTGGGCAGATATCTTGACTCGCTGGACCGCGCCGGCGCGCTTCCCCGAATCATCATCTACAATGCGAACCCGGCGGACAATTATGCGTTTGCCGCCATGGCCGGCAATTTTCAGGATGGCAGGATCGCAGGCAAAATACAGCTGGGCAGCGCTTGGTGGTTCCTGGACCAGAAAGACTCGATGGAGCAGCAGTTGAATGCTCTCTCCAACTGTGGTCTGCTATCCCGGTTCGTAGGCATGGTGACGGATTCGCGTTCCTTCATGTCCTATCCACGCCATGAATATTTCCGGCGTGTGCTGTGCAATTTGATTGGGAATGAAGTAGAAAGAGGCGAACTTCCTGATAATGAGGAATTGGCGGGTAACATGATCCGCAGAATCTGTTACCAGAACGCCGTCGAGTATCTCGGGTTGCCCGCGGCGCAGAAGGCAGCGGATGCAGCAGCTGCGGTTGCCTCGAACGGCCATGGAATGCCGGCGCGCAGCGCCCAGGGCTTTGGCCAGCGGCAGATCGAGAAGGAGTCCTAGATTGGCCGTGCTGGCAAACCCGGCGCCGCTTCAGAGTGTGGCGATCCTCGTGCACCCGGACGACAACGTCGCCGTCGTGAGGGAGCGCATCTCTGCGGGCACCGCTGTCGCGCTTTCTTCCGGCAAAATTGTTGAGCTTGCCACGGCCATCGAACCAGGACATCGTTTTGCGTTGCGCAATATTGACCGCGGCGCATATGTCCTGCAATATGGTCAGCCCATCGGCACATCGCTCGGCATCACGAGCGGGCAGCCGGTAACGCATGACAACATGAGTGATCATGTGCCCACGATTCGCCATGTGCCCGAGGATTTGGCTACAGCGCCTCCAGACTATATCCCCGCGGAGCAACGCAAGACCTTTATGGGCTTTCGCCGCGCGGATGGCCGGACCGGCACGCGCAATTTCATTCTGATCGTGCCCACCAGCATGTGCGCCAGCCATGAGGCGCTGCAGGTGGCGACGGTGGCGGAGTTTACCTTGTTCCGCCGCGAGCAGTTTCCTAACGTCGATGGTGTCACGGCCATTCCCCACAACAAGGGTTGCGGCTGCCAGGAAGGCTCTCCTGTGGAGCTGCTTCTGCGCGTGCTTTCCAATTACGCAGACCATCCAAACGTGGGCGGAGTTGTGCTGCTGGAGCTGGGCTGCGAAAAAACGAACCTCTCCGTGCTCGAGACTTACCTCCAGAGCCTGGGGCGAAAGCTGGATAAGCCGGTGGTGAGGATCGGCATCCAGGAGGTGGGCGGGACAGAGGGCGCGATTCGAGCGGGACTGAGTGCCGTGGAAGAAATGCTGCCTATGGTGAACAAGGCGGTCCGCCATCCGATTCCTGTGAGCGAACTGGTTCTGGGGGTAAAGTGCGGCGGCTCAGACGCCTTCTCCGGCATCTCCGCCAATCCCAGCCTGGGTTATGCCTCAGACCTTTTAGTGCGTTCCGGCGGGACCGTGCTGATCACTGAAGTCCCGGAATTTTGCGGAGCTGAACACATTCTGGCGCTGCGCGCGAAAGACGCCGCCACCGCCCGCGCTGTTTACGAAATGGTCGATTGGTACAAAGATTACGCGGGTAAATGGGGCGCGGAGCTCAACCAGAATCCCAGTCCGGGAAACATAAAGGGCGGCCTGCTTAACATTACTATTAAGTCGCTGGGCGCCATCGCCAAGGCCGGCACAACCCGTGTGGAAGGCCTCACCGCTTATGGAACGCCTCCCCGAGGCAGAGGACTATTCCTGATGCAAGGTCCCGGATACGATCAGGAGTCAACGCCCGGCCTGGTGGCCGCGGGCGCCACCGTGGTTGTTTTCACCACCGGCCGCGGGTCGACGATCGGCAATGCTATCGCTCCGGTCATCAAACTGGCTTCGAACAATGATGTATTCCGGCGCATGGCGGGCGATTTGGACCTCTCCGCGGGAGACATTCTGGATGGCAAGGCGACGATCGCTGAAGTTGGAACCAGGGTGTTTGATCACATTTGCCGCGTAGCCGGTGGCGAAGCGCAGGCCAAAGCCGAGGTCCACAAGCATCGCGAGTTTCAGGTGTGGACGCAGTCGGCAATATCGCTTTGAGTTGGGCCCGCGCGATGCGCTGGTGCAATCAATTCCTGAATGGCAGGCAGATCGACCTATGGGACATCCCGCGCTGGATCTGAAAGACAAAACGGCAGTAGTCATGGGAGGGACCTCCGGCATTGGACTCGCGCTGGCCAAAGGTCTGGCGCAGGCCGGCGCTAACGTGGTCCCAACCGGCAGGCGCACGGACATGGTGGAGTCTGCGGCCGAGCAGGTTCGCGCCCTGGGGCGCCGGTCCCTGGCGATGCCGGCTGACGTGACGGACAAATCCAGCCTGGAAGCGCTGCTGGCGGCGACGCTCACAGAGTTTGGATCAATCCAGGTCCTGGTGAATTGCGCCGGGCGCACCAAACGGACACCGACACTCGAGGTGTCCGAAGACGAGTGGGACGGCATACTGAAGACGAACCTCAATGGAACGCTTTATGCCTGCCAGGTCTTTGGCCGGCACATGATTGAGCGTAAATACGGACGCATCATCAATATTGCGTCGCTGTCCTCATTTGTCGCGTTGTATGAGGTGGCGGCATACTCGGCCAGCAAATCGGCGGTGGCTTCTCTGACCCAGTCGCTCGCCATCGAGTGGGCCAAACATGGTGTGTGCGTCAATGCGTTGGCACCGGGGCTCTTTCGCACCGATTTGAACGCCCACCTCCTCGACGGCACCGCGCGCGGACGGGAATTTCTGCTGCGCACGCCCATGGGGCGTTTTGGAAAACTGGAAGAACTGGTTGGAGCGGCGGTCTTTCTGGCTTCCGACGCGGCCAGCTTCGTTACCGGACACCTGCTGGTGGTGGACGGCGGAATTCTCGCCAGCGGGGTGAATCAATGATTCTTGCGTCAGTCAGATGGACTGATTTCCCTCAGGAGCAACTATGAATCTTGGCCAATCAAGACTGCCAGTGGAGCGGATGATTTTTCGCAAGACGAACCAGCACAAGGGACGCCGCATCTCGGTTACGCCGGAGAACAGCACGAACAAACACCTGTCGTACGGGCGAATTATCCTGGATGCAGCCGTTCCCGCCGTCTCGTTTGACAACGGGGGCAGGGAAACAGGGCTCATATGTCTTGCCGGCCACGCCACGGTCAAGACCGGGGAAAAGGCTTTTGCTCTTGGACAGTACGATTCCGTCTATATACCGCGCGATCGCCACGTTGAAATCAGCACTGATCAATTAGCGGACATTGCCGAGTTCTCGAGCGATGTTGAACAGCAGTACCCTCTCCAGTTCGTTTCCTACGCGGAGATTTCAAAGAATCCATCATTGAAGTTCAGCACCGGAGCGCCCGGCCAGTCACGCCACCTGAGTATTTGTCTCGGCAAGAATGTTCAGGCAGGAAGGCTGCTTGTGGGTTTCACTTTTTCCGATCCGGGCAACTGGACCAGTTGGCCGCCGCACGAGCATGCCGCCATGTTGGAGGAGATGTACGTGTACTTCAACATGCCTTCACCGGCTTTCGGGATCCAGATGGTCTACAACAATACGGAATACCCTGAACTGCTGGTGCCGGTGCGCGAGGGAGACGCGGTGCTGATGCCAGCCGGCTATCATCCCAACGTTGCGGTTCCCGGCCATAGCATCGGATTTCTCTGGGCCATGGCCGCTCACCGCGAGCAGGAAGACCGCCAGTTCGGCGTGGTGAACGTTCAGCCTGCTTTCAATACGAATGGGTCAGGCCTGGAAGCGAGCCGCAAGTAGGTCAAGGACTCACCCTATGAGGATTGAGGACAGCATCGCAACACCCCCAGAGGCGAGTCTTGAGGCAAGCCTTTCGCCAGGCACAGGCTCTCGCCCAGAGACACTGGCGCAACGGGTCGGGCATTATCGCTGGACCATCTGCGCGCTGCTGTTTTTCGGCACCACCATGAACTATGTTGACCGGCAGGTGCTGGGACTGCTGGCGCCGGAGCTGCAAACCAAGATCGGCTGGACTGAAGTCCAGTACGGCTACATCGTTACCGCGTTTCAAGCGTCTTACGCGCTGGGTCTGCTCCTGATGGGCCGTTTGATTGACCTCATTGGAACGCGCATCGGCTACGCGCTCTCCATCGGCATCTGGAGTTTTGCCGCGGCGGCCCATGCGTTGGCGCGGACTCCCCTGGGTTTTGGCGCTGCGCGATTCGCGCTCGGCCTGGGCGAAGCGGGCAATTTTCCGGCGGCCATCAAGACCGTGGCGGAGTGGTTCCCCAGGAGAGAGCGGGCGCTTGCCACCGGCATCTTCAATTCCGGCACAAATGTAGGCGCGACCGTTGGACCGCTGCTGGTGCTGTGGATAGCGAGCCGCTATGGATGGCAATCCGCTTTTGTTGCAACCGGCCTGCTTAGCTTCATTCCGATCTTCTTTTGGGTTCGTTCCTATCGCCGCCCGCAGGAACATCCCCGGCTGTCAGCAGCCGAATTACACTACATTCAGAGTGACCCTTCCGAGCCCGCCACACAGATTCCCTGGGCGCGCCTTTTGCCGCACCGCCAGACGTGGGCCTTTCTGATCGGAAAGTTCATGACCGACCCGATCTGGTGGTTTTTTCTGTTTTGGCTGCCAAAGTTTCTCAACACGAATCATGGGCTGGTGCTTACAGCACTGGGACCTCCCCTGGTGGTGATTTACAACGCGGCCTGTGTGGGAAGCATTGGTGGAGGCTGGCTTGCGGCCCGCTTCCTGAAGACCGGCTGGAGCGTAAATCGCGCCCGCAAGACAGCAATGCTGATCTGCGCGGTGACGATCGTACCGATCGTTGCGGCCGCGAACGTTCACAGCCTGTGGGCCGCCGTGGCGCTCGTGAGCCTGGCAACCGCCGGCCATCAAGGGTGGTCAGCGAACCTGTTTACCTTTGCCTCTGATCTGTTCCCGCGCAGGGCCGTCGCTTCGGTGGTGGGAATCGGCGGCTTCGGCGGCGCCGTGGGTGGCATGTTCATTGCCGCGTTTACCGGATGGGTGCTTCAGGCCACCGGCAGCTATGTGCCTATCTTCATGATTGCCGGCTCGGTATATCTGGTTGCTTTACTAATCATCCACCTGCTTACGCCAACGATGCAGCCCGTCAACCTTGAGTCAACGGAATGAACGCGCATCAACGAATATGCCGTTAACGATCAAACCCAAACGCGGAAATGAGTGGGACCTGGTGAGCCTGGGCGAGGTGATGCTGCGCTTTGATCCCGGGGACTATCGCGTGGCCACGGCGCGAACATTCACCGTGTCTGAAGGCGGCGGCGAGTACAACGTCGCGCGCGGTCTGAAGCGCTGCTTTGGGCTGGAGACGGCGATTGTCACGGCGATCGCCGACAATGCCGTCGGACGTCTTCTTCAAGATCTGCTTTACCAGGGCGGAGTCGATCAGTCGTTGGTGCGATGGGTGGAATATGACGGCGTGGGACGCAAGTCAAGAAACGGGCTGAATTTCACCGAACGCGGGTTTGGAATGCGCCCCGCCCAAGGCTGTTCTGACCGTGGGCACACGGCGATCTCACAGCTCAAGGCGGGCGAGATCGACTGGGAAGAGATCTTCGGCAAGCGCGGGGCGCGCTGGTTTCACACCGGCGGGATTTTTTGCGCCTTGTCTGAGACTACCCCCGAGGTCGCTCTCGAAGCGATCCAGTGCGCCCGAAAGCATGGTACGGTCATTTCCTACGATCTCAACTATCGCGAGTCTTTGTGGAAAGCCGTTGGTGGCAAGAAGCGCGCGCAGGAGATCAACCGGCAGCTTGCGCCTTTTGTCGACGTGATGATCGGGAATGAAGAGGATTTTTCCGCCGCCCTGGGCTTTGACGTTGATGGTATCGACCAGCACATGGCCAACCTGGAAGCACAGGCCTTCAAGAAGATGATCTCCGCGGCAACGCGGGCGTTTCCCTTCCAGGTTTTGGCAACAACGCTGCGCCGGGCCAAAACGGCCACACGAAACGACTGGGGAGCGATCTGCTGGTCTGATGGCACATTCCATGAAGCCGGTTGGCGGAATGATCTGGAGATTTTTGACCGAGTGGGCGGGGGCGATTCGTTCGCTTCTGGATTCATCTACGGCTTTCTTGCGGGCCAACCGCCACAATGGTCCGTGGAGTGCGGAGCCGCGCACGGCGCCCTGGCCATGACCACTCCAGGTGACACCAGCATGGTCACTCTCAAGGAAGTCATCCAGATTATGCAGGGAGTGGGGGCGCGGATCGCGCGCTAGAAATGGGGAGGAGCATGACGAGCGCAGAGGTTCGGCAAAGGATTCTGGATGCAGGCATCATCCCGGTGGTCCGCGCTTCTTCGGCCAGGGAAGCAATCATAGCGGTGGAAGCTGTGACCGCCGGCGGCATTCCCATTGCTGAGTTGACGATGACTGTGCCCGGCGCCATCAGCGTGATTGCCGAACTGGTCAAAACGATGGGGAAAGACACGATCGTGGGTGCGGGAACGGTGCTTGATGCCGAAACGGCCCAGCGCTGCATGGACGCGGGAGCGGAGTTCATCGTGAGTCCGGGCTTTGATCTTGAGACCGTCAGGTCAGCCAAGCGGCAGGACAAACTGGTGATGGCAGGAGCGCTGACTCCCACGGAGGTGCTCACTGCCTGGAAGGCCGGCAGCGATTTTGTGAAGATTTTTCCCTGCGGAAGCGTCGGCGGAGCCAAATACATCAAGGCCCTCAAAGGCCCCCTGCCTCAGGTGCCAATGGTTCCTACGGGCGGCGTCAACCTGGAGACCGCGGCCGACTTCATTCGCGCGGGCGCTGACGCACTTGGGATCGGTGGAGAGCTCGTTTCCGCGGCTGCTCTTAAGTCCGGTGATAGCTCAGAGATCACCAGAACCGCACGCCGTTTCCTGGCCGCAATAGCCGAAGCAAGAAGGCCGGCAGCAGCTATCGCGCTGGCAAAATAGCTTTTACGAAGAAGGGAGTGCGCAAATGAACAAAAAAGGCATGGCTTCTCTGGATTTTCAGTTGGTGCACTCCGCCACCGCCGCCGTTAGCTCGCCGGAAGACTTCCTGGTCCGCCGCGTGGGTGCTTACAATGACAAGCTGCTGCTGGCCGAGCACCGCATGGAAAAAGGCTGGGTGGGGACCATGCACCAGCACGCACATGATCAGATCGTTTATGTAGTGAGTGGGCAGCTCGCCGTCACGGTGGGACGTGAAACATTTGCTGCGGGTGTTGGTGACAGCTTCGTCGTGCGGGGAGGCGTGGATCATCAGGCGGCTGCGCTGGAAGACTCGGTTGTGGTGGACGTATTCACACCATGCCGGCACGACTACCTGTGAACCTGTTTGTTCCTTCTAGGCTGTAAACTAACACCGCGCTGAAATTCGCGCCAACAAACAGGTTCGTGAGTGGGCGCGATTTGGACAAAAAACCGGCGTCTTGGAGGCTTTCCAGAGCCAACCTTTCATTCAGTTTTTGTCGCCGGATTGGAAGTTATTGAAAGGACATAACTTGAAGGTGGTTGCGGGGAGTGGACTTGTTCCCAGGTCCGCATTGGTTCCAAGTAAGTTATTGATTTTCCAATAGGCCAAAGTGGTCCAAACGGCGACAAAGGCAAATCTTTCATTCAGTTTTCATTCAAATCTTCGCCGAGGCGCTCTTCCTAATCAACACTTCGGCGCCTCCTAAGAAAAATAGCAGAGTTGCCGTGGCCGGGACAAAATTAGTGGCCGGGCCAACATTAATAGAGCGCCGAAGGGCGATCTGTCTTATGGCCAGGATTGGGAGCGCTGACGACTTGAACCTCTTGGTGCGTGGCCGGAGCCGGCGCTTCTTTATGTGGCATCCCACCGGCCCTCTCTGATCGTGAGCACGACATCCTGCCGATTCAAGAGGGCATCTTGGTGAATGGTGAAGGCTGCGCGATCGCCCGACCGGCGAGCGGTTGCGCCTTTGCAGTCCTGCTCAGGAACATCGCCGAGGCACGGAGGCAAATTCGATGAAGGTGCTCGTAATTGATGTCGGCGGGACCAACGTCAAGATTCTTGCCCGCGGTCATGCCAAACCCAGGAAGTTTCCATCTGGACCCAACCTGACACCCGCCAAAATGGTGGACGGAGTTAAAGAGCTCGCAGCAGATTGGGAGTATGACGCAATATCCATTGGTATACCAGGACCGGTCCTGATGGGACAGCTCATTGTGGATCCGCGCAATCTGGGACCAGGCTGGGTTGGATTCGATTTCAATCGCGCCTTCGGCGTGCCCGTAAAACTCGTCAATGACGCCGCCATGCAAGCCCTGGGCAGCTACAAGGGCGGGAAGATGCTTTTCTTCGGGCTTGGGACAGGCCTGGGCACTGCGCTGGTCATCAACGGCGTGGCTGAATCGAGAGAAATAGCCCACCTTCCCTATAAAAAGAGAACGTTCGAGGACTATGTTGGAGTCCGCGCGCGCAAGCGACTGGGCAAGAAGGAATGGCGGAAACACGTTAGCAAGATCATCGCCGCCTTCCGGGAGAGGATCCACGCTGATGACATCGTGCTCGGCGGCGGCGAAGTCAAGAATTTAAAGAAGCTGCCCATAGGCTGTCGGGCCGGCGATAACGCCAACGCTTTTCTCGGCGGCTTTCGGCTGTGGGAAGGAGCATCCACTAAGAGCACGCCAGCAGCGAGGATCGTGAAACTAGTCTCTAAGGAGCGAGGGAAGAGCGGAGACGTGAGGTTGGCAGCCTGATCTCGATGAAACGCAGTACGATTCGACACACCATCGGCAGCTCGGCAACCCCCCGCAAGCATTTACTGACTTTTGTTCGTAGAAGCCGCCTTCGCGCTCGCGGCAGGCGAGGTGGCGGTCCATGAGTGGGCGGAGGGTACTACATCATGCTCCAACACGAGCGGTTCCGTGCTTCCCAACGGAACTTCTATCCAGATAGCATCGCGCTTCGCGAATTGAGCATCTGATCACGATCAAGGGCCGCAGAATACTTCGATGGGTCTGCCTGCAACAAAACCACGTCCTCGCATTCGACTCGTAATTGCCGATATCGATGGAACGCTCGTGACCAAAGAGAAGCTGCTCACGCCAAGATCGATGCAGGCAGTCCAACGATTAAATGATGCCGGCATCCTGTTCGGCGTTACCACGGGCCGCCCACCGGCCGGGACCAGAATGCTCGTGGACTCTCTGCCCGGCCTGAAGTTCATCGCAGGATTCAACGGAGGAATCATCGTCCGCCGCGATTTTTCGCTTTTCAAGCAAAACCTGTTACCGGCAGCGATAGCGCAGCAAGTGGTCCAGATGATTCTGGAGCACGGGATGGACGTATGGCTCTACACCGACAAAGACTGGTTTGTGCGCGATGTGCTGGCATACCGTGTCGATCGGGAAGAAAAGACCGTGCAATTCCCGCCGAAGGTAACGCCGACGTTTGAGGGGCTGTTCCATCGCCTGGTAAAGATCGTGGGCATTAGTCAGGATTACGACATCGTTGCCCAATGCGAAAAGAATGTGCAGGAGAAGTTCGGCGCGAGCGTCTCGGCGGCGCGTTCCCAGCCTTTCTATCTGGATGTGACGCATCCCAAGGCCAACAAAGGCGAAGTTGTGCTTTTGGCCGCAGAGTTCGGAAAGATTCCAACGCAAGAGATTGCCGTGATCGGCGACATGCCCAATGACATCACGATGTTCCAACAGAGCGGCGTCAGCATCGCCATGGGGAATGCCAGCCCTGAGGTGCAGAAAGCTGCCACGTATGTGACCGCCTCGAATGAGGAAGAGGGGTTCGCGGTAGCGGTAGAGAAATTCATCCTGCCCCGGGACGATGCTTCGGCGGCATGACGAAGCGGCGGCAATCCTGAAATAACCCGAAGCGCATCCTAGCATTCTGGACAGGTCTGTTTCTCCTTAAGTACCGGGTGTGTGTACCCGCTTTTCCGGTCACGGTACTGAAGCAAGAGTCCTGACCAAAGAGCAACGGGGGACTTCGTGAACCTCGATGGCAAATGCGCGCAGGACGCACTCCGCAGAACAACCAAAGATACAAGAAGATTCATTGCTGCCTTGCTTATCGTTTTCGCCGCGACGCTGGCAAGCGCACAGCAGACTGGCAGGACAAGCGCACAGAATCCAAGCGCCGGGGTCCCACAGGGGATGGGCGCAACCACTGCCCAGGACCTCCCCAGGCAACTGACTCTTTCTGACGCAATCAGGATTGCGCTCACCAACAGCAGCATTCTCCGGACGGCACAGAGTCGCTTGGACCAGGCCTCGGGCCGATACTCGCAAAGCCGTTCTGCGCTGCTGCCGCAGATCGGAGCCGGCGCCGACCAGGCTTACCTCAAGATCAACTTGCAGGGCCTGGGGATTGACATTCCCGGTGTAGAGCAAACCAGCGCGCCCTTCGGATCGTTCGATGCGCGTGTCTTCCTGCGGCAAGATCTGCTCAACATCGCCAGCATGCAGGCCTGGAAGAGCTCACGTGCCAGCCAGGATGCGTCCCATCAACAAGTCCTGAATGCGCGCGAAGTTGTGGTGCTCAATGTGGTGGGCGCCTATCTGCAAGCTCTCCGCGCAAAGGCGTCGCGAGACACATTGTTGGAACAAACCAAACTGGCGACCGACCTGTACAAGCTCACGGACGACCGAGTGAAGCAAGGAGTGTCTTCCAAGCTGGAAGCGAACCGCGCATTGCAGCAGGTGAACTCACTGGAACAGCAGCGCCAGGAGTCTGAGCAGACCTACATTGCCGCGAAGCTCAGTTTGGCCAATGCACTGCAAGCGCGCATCACTGCCGACTTTGAAGTCGACGATGCTGCCGCGTACGGTGTGGAAGCTCCCGTTGACAAGCAAGCGGCGGTACAGACGGCGCTGACGGCACGCCCAGACTACCGCGCGGCGCAAGCCGGCGTGAACGCCGCCGAGCTGCAGGTGCGATCTGCAAAAGCGCAACGATATCCGGTCCTGGGCGCCGGCTTCTCTGACGGTCAAAGCGGAAACTCGCCGGTCAACAACGTAAACGTTTTCCGCTTAGCGGCCACGCTTACATTTCCCATTTACACGAGCGGGCGCATCAGCGGGCAGATCGCCGAAGCACAGGGCGCAGTGCGAGAAGCCCAGTCGGCGGCGGACCAGCTGCGTTCCCAGATCGAAAGCGAAGTGCTCGCCGCGATTTCCGGCGTGGAATGGGCGCTCAAAGAAGTCGAGACCAGCGCCGGCAACGTCAAACTGTCACGAGAAGAAGTGGAGTTATCGCGGCAAAGATTTACCCAGGGGATTGCAGACAATACAGAAGTTGTAAACGCACAGGACCGCGTGTCCCGGGCCGATGACGCGCGTGTGCGCGCCATGTACACCCTTGGCCTGGCCCGGGCCAACCTTGCGCGGGCGATCGGCGCAGCTGAGAAAACGTACCGCAAATAGCGGTATGTGAGGAAACTATGAACCGAAGATGGATCTCCCTGGCAATGATCTTGCCGCTGGTGCTTTCGGGATGCACCAGAACCACCAAGAGCGCCGAGAAGGGCGCACTCTTCGTAAGCGGTCGCATTGACGGGGACACAGTGGACATCTCTTCCAAGAGAGACGGCAAACTCATGGAGATCCTGGTGCGTGAAGGTGACACCGTGAGTGCCGGCCAGGTGTTGGCGCGTATTTACAGCGCGCAGGACGAAGCACAAGTAGATGCGCAGAAGGCCAATGTCATCGAGGGTGAACGCAAACTGGAAGAAGCACAGTCAGCCGGGCCGGCGCGGGTTTCTTTGGCTGAGGCAAATCTTGCCGCGAGCCAGGCCGAGTACGTGCGCTGGCAGGCGGAACTGCAACAGGCTGAGGCGGACGCAAAACGCTACCCGCCACTCGTGGAGTCCGGCGCAGTTGCCGAACAATTGGGGAATCAGCAAGTGACCAGGATGAAAGTCGCGCGCGCCTCCACGGATGCGGCCCACAAGCAGGTATTGGCGGCGGAGGCTTCGCTCGCGCAGGCAAAGGCGCAGCTGCAGCAGATCCCCACGGCGAAAGCGAACCTCGCATCCAGCCGCGCCCAGTTGGAACGCTTTCAGGCCAATGTAACGGACCTAACCATCACAGCCCCGATTGCCGGTACGATCCTCACACGCTCGGCGGAGCCAGGCCGGGTCATCGCAGCGGGGCAAACCATCCTTACCATGGTGGACTTGCACAAGCTCTACCTGCGCGGATTCATTCCTGAAGGTGACGTGGGGAAAGTGAAAGTAGGACAGCAAGCCCAGGTCTACCTTGATTCCAACCCCAAAGAAGCGATTCAAGCTGAAGTGATCCGCATTGACCCGCAAGTGATGTTCACGCCGGAGAACACTTACTTCAAAGACGACCGGGTGAAACAGGTGATGGGTGTGAAACTTGGGCTGAAGGGCGCCTTCGGTTTTGCCAAGCCGGGGATGCCGGCGGATGGGCAGATTCAGATTGGGAATCCTTGATGGCCGAGGCTCTCGTAGTCGATTCTCGCGCTCTCAGCAAGAGCTACGGTCCAATTGCAGCCCTGGATGCCGTCAGCTTCCAGGTTCGTCCGGGAGAAATCTTCGGGTTGATCGGCGCGGATGGGGCCGGCAAGACTACCGCCTTCCGTATCATCGGCGGCGTGCTGGCGCCCGGAGGCGGCGAGATCCGAGTCTTAGACACGACGCCGCGCGAAGCGCGGCCCGGCGTCGGTTATCTCACGCAGCCCTTCAGCCTATATCCCGACTTGAGCGTGGACGAAAACCTCAACTACGCGGGCGGCCTGCGCGAGGTCCCTCCGGAAGAGTTCGCCAAACGCAGAGAGCGCTACTTCAAGTTGTTTGAGCTGACTAACTTCACCGACCGGCTCGCGGGGCGGTTGAGCGGCGGCATGAAGCAGAAGCTGGCGTTGAGTTGCGCGCTCATCCCCGACCCAAAGCTTCTGCTGCTCGACGAACCGACCACCGGGGTCGATCCGGTGACGCGCCGCGACTTCTGGGACGCGCTGACCTCGCTCGCCGGCGCCGGAATGTCCATCGTCGTGGCGACTCCTTACCTGGATGAAGCTGAGCGATGCCATCGCGTTGCGCTGATAGAACGCGGCAAGATTTACGACATCGATACGCCGGCCCATTTTCGTTCCAAGATGGGAGTGACACGGCTTGAAGTCAAAGTCGAGCCCCTGGCCGGAGCCGAGGATGTTCTGGCTAAATCGCCGGAGGCGCAGGACGTGCAGCGATTTGGCGACCGACTGGACGTGATGGCGCCGAACCCCGAAGCAGCCGAATCTGACCTGCAGAAACGTGCAGAGCAAGCCGGCTTGCGGATCACTGAGATACGCCGTTCGCAGCCGACGCTGGAAAACGCTTTTGTGGGCCAGTTGCGGAAGATGCGCGGCACTCACCCGGTTCCCCACTTTCCCAACCCGTCTCCGCCGTTGAACCGCAAAGATGTGGTCATCGGCGCTAAAGACCTGAACAAGCGGTTCGGATCATTCCAGGCGGTGAAGAATTTTCAACTGGAGGTCCGCAATGGCGACATCTACGGACTGTTGGGCGCCAACGGAGCAGGAAAGACCACTTCCATCAAGATCATCTGCGGGCTGCTCGATCCAAGCTCCGGAAGCGTCACTCTCCTGGGCCAGTCCAAAGGCCTCCGTTCCGCGACCGTGCGTTCCCGGATCGGATACATGTCGCAGAAGTTCGCGCTTTATGACGATCTCACCATCGGCGAGAACCTGGATTTCTATGCCCGGCTCTACGGCGTTGACGAGAGCGTGCGTGAAGAGCGCAAGAAGTGGGTGCTTGAAGAGGCAGAGCTGAGCGGAGAAGAGGGGATGTTGACCAGGTCTCTGCCCGGGGGATGGAAGCAGCGCGTGGCCTTTGGCGCTGCCGTGATGCACGAGCCCGAGGCGATCTTTCTGGATGAACCGACTTCCGGCGTGGACCCGCTGGCGCGCCGCGCCATGTGGCGCATGATCAATGAATTTGCCGATCGCGGCGCCGGGATCGTGGTGGTCACCCACTACCTTGAAGAAGCGGAACAGTGCAACCGGCTCGGGTTCATGGTTGCCGGTGAAATCATCGCGGAAGGCTCTCCCAGCGAGGTGAAGGCCAACATGAAGGGGCGGCTTTATGAGATCGAAGTCGACCATCCCGATCTCGCCCTGGGTGCATTGAAGAAGAAGTTTGGCGCTTCGCGAGTCTCTCTCTTTGGCGACCGCCTGCACCTCGTCGTTGAACAAGACGAACAGAAGCAGCAGGCAGCGGCCGTGTTGCAGGAAGCCGGGGTCCGCGTTGTCGCTGAGAAGCCAATCGAGTTTTCGCTGGAAGACGTATTCATCTCGCTCATTGAATCTCGCAGATCGGAGATTCCGTTGTGAAGAAGATCCTGGCCCAGGCGATGAAGGAATTCCGGCTGTTCCGGCGTGACAAGCTGCTCATCCTGCTGGCGGTATTGATGCCGATTGTGCTGATGCTGCTCGCCGGTATTACGGGATCTCTGCGGTTGCGCAACGTCTCGCTCCTGGTCTACGACTACGACAATACACCGCTCAGCCGGACCTACCTGGAGACCTATGGCGCCGCCCTCACATTCCGGATCAACGCCCATAAGCCCGGTGAATCTCCGGAGCGCGCACTCGCCAGCTGGCGCGGACGCGCAGCTCTCATTATTCCGCAGAACTTCGAGCGGGATTTCCGGCGTGGCGCCGAGCCTGTGGTCCAGTTGATGATCGATGCCACCGATTCCAACGCGGCCACGGCCCTGGGCAACTATGCAGACTCGCTAAATACAAGTTTCGCTCTGCAGAACGGCATCACCCGGCCACCGGTGAAAGGCGTTAACCTGCAACAGCGGCTTTGGTATAACCCCGGACTCTCGGACCGTGTCTACTTCGGCACCGGCGGCCTGGGCTTGATGTTGATCATCTTTCCCGCGCTGCTGGGAGCGCTGACTACCGCCAAAGAATATGAGACCGGAACGATTATCCAGGCATACGCCTCCAGTCTGACTGCGGTCCAGTGGATCATGGGCAAGGCGCTGCTCTACGTTGTGATCGGACTTGTGGAATTTGTTCTTTGCTTTGCCTTGGGCCTGTTGGTGTTCGAGTTCCGGTTCCCCTCGAACCCAACCATCCTGCTGGTTGCCACGGTTCTCTATCTGCTGGCGGGAGTGTTCTTTGGGATGATGATGGGCAACAGCACGCAAAACCAGAGCGCGGCCATTCAGGGCGTACAGATGGGGTCTTTCCTGCTTTCCCTGCTGCTTTCGGGTTACCTGATTGGCGTCCGGAACATTCCCATACAGATTCGCTGGCTTTCTTACTTCTTGCCCGCGACCCACTACATACAGATCGTGCGCAACTCAATTCTTCGCAATGCGGGATGGGACACCTCATTCCTGCCGTTGGTCATGCTTCTGGTACTCGCATTCGTCTTCTTCTTCCTGAATGCGGTCCAGATGCGCAAGATGCAGTTCAAGGGATAGGAGTTCCTATGCCTGCAATGATAAGACGTTACCTCGCTCTTCTGGCCAAGGAAGTCCAGCAGTTAAGGCGAAATCGTGTCCTGGTGATCCAGTTGATGCTGCCCCCCACCATTGTGCTGATCATCTTCGGATATGCCCTGAACCCCAGGGTCCGTGACCTGCGTGTGGGAATCGTGGATGAAAGCTTCACCACCGAAAGCCGTGACTTCGTTGACGCTCTTTCTGAAAACGTGAATTTCAACGTGGCACGGCAATTCATGCGCGTGGAAGAGGCGGAAGATGCGCTCAAGAGCCTGGACCTGGATCTGTTCATTGTGATTCCAAATGATTTTTCGCGCACCCTGCGCCGCGGCCAGACGGCCGACGTACAGGTAGTGGTGGATGCCGTGGACGCCAACACCGCGCAGATTGCAAAAGGCTACCTGGAGATGGCCCTGCAAAACTACAACTCCAACGCGGGAAGCGTCGGCACCGCGATTGCCAGTCCCCGGCGCCAGATCGTGTTAGCCAACGCCGCGCATCCCGCCCCGCAGCCGGGAGTCCCTGCGATGCAGTCAGCCTATCTCTACAATCCCGGTTTGGTGACCTCGTGGCACTACGTTACAGGAGTGATGAGCATCATCATGTTCATTAACGCGTCCCTCGTCGCCTCCGCGCTGGCGGTCAAGGAAAAGGAGACCGGCACCATCGAACAGTTGCTGATGACGCCGGCCCAGACCGGTGAAATGCTCCTCGCCAAGACCACTCCGGTCTTCCTGCTGATGATGGTGGTTCTGTTCGTTTCCCTCGTGGTGGGGATGCTTGTGTTTGGCCTGCCCGTCCGGGGGGCCGTGTGGCTGTTCGCGCTTGCCGGGGCCCTGGCGGCCCTGGCCGGGATTGGAATCGGCGTAATGGTGGCAACGGTTTCGAAATCGCAGCAACAGGCGCAGTTGCTCACGTTCTTCGTTAACCCGCCGCTTACCCTGCTCTCGGGAGCAACTTCACCGCTGGAAAACATGCCGGACTTCTTCCAGAAGCTTTCGTATTTTGACCCGTTGCGCTATATGGTGATGATCGTCCGGGGTGTCACCTTGAAGAACGCGCCGTGGAGCGCCCTGTGGCCGAACCTGGTTGCGTTGACGATATTCTCTATCGTCCTGTTTGCCATCAGCGCCTGGCGTTTTCGGAAGCAGTAGAGCAAAGACCATGAAGCGCTTGGGACGGCACGATCATTCTCATGAACCAGGAGACCGGAACCCAAGAGTGGTACAGGTTTTGAGACGAGGCCGGTTCTCCGGATTTGTCGCTCCAAGCAAGCGAATCTCGGCCCGCAAAGCAAACCTCGCAAGAGCCGCTCTCATCGAAAAGATTGGTCGGAGTTTGCGCAGAGCGTTGGACAACCTTCCGGCAAGCAGCACTGGTCACGGGAACGGGGAACCACCAGCCATCTCGGGAATCGATTTCTAGGGATTATCAATCGACGGCGAGTTTGAGCGGGGAGTTCCAATAAGCCTGTCAGATTTGGCCGGGTGAAGTCCTGGGCTGGGCCGCGGCTTGAGACGAGGATGACTCTGGTTCAAGGAGACAAATATGGCGTCCGTAATAGAAGCCGAAACTGTCAAGAAGCCCCTGAAGCGCGAAGCTGTGAACAAGCCTCTGAGCGCCTACGGCCCAGCCAGGTCCACGGTTTCAGGAACGCCTCTCAGCGCCGATGAATTGCGTAAGACTCACGCCTACTGGCGCGCCTGCAACTACTTGACGCTCGGGATGATCTACCTTCAGGACAATCCCCTCCTAAGGGAACCTTTGAAGCCTGAGCACATCAAGAATCGCCTTTTAGGACATTGGGGCTCGAGTCCTGGCTTGGCGTTTACCTATATACACCTGAACCGACTCATCAAGAAGTACGACTTAGACGTGATTTTTCTTGCAGGCCCGGGGCATGGTGCGCCCGGAGTCATCGGTCCAGTTTATTTAGAAGGGGCCTATTCGGAAATCTATACCAATAAGGGTGAAGACGAACAAGGTCTGCGCGAGTTCTTTAAACAATTTTCCTTCCCCGGGGGCATTGGAAGTCATTGCACACCGGAAACGCCCGGCTCCATCCACGAGGGAGGCGAGCTTGGGTACGTGCTCTCGCACGCCTGCGGTGCGGCCTTTGACAATCCAGACCTGATTGTCGCTGCAGTAGTCGGGGACGGGGAAGCGGAAACCGGAGCTCTGGCAACCTCCTGGCACATCAACAAGTTTCTTAATCCCATCCGCGACGGCGCGGTGCTGCCGGTCCTTCATTTGAACGGCTACAAAATCAATAACCCCACCCTGCTGGCGCGCATCAGCCACGAAGAGCTGGAAAACCTGTTCCACGGCTATGGTTGGACCCCTTACTTTGTCGAAGGCTCTGACCCCGAAAGCATGCACCAGGCGATGGCGGCGACGATGGAGCATTGCGTTTCTGAAATCAGGAAACATCAGGAGACCGCGCGCAAGACAGGAAAGGCTGAGCGCCCGCGCTGGCCGATGATTGTGTTGCGGAGCCCGAAGGGTTGGACTTCTCCGGCGGAGGTGGGCGGTCATAAGCTGGAAGGCTTCTGGCGATCGCATCAGGTGCCCATGGCCGACGTCAAGACCAATGCGAAACGGCTTCACGAGCTGGAAAACTGGATGCGCAGTTACAAACCCGAGGAACTCTTTGATCGCAACGGGACCCTCATTCCTGAACTCAAGGAACTCGCGCCGGCCGGAGATCGTCGCATGGGATCCAACCCTCACGCCAACGGAGGGCATTTGAAAAAGGCCCTGCATCTTCCTGACTTCCGGGATTACGCTTTGAAATTCGATACACCCGGGGTCACGGAAGCGGAAAACACCCGTCCCTTGGGCGCGTTCCTCCGTGACGTGATGAAGATGAACATGAAGAGCTTCCGCGTCTTCGGGCCTGACGAGAACACATCAAACCGGCTGCAGGACATCTATGAGGTCAGCAAAAAGTTCTGGATTGAGGAGTACTTCCCCGAAGATTCGGACGGTGGAGAACTGGCGTCTGATGGACGAGTGATGGAGATGTTGAGTGAAAATACCGTCGAAGGCATGCTGGAAGGCTACCTGCTCACGGGGCGCCACGGCTTCATTTCCTCCTATGAAGCTTTTATCCATGTCATCGATTCCATGTTCAACCAGCACGCGAAGTGGCTCACCATCAGCAACCACCTTCCATGGCGCGACAAGATTGCATCGCTGAATATTCTGGTTACGTCCACGGTATGGCGGCAGGACCACAACGGTTTCACGCATCAGGATCCCGGCTTCCTGGACGTAGCCCTCAACAAGAGCTCTGCCGTCGTGCGAATTTACCTGCCTCCTGACGTTAACACGCTGTTGTCGGTTGCCGACCACTGCCTGAAAAGTGAGAACTACGTCAACGTGATTGTCTGCGACAAGCAGAAGCACCTTCAATTCCTGACTATGGACCAGGCCATCACCCACTGCACGAAAGGAATCGGCCGATGGGAACCGGCGTGCAGCGACCAGGGCGTGGAGCCGGATTTGGTGATGGCTTCCGCCGGCGATATCCCCACGCAGGAAACTCTGGCAGCGATCACTATGTTGCGCGAGGCGTTTCCTGATCTCAAGATCCGCTATGTCAACGTTGTTGATCTGTTACGGTTGCAACCGCAAACCGAACATCCTCACGGTTTGTCAGATCAAGACTTCGACTTGCTCTTCACCGCCGACAAGCCGATTATTTTCAATTTCCACGGATACCCTTGGCTCATCCATCGCTTGGCTTACAGTCGTACCAACCATCCCAACCTGCACGTTCACGGTTATCAGGAAGAAGGCAACATCAACACTCCGTTGGAGCTGGCGATTGAGAACGGAATCGATCGCTTCACCCTGGCCATGGATGCGATCAAGTATGTTCCGAGATTGCAGCGGATCGGCAGCGCCGCCCTGGAGAAGTTTCGCAATGAGCAGATTGGTTGCCGGAACTACGCTTACCAGCATGGTACCGATAAGCCCGATGTTGCCGGTTGGAGGTGGCCGCACGAGAAGACGCGCAAAGCCGCCTAATTGAACCCAGGGCCGCACAGTTCGCTCACAACTGCAATCCGCGCGGGATCACGAGCATCTCGGGCTTGAATGGTATAGATGAACGTTCTCGTACTCAATTCGGGCAGTTCCAGCCTGAAGTTCCAGCTCATCGCCACTGACCTTGGCCGCATGAGGCAGAACAAAGATGAGCGCTTGTGCCGCGGACAGATCGAGAGGATCGGCGGAGAAGCGATCGTTACGATCCAGACTCCCAAAGTACCAAAGCAGAAACTCACGGCGTCGCTCCCAGACGTTGTCACCGCACTGCGGCATTTGGTGCGGTGGATGACTTCAGACGCATCAGGAATCCCGGAGAGCCGGAGCCTGGCTGACATTCATGCCATCGGACATCGGGTGGTTCACGGCGGCGAATTGTTTGCGGAATCCACGGTGATCACTGACGAGGTCCTGGAGGGGATTGAGGAATGCATCGATTTGGCGCCGCTCCACAACCCCGACAACATCAAGGGTATTCTGGCGGCGCGGCAAGTGTTCGGATCGAGAGCGCCCCAGGTGGCAGTCTTTGATACCGCCTTCCACCAGTCGATCCCCGAGCACGCGTACTTCTATGCTGTGCCCTATCACCTGTATCGGCGCCATCATATACGGCGTTTCGGATTTCACGGCACCTCACATCGTTTTGTGTCTGAGCGATATGCCGGGTTGCGCGGACTGACGAAAGAACAGACACATGTAATCACACTCCACCTCGGGAATGGCTGCTCTGCAGCGGCCATTCGTGCCGGCCGCTCCGTGGACACTTCCATGGGCATGACACCCCTGGAGGGTCTGGTGATGGGGACGCGGTCTGGCGATATCGATCCTGCAGTCGTGAACCTGATTGCCACCAAAGAAGGCCTGTCCACACCGGAAGTGGAGACTCTACTGAACACACAGTCTGGCTTGCTTGGGATATCAGGTCTCACGAACGATATGCGCGAGCTGCTGCGCGAAGTAAAGGAACACGACGACCGCCGGGCATGCCTGGCAATTGAGATTTTTTGTTACCGCGCAAGAAAATACATCGGAGCATTTCTCGCCTGCATGGGCGGCGCTGATGCGATTGTCTTCACGGGAGGGATCGGAGAGAACCAGCCGGAAATCCGGGCCCAGATCTGCGAAGGTCTGGAATGGGCAGGATTGAAACTTGATCACGGCCGGAACCAGCGAATGACCGGAACGGAAGGACAGATCAGCACGAACGAGTCCAGATTACATGCGTTCGTCATTCCGACGAATGAAGAGCTGTTAATCGCGCGCGACACGGTCCGATGCGTCCAGGGCCATGTGGAAGCTCAGCCAACATTGGCAGCCTAGCCGGCCTCCCCAAAGGCCGCGCAAGGAAAAGTTTCGTGCCAGCTCCAGAAAGGAAGATTCAGATGAGCACAGAGCGCGTCATTCCAATCGAGAGGGTACACGTCACTGCTGCAGAGCTGCTGAAGCAATACGGGTGCGGCCCCGTTCAGTTCACGGGAAAGGACGGGCTGTACGAGCGGCATCTCCTGTTCGACACCGTGAAGCATCCTGATGCCATCCGCGCCAGGGAGCAGTACGAAGCCTTTGCACGCTCCGTGCGCGATGTTCTCTCGCAACGATGGGTACTCACGCAGAAAACATACGATCACGAGAATCCCAAGCGCGTTTACTACCTCTCCATGGAGTTTCTCCTTGGCCGCTCGCTGGCCAACAATGTCACTAACCTTCTGTTCGACCCGGTAGTGGCACAAGCAGCGCAGCAACGTAACATCGACTCGCTCTCCGTGTTGGAACAAGAGCCCGATGCAGGTCTGGGAAACGGGGGCCTGGGCCGATTGGCAGCGTGCTTCCTTGACTCCATGGCCACCATGCAGCTTCCCGCTATGGGTTACGGGCTGCGATACGAATACGGCATCTTCAAGCAGTCCATCCAGGAAGGCTGGCAGCACGAGCAAGGCGATAACTGGCTTCGTCGCCCGGACCCGTGGGAAGTGCCCCGTCCGGACGAAGCAGTAGAAGTCAAGTTGAATTGCTCATTCCAATTACAAGGTGGGACGTTCCAGGCTATACCCGGCCGTTCGTCCACTCTGCTCGGCATCCCCTATGACCGGCCAGTTGTGGGTTACGGCGGAAAGACCATCAATACGCTACGTCTCTGGTCCGCCGCCGCATCCAATTACTTCGATTTCCAGGAATTCAGCAGCGGGGCATTCGCCGAGGCCCTTGCCGACACTCTCGCCGCGGAGTCTCTCACCCGCGTCCTGTACCCCGATGACTCCACAAGCAAGGGACAGGGATTGCGCTTCCTGCAAGAGTACTTCCTCGTCGCCTGTTCCCTGGCCGATCTAGTCCGTCGTTTCCGCCCTACCAATCCCGACTGGAGCACGCTTGCTGATAGGGTGGCCATCCAACTCAATGACACGCACCCGGCTATTGCAGTACCCGAACTGATGCGGATCCTGCTGGACGAAGCGCATCTTGAATGGGACCAGGCCTGGGACCTGACACAGAAGGCCCTGGCGTACACCAATCACACGCTACTGCCGGAAGCCTTGGAAAAATGGCCGCTCGAGTGGTTCGAGACCATGCTCCCGCGTCACCTGGAGATCATCTACGAGATCAACCGGCGTTTGCTGATCGCCGTCCGGAGCCGCTTCCCCGGCGATGAACAACGCGTTCAGCGAGTCAGCCTGGTAGAGGAAGGCAGCCAGCGAAAGGTCCGCATGGCAAATCTGGCGATCGTAGGTTCGCACAGCACCAATGGCGTGGCTGGGATTCACTCGGAGCTGTTGCGGAAGACGACGGTCAAGGAGCTGGCCGAGTTGTACCCCGAGCGTTTCAACAACAAGACCAACGGCGTTACACCGCGGCGCTGGCTGCTGCTCGCGAATCCGGCGCTGGCCCGCACGGTCACTGACGCCATAGGGGATGCCTGGATCAGTGACCTCGACCAACTCACCCGCCTCAAGCCGCTCGCGGAGAACAAAGGCTTTCGTGATGCTTTCCGCAAGGCAAAGCGCGAGGCCAAAGGGCAATTCGCCGACTGGCTCAAGACCACGTCCGGCCAGGTGGTGGACCCGGACAGCATCTTCGATACACAAGTCAAGCGCATTCACGAATACAAGCGGCAACTGCTCAACGCGTTGCGCGTGGTAGTGCTCTATAACCGCCTGCGTGAGAATCCGGACCTTGAAATGGCGCCACGCACATTCTTCTTTGCCGGCAAGGCGGCGCCCGCATACCAGCTGGCCAAGCTGATCATCAAGTTCATCAACAATCTTGCCGGCACGATTGAAGGTGATCCGGCTGTGCGCGGCCGTCTCAAGGTGTTGTTTCTGCCCGAGTACTGCGTTTCGCTCGCGGAGCGCCTGATTCCAGCAACGGAGGTGTCCAATCAAATCTCCACTGCGGGCTACGAGGCCAGCGGCACAAGCAACATGAAGTTCATGATGAACGGCGCGCTGACGATCGGCACGCGCGACGGAGCAACGATCGAAATGGCGGAAGCCGCGGGCGAGGAGAACTTCTTCCTGTTCGGGCTTACCGCGGACCAGGTGACCGGCAGCCGGGGATGGTACAACCCGCACTGGCATTATGAAAATGAGCCGGAGACCCGCGCGGCTTTGGACATGGTCTTCTCCGGTTACTTCAGCCGCTCCGAGCCGGGCATCTTCACACCACTCCGGGACACGCTTCTGACACAGGGAGACTTCTACATGCACCTGGCGGACTTGAAGTCTTACCTTGAGGCAGACCAGCGGCTGCTGGAGCTATATGCCCGCCCGGATGACTGGGCACGCAAAGCCATCTCGAATGTTGCCAGTTCGGGCAAGTTTTCCAGCGACCGGACGATCCGGGAATACGCAGCCGAGATATGGAGGACGGAACCTTGTCCCGTTCACTAATTGCAACACTTCGGAACGACCGCGATTTCGGAAGGAGGTGACCGATGAAAGCCACGCAACTTCTTCACAATCTGGGCCAAAGCATCTGGCTCGACAACATCACGCGCGACTTGCTCGATAGCGGCACGCTCAAGCGTTACATCGATGAGCTGTCCCTGACCGGCCTCACTTCAAATCCCACGATTTTTAATCAGGCCGTCAAGAACAGCAGCGCTTATGACGCAGCCATTCGCAAGAAATTCGCCGAAGGCAAATCCGGCGAAGAGCTTTTCTTTGAACTGGCGCTCGAAGATCTTACCCGGGCCGCCGACCTGTTTCGCCCCATCTATGACCGCACGAACGGCGTGGACGGATGGGTTTCTCTTGAAGTATCGCCGTTGCTCGCCTACGACACGGCTAAAAGCCTGGCAGCCGCTGGAGATCTGCACGCCCGTGCCAAGCGCCCGAACCTTCTGATCAAGATTCCCGGCACCAAGGAAGGCTTACCCGCCATCGAGGAGGCTATCTTTTCGGGAATTCCCATCAACGTCACGCTGCTATTTTCGAGCGACCACTATCTCGCCGCGGCCGAAGCGTTTCTTCGCGGGGTTGAGCGGCGGATGGAAGCCGGTCTCAAGCCTAATATCGGCTCGGTGGCCTCGGTCTTTATCAGCCGCTGGGACGCCGCCGTAAGCGGAAAGGTCCCCCGTGAGTTGGATCATAAGCTTGGCATCGCTGTCGCGATGCGCACGTACAAGGCAGCTCGCGATCTGCTCGGCTCGCCGCGCTGGCACCGCATTTATAACGCCGGCGCCTTTCCACAACGACTCTTGTGGGCCAGCACGGGAACCAAGGACCCCTCGGCGTCGGACGTTCTCTACGTCAAGTCTCTCGCGGCGGCCTTCACGGTCAACACCATGCCGGAGAAGACCTTGATCGCGCTGGCCAAGCATAAGGAACTCGGGTCGGTTCTGCCAGCCGATGGCGGTGACTGCGAAGAAGTACTGGCACAATTCTCCAAGGCTGGCATCGATATCGAGGCCCTGGGCGCCCAGCTGCAGGATGAAGGAGCAAAATCGTTCGTCAAGTCCTGGAAGGAACTGTTGTCGGTCATCGAGTCGAAGACCGCTGTGCTCGAAAGGGCCGCCAGTTGATCCTGAGAAAATAAAAGGAGCCCGCAAATGGCAATACGAGCACCGGTAGTCCCACAGGAAAACATCGGGCCGCTCACCCAACGCAAGGCTTGGAAGGCCCTGGAAGCTCACTACAGAAAGGTGTGTAGATCACATATCCGGACACTCTTCGCCGAAGAACCCAAGCGAGGCGACCGGTTTGCCGTTGAAGCCGTCGGCATATTTCTCGATTATTCAAAGAACCGGATCACAGACGAAACCTTAAAACTCCTGATTGAACTTGCCCAAGAGTCAGGCGTGCGGGCCCGGATTGACGCCATGTTCCGTGGCGAGAGGATCAACATCACGGAAAATCGGGCGGTCCTGCACGTGGCTCTGCGCGCCCCGAAGGGGGCATCGATGATCGTTGATGGCGAGAACGTGGTGCCAAAAGTTCACGCCGTGCTCGACAAGATGACTTACTTCTGCAACCAGGTGCGCACTGGAGAATGGAAAGGCTTCTCCGGCAAGCGGATTCGCAATGTGGTCAACATAGGAATCGGCGGCTCCGACCTGGGGCCGGTCATGGCTTTCGAGGCGCTACGGCACTACGCGGAACGAGCAATGACGTTCCGCTTCGTTTCCAACATCGACGGAACCGACTTAGTGGAGGTGGTTCGCGATCTGGACCCCGCGGAAACTCTCTTTATCGCTTCGTCGAAGACGTTTACGACCCTGGAGACGATGATGAACGCCCGAGCCGCTCGCGCCTGGTCACTGGACGCGTTCGGAGGGAACGAAGCCGCGGTCGCACGGCATTTTGTTGCTGTCTCCACGAACGCGGCGGAGGTGGCAAAGTTCGGCATTGACACGGCCAATATGTTTGAGTTTTGGGACTGGGTCGGCGGGCGCTACTCCATGTGCTCGGCGATTGGTCTGTCTACGATGATGGCCATCGGTCCGGATCACTTCCGCGCGATGCTCGACGGGCTCCATCAGATGGACGAACATTTTCGTACGGCGCCGTTCGAACAAAATCTGCCCGTTCTGATGGGTCTCATCAGTGTTTGGTACACGGACTTCTTCGGCGCGTCGACAGTCGCGGTTCTCCCTTACGAGCAATATCTGAAGCGTTTCCCGGCGTATCTGCAACAAATGGCAATGGAGAGCAACGGCAAGCACATCACCCTCGACGGGACCGAGGTCGACTATCAAACCGCACCCATCTACTGGGGTGAGTCGGGCACCAACGGCCAACACTCCTTCTATCAGCTCGTCCACCAGGGCACCCGGCTCATTCCTTGCGACTTCATCGCCTTCACCCAGACTCTCAATCCGTTGCCCCGGCACCACGACGTGCTGCTTGCCAACGTCTTCGCTCAGGCCGAGGCGCTGGCGTTCGGCAAGACCCGCGAGCAAGTGAAAGCTGAGGGCACACCGGATTGGCTGGTGCCTCATCGAGTGTTCGAGGGCAACCGCCCGTCGAACATGATTCTTGCCGAACAGCTCACGCCGGACATGCTCGGCAAGCTGGTCGCCCTCTACGAGCACTCCGTTTTTACCCAGGGCGCTATCTGGAACATTGATTCCTTCGACCAATGGGGCGTTGAGTTGGGCAAAGTCCTGGCCCAGCGCATCATCCTGGAACTCGAGAGCCAAGCAGAACCGAGACTCGAACATGACAGCTCAACCAACAACTTGATCCGTCGCCACCGTAAGCTCAGGGGGACCATGCGATGACAATTGGATTTGATAAGCCACTCTACGTTCTTCCGTTTGACCATCGGGCAACGTTCTACACCAAGATGTTCGGTTGGAAGGGGACACCCACGCCTGAACAGACCGCTCAGGTCGCGGCAGCCAAGCAGGTGATCTATGACGCCTTCCAGGCTGCCATTGCTGCCGGCGTGCCGAAGGATAACGCGGGCATCCTGGTGGACGAGCAGTTCGGGTCCGCCATTCTGCGCGATGCCGCAAAAAACGGCTACTTCACCTCCAGCCCCGCTGAGAAGAGCGGCCTGGATGAGTTTGACTTTGAATACGGCGAAGACTTCGCCAAGCACATCGAAACATTCCAGCCCACATTTTGCAAAGTTCTAGTGCGTTACAACCCGGAAGGCAATCAAGCCTTGAACGAGCGCCAGGCGGCCCGGCTGAAACTGTTGTCTGACTTCCTGCATGGCAAAACCCGCAGCCTGTTCATGTTCGAGCTCCTGGTCCCGGCGGAGAAGGCGCAGATGGACCAGCTGAAAGGAGACAAGAAGGCCTACGATCTGGAGGTCCGCCCCAGGCTGATGGTTGAGGCCATCCATCAACTGCAGGACGCGGGCATCGAACCGGACTTATGGAAGATCGAGGGACTCGACCGGAGTGAGGACTGCGAAAAGATCGTTGCCGCAGCGCGCCGCGGTGGCCGCGACAAAGTTGGCTGTATCGTTCTGGGCCGCGGCGAGGACGACCAGAAAGTTCGCGAATGGCTGGCAACGGCCGCACCCGTTCCGGGATTCATCGGCTTTGCCGTGGGCCGTACGGTGTTCTGGGATCCGCTCGTGAGCTGGCGGGACAAGAAGATCACGCGGGAAGCCGCCGTGACTGAGATTAGCCGCCGCTATCGGGAGTTTGTGAACATTTTTGAGGAGGCCCGCGATTCGAGAAGAATGGAAGAGCTTAGGAAACCAGCGTAGGCCGTTTCGTCCCAAACCTCGCTGAGGCAAGCCGTGTCCCGAGCCGATGTTGTCGAACTGTGAACTTCGCTAAAGCAGGGACATTGAACGGCCCGCGCTCTGCCTCGACTGAGGCATGCTGGAAGCAGCTGAAATAGGAATCGGCCCCAAACTGCTCATTCAGTTCTCATTCAGTTGCGATTTCAACCTGCGGAAGGCTTTGATGCTCTTGGAGTTGGAGAGAGGCTGCGGCGGGTCAAAACCACCCGCCGATTTATACTCTAAACTATTGAATGGAAAAGAGATTTGGTTGCGGGGGGTGGATTTGAACCACCGACCTTTGGGTTATGAGCCCAACGAGCTACCAGACTGCTCCACCCCGCAAAGCAAGAATAACAGGGCAGTTGCAGCCGGTCAAATAACCATATGCGAACAACAAACATGCAGTGGTCACTGCCTCTCGTGCGTTGGCCAGGCTGAAGACGCTGTGCCATCAGGCGCTGGGTGGCCGCTTCCCCAACTCATTCACTGACTCCCAAAGTTTTGCGGCGGCTTCCTTCCGGCCCGCAAAGACCTGGGGGGCCACAGCAAAGCGCAAGGTAGCGCGGACACTATTCTTCGCAAACAACTTCAGCACATGTAAAACAAGAGTCATGTCGCCGAAGTAGCCGACATCGCGGGACGGATCACCGTCGTCCAGTTCATAGCGAACATAAGCCGCCGTGATGGGAGCATGGTCTGCCACGGCGGGCTGGAGCAGCGAAGACCGGAACGGCATCAACTTTGTACCGTCTGAGCTGGTGCCTTCAGGAAAGAGCACTAGGCGAGAACCGCTGGAGAGCGCGGCGTGGATCTGCGGCTGGATCGAACGGGTTGCGCTACGCCGTGTGCGGTCGATGTAAACGCAGCCTGCCATGCTGGCCGCCCAGCCCACGCCGGGCCATGACCTGACTTCTTTTTTCGAGACGAAAGCGCAGGGCGCGGCCGCGCTGAAAACCAGAATGTCAAGATAACTGACATGGTTGGAAACGATCAGGCCTTGGGCAGGCGGCGTGCCTTCCACGGTGAGTGAGACCCCATACCAATGCAACACGCGAGTGCACCACTTGTGCAGTATCCAAGCGCGTGAAGATGCGTCCCGCTTCCCTGCCGCGAGTTTCGCTGCATATTCCAGCACGCATCCGGCGATGGCGAGCGCGGTGGCCGCACAACGGAGCACCACGCGCACGCTTTTCCGAATTCGACCCGCAGTTGCGTTCATTGATTGTCACCAGTTGCAGAGATCACGCTATTTCAAGCCGGAAAAAGAGAACCCGACCCAACGAAGCCGAGAGCCGGCCAAACCGCCAACCCCGAATCCGGAACTGATTGGCTTAAGAAAGAGAGATTTAACGAGACCAGCATATATCGGCCCAATGCATGGAGTATGATGAAACTTCCGGCACTGTGAAAGTTCGTTCCCGGACGATGGTTCACGAAATCGAAGACGCTTCCATGTGTACGCTGAGTTTCATTGCGCGAGCGAACGGCTACCTCATCGGCATGAACCGCGATGAGCGCCGGACGCGCCAGCTTGCAGTCCCGCCGCAAGTCACCGGGGCAGGCACGCTGGAAGCGGTCTATCCGCGCGAGGACGGCGGGGGAACGTGGATCGCGGCCAACGCGCTGGGCATTTCCTTCGCGTTGCTCAACTGCAACTCCCGGCCCGGAAGCGGCGCCAAGCTGCGCACGCGCGGAGAAGTCATTCCCGCCGTGCTTGAGTCGGCAAGCATGAAGGAGGCCGCGGCCATCTTGCAACACATGGACCTGCGCGGCATGTTCCCCTTCCGCATGATTGGGTTCTTTCCCCGTGAAGCGACGCTGGCGCAGTGGAACTGGGACAGCCGCAGGCTTGAAATGTTCAAACTGCCCTGGCAGGCGCGGCACTGGTTTTCTTCCGGCATCTCCGACGAATTGGCGCGCGAAGTCCGTGGCCTGACTTGCTCCAACGCATGGCGGCATCCCAACGCGGGATCGGACGAATGGCTGCGACAGTTGCACTCTTCCCACGTTCCGGCACGCGGGTCATTCAGCGTGTGCATGCACCGACCAGACGCTGCTACCGTGAGTTATACGGAAATCGCCTGTGAAGGCGCCAACGTCACCATGCGTTACCACCAGGGGCACCCTTGCCAGGAACCAGGCAGGTTTCATGCCGAGGTCACGCTGCGCGCGCCGGCGGCGACGGCCGTCGCTGCAGCCAGCTAGTCCTAACTTCGCATCAACAAGCCAACAATTGCGGCCGACATCAGGTTGGCCATGGTGCCGGCAATCATCGCGCGGAACCCCAGTTTGGCAAGTTGATCACGTTTGTTCGGAGCCAGGGCGCCGATACCGCCGATCTGTATGCCGATTGAGCTGAAGTTGGCGAACCCGCACAGGGCAAAGGTTGCAATGGTGAAAGATCGCGGGTCGAGCACGGCTTTCTGCGCGCCGAGTCCCATGAAAGCAATGAATTCGTTCAGCACCATGCGTGTTCCCAGCAGGTTGCCGACGACGCCGCTGTCTTTCCAGGGTACTCCGATCAGCCATGCAACCGGGCGGAAGATGAATCCCAGCACCACGCTGATGTTTTCCGGGAACCAGGCAAAGTGGCCGTGAATCCCGCTCATGATCCCGTTCACCAGAGCAATCAACGCGATGAACGCGATGAGCATGATGCCCACGTTGAAGGCCAGCTTGCCGCCGTCATACGTCCCCCGCGCGACAGCCGCCAGAAAGCTTGAATCCTTGGGCATGTCCTCATCGGAGATTTGGACCGTGCCTGCCGTCTTCGGTATCTCTGTTTCCGGCACCAGCATCTTGGAGAGCAAAATGGTGCCCGGTGCGGTCATGATCACTGCTGCAAGCAGGTTCTCCGCCTTGGCGCCGAAGAGTATGTAAGCGCCCATGATTCCGCCGGAGATATGCGCCATGCCGGCCGTCATGATGGTCATGAGCTCTGATTTGGTGCAGTCCGGCAGCAACGGACGTATGCTCAGCGGCGCTTCCGTCTGGCCCATGAAGATGGAGGCGGCCACATCCAGCGATTCGGCGCCGCTCACGCCCATGAAACGGCTCATGACCCATGCCATCCCTTTGACGATCAACTGCATGACGCCGAGGTAATACAGAATCGCAAAGAGCGCAGAGATGAAAATGATGGTGGGCAGGACTTGGAACGCAAAAAAGGCGCCCACCTGAGGTTTGTTCACCGCCAAATCGCCGAAAAGAAACTTGGAACCCTCAAAGGAATAGTTGAGCAGCGTGGTGACGTAGTCGCCGGCCACCTTCATCACCTTCTGTCCTTCCGTGCGGTAAATCACCAGGAATGCAAACACAAACTGCAAGCCCAACCCCCAAAGCACGGTCTTCAGGCGGATGGCGCGGCGGTTGGTGGAAAAAAGATAAGCGAGCGCAAGCAGAACGATGATGCCCAGCAGTCCGGTGAATCGTGACATGCAGTCCTTTTTCAGGTGATGCGAACGGGATTCTGTGCTGAAAGTCCCGTCCATTGTAGCGGGCGTGTCAAGCTCAGAACTGTTTCTCAAACTCGCCGAATGCTTTTTCCAGCGCCGACTGCATGCGCGTTTTATCGGGCGCGGAAAGAAAGCTATACGCGATGCTGGCCCGCGCCATCTTTTTCAGGTCGGTATAGCTGAGATGATACGTCTCAGCGGCCCGTTGGTACTCCTGGGTAATGTCAGAGCGAGAGACACCTGCATCGTCAGTAGCCAGGGCCACGGGCACGCCATGGCGCAGGTAGACCGGCAGTGGATGGCGCATGCCGCTCACGCCAAGGATGGAATCGTTGCTGGTCAGGCAGATTTCCACCAGGATTTTGTTTTTGGCCATCATGCGCAGCAGAGCTTCAGGGTCTTGCTCCTGCATTACATCCACGCCGTGGCCAATGCGCTCGGCGTGGCCGCGCAAGATGGATTCACGAATGTGGAACAACTCTTCCGGGGGAACCAGGTCTTTGGTCAGTTCGCCGGCGTGCAGGGAGATGTGGACCTTGGGATAAACGCCGTGCAGGTAGTCGAGCATGCGCATGTGCAGATTGAAGTCGTGGACCGGGACATGCCAATCTTCGGGCATCACCAGGTTCAGGCCCACGACACGCGGGTCTTTCGACGCCATCTCGAAGCCCGCGAGGATTTGTGCAAAGACCAGCTCTTTGGGTAGACCGCGAGCGACTTCATAGAGATAGCGCACCTGAACGCCGCAGCCAGGATCGGCCTGGGGATGACCGCAGCGCAGGAGTTCGCGCTCCTGTGCTTCAGCCTGGTCGAGCTGGCGGCCGGCTTCGGCGACGATCTGCGGCAACCCTGCTGCGAGAAGTTGCTGGCGCATGGCGGCGAAATCGTCCGTCCACTTCATGCTCGCGCCAAGCTGTCCGGCCTTTCCCCAATCGGGATTGAAGATGAGCTCCAGATATTGAAGGTGGTTGGCTGCGGAGCGTGAAGCTACTTCCGCAAGCATCTCTCCGGTGTGGCCGTCCATGGCGGGCCAGAACTTTAGGAACGTTGCAAAGAAGTGGTCGTGGCCGGATTCGCGTCCAGGGCGAAACTGGCGCATGGAAAAAGCATCAAGCACCTGGTTATAGAGCATCGGATCTTCCCAGGCCACTTGCGCTTCTGGACGGCCCTTGGCGGCATCGCACGGCGGCGCGGAGAGAGCAGAGGTCTGCCGGTCAACACAGAGTTTGTTGTCGACCGCGTAGCGCACCAGGCTTTCGGCATAGATCGCGCCGGGGAGATGGTTATGCAGATCGCCGCCTTTGGGCATCTGGCGCAAAAAATGCTCGAGCAGCAGAGGTTGGTTGCGTACGGATTCAAAATGAGCGGCGGTCTTCTGCTCTGGGCTGCCGGAAACTGGTGCCTGCTTCTTGTCGGCCGTTTGCGACAAGGCCAGCGCGGAGACGAACAGCAGAAGAATGGTGCAGCCGCAGATTTGCCTGGAATGCATGGTGTTCCCTCTTCTTAGGTGTATCCGGCAATATAGCATTACAATTCGATGCGGAGTCGAGATCAATCCAATGGCGGTGAAGGCGACCTTGAAATCCGAAACAGCAGCGGCGGACTTTTTCAACCAGGCAGAGGAAGCAGCGAAGTTCATCCAATCCAGGACCACAGTTCGGCCCGTGCTCGCGTTGGTGCTCGGTTCGGGCCTGGGAAGCTTTGCCGACGAACTGAGCCAGCCGGTGAAGATTCCTTACGCAGAGATTCCCCATTTCGCGCGCTCAACCGCCGTGGGCCATGCGGGAAGGCTGGTCATTGGGCAGTTCGCGGGCTGCTCTGTGGTGGCGATGCAGGGGCGTTTCCATCTTTATGAAGGCTACTCGCCGCAACAAGTAACGCTGCCGATGCGTGTTTTTTCGCGGCTGGGAGTGCGCGCTGCCGTCCTCACCAATGCTGCAGGCGGCATCAATCTCGATTACGGCCAGGGCGCGCTGGTGGTCATTAAGGACCATATCAACCTGCAAGGCGCGAATCCCCTGGTGGGGGCAGAAGATGAACGCCTTGGCCCGCGATTCATCGACATGACGGAGGCTTACTACAAGCCCTATCGCCGGCTTACGGTTGAAGCGGGCAAGCGCCTGGGGCTGGAATTGAAAGAAGGCGTGTATGTGGGGCTGCTGGGCCCAAGCTACGAGACGCCTGCAGAGATCCGTTTTTTGCGGACGATTGGCGCCGATCTTGTGGGCATGTCAACTGTGGCGGAGGTCATTGTGGCACGGCAGGTGAGCATGAAAGTCCTGGGAATCTCTTGCGTGACGAATATGGCAGCCGGTGTTCTGGACAAGCCGCTAAACCATGAAGAGGTACTGGAGACGGGGAGACGCGTTTCCGGACAGTTCAAAACGCTGTTACGCGAGGTGATACCGGGGATAGCCAAGGATGTGGGGTGAAGAAAATCCTACCGCGGATTTGCGCGGATAAACGCGGATTCAAAAGCTCACCATAGATCACACAGATTGGTGAATGGGCAGCGGGGGACATGTTGGACTTCTAATCTGCCACCGCGGCTTTGAGCCCCGCATCGCCAATCACGCGATATACCAGCGGCGGCTTCTGCGCCAGAGGCTCAGCAGAGATCGTATAAGCGCCAAGAATCAGCGGGCGGGCCCGTTCCAGACGCTCTGCGGAGTTGTAGTGGATGGTGCACAGTGGCTCGCCAGCGGTGATTTTATCCCCAAGTTTCTTGTGGACCATGATTCCCACGGCAGGATCCACGGAATCTTCTTTCTTCTCCCGGCCGCCACCCAGGAGCACGCAGGCTGTGCCGATCTGCTCGCACATGATGGCTGTGACGAAACCCGCGGCGGGGCTGGGCACTATCGCCTGCTGTTTTGCGCGCGGAAGCAAGCCAGGATCATCGATCACGCGGGGTTCGCCGCCGTGCAGGCGGACCATCTCGCGAAACTTCTCGCGGGCTTTGCCGCTACCGATCAGCTCTACCGCCAGCCTCTTCCCTTCCTCCAGGTTGGCCACTCGGTGGCCAAGCAGAAACATCCAGGCGGAAAGGACCAGGCACAGATCGCGCAGGTCTTCTGGTCCACCGCCACTCAGAACTTCAATGCATTCGATGACCTCAAGCGAGTTGCCCACGGTCCGGCCCAACGGCTGGTTCATGTCCGTAATCAAGGCGGTCATCCGCTTGCCCATGCGCTGCCCGGTCTGGACCATCAACTCGGCCAGGAACGCCGAGTCCTGCTCGGACTTCATGAAGGCGCCGCTGCCGGTCTTGACGTCGAGCACCAGAGCGTCAATGCCCTCAGCTAGTTTTTTGCTCATGATGGAAGCGCAGATCAAGTAGGGGCTCTCTACCGTCCCGGTGACATCGCGCAGGGCATAGATTTTCTTGTCCGCGGGGGCGATCTCCGCGGTCTGGCCGATCATGGCTGCGCCGCACGCCTGCAGCACGCGACGGAATTCGGCGGTCGAAAGATTGACATTGAAGCCGGGGATGGACTCGAGCTTGTCCAGCGTGCCTCCGGTGTGGCCCAGGCCGCGTCCGCTGATCATGGGAACATACAGCCCGCCGGCGGCGACCACTGGCGCGAGCACCAGAGAAGTTTTATCGCCCACTCCGCCGGTGGAGTGCTTGTCCACGGTGGCGGCGGGGAGACCGGAGAAGTCCAGAACCTGGCCGGAGTGGAGCATGGCGCCGGTCAAGGCAGCGAGTTCTGCTTGAGTCATGCCGCGCAGCAACACAGCCATCAGCCACGCGGAGATCTGGTAGTCGGGAAGCTGATCGCGGGTGTAGCCGTTGATCAGGAAGTCGATTTCTTCCGGCTTGAGCTCGCCGCCATCGCGCTTTCTGCGGATCAGGTCAGTAACATGCATGTGCCGGTCAGGATAACCGGAAACTCTGCGGCAGTAAATCAGTGATGGAGCTGTCTTCCAGGCCCTTTTGTCCCTGGAAGATGACAACGGCGTCCGGCCCGAACTCAGCGATCACCTGCCGGCAGGCGCCACAGGGCGAGCAAGGCACACCTGCGCCGTTCAACACGGCAACGGCGCGAATGGCCAGCATGGGCGCCGCCGTACTCTGCACGGCGGTGAAGATGGCAGAGCGCTCGGCGCAGATGGTGAGGCCGTAAGAAGCGTTCTCTACGTTACATCCGGTAAAGACCTCTCCCTGGGCGGTAAGGACCGCTGCTCCAACGTGGAAGTGGGAATACGGAGCGTAAGCCCGCAGAAGAGCCTTGCGAGCGGCGGCGATAAGGGTTTCGCGATCAGTTGGTGAAAGAGGTTGAGTCATAGCAGTCAGCAGTCAGCACTCAGCATTCAGCAGTCAGCAATCAGTCAGTATGCCGCTTGGTGATCTCAGGCTTGGCCCAGAAGTTGACAACTGATTGCTGAAGCCCGGCGCGTGAATACTTTAACACTGCAAAAGTGTTTTGTGGGCGCAGCGTAAACAGGTGCGGAGCCTCTTTGAAATTCCCTGAATCATTATGGTAAAAGGATAATCCCTCGGGTCCTTCGACTCTCCTTTAGTCCCTTCGCTCCGCTCAAGGTCCCGCAGGCTCGCTCAGGATGACGCAGGTGTAAGTGTGTCGTTTCCTCAAGTTCCGCATGCGCGGATGAACTGCCGGCTGCTGAGTGCTGATTGCTCATCTGGCTTACGGCTGATTGCTGAGTGCTGACTGCTAAAAGCAAAATCCAGGCGCCGACGGGCAATGACGGCGCCTGGATCTCAGGCTACGCGTTGAGGTCAGAACCGGAACGCGTAGCTGAGCTTGACAAAGAATTGCCGCGAGGTCAGATTGCGGAAATCTGTGGTGCGGCGGAAACCCAGGGGATCCGCGGGATCAAAGAGCTGGTTCTCATAGCGGTCTGAGTAACCGATGTAGAGCGCCGTCCCGGGACGCACAAAATAAGTGAACAACAAGTCATAGTTCAGCCGCTTACTGTGCTCCAGGTCGACGAGGAGCGGATTGCCGGCCAGGCTGTTATAGTCCACAATCGCCCGGAAGGAGAGAGCGCGACTGATCTGGTAATTGATCTTGCTCCGGGCAATGTGGTTTTCAAACAGCACACCATTGCCGGATACCTGGCCCAGGCGGGTGAAAATGTACTTCTCCTCAAATTGCAGATGGCTGCCGGGACGGAACGTGAGCCCCGCGGAGCCCAGCATCTCATTGCCCAGCGAAGGCAGTCTGCCTGCGGCGGGAAAGAAGTTGATCTCCGTTCCCTGGCTGAAAGAGGCGCTGAAACCCAGAGCACGCATCTTGTTGAACGAAAACGAGCCATAGCTCGAGTTTTTGCGGAAGTTGATGCCCTGGTAGCGCTCCATCATTTCCGTCCGGCCGAAGCTGAAAGCACTGGGGCCTTTCAGATTGAAGACCAGCGGCATATCCGCCCACCAGTCCAGTAACTGGCCGCTGCGGTCCACCGTGGCGAGGGCCGCAAACTGGGGTCCGTAGCTGGTGACCGGGCCTCCTTCCGGCCGCCACTTGTAGCTGAGGTTCTGGCTCGCCTGGCGAATGTTGGTGCGCTGGAAGAAGCCAAGATCGTTGCCGGCAAAAACGGCAGAGCGGTCCGTGTACGACGTTGAGGAAGTAAATTTCCTTCCGCTATGGCGCAGCTCGGCGAATCCCGCATTGCCCCAGGTATTGAGTGCGTTCACAGGGTCGATTAGGTTGGTCTGCATGAACTGGCCGGTAAAGATCCAGTTGCCGCCCAGCCTTAGGCGCGTATCGACGGAGTAGAGCGTGGTGGAGGAATCGCCGAACTGGCGGCGCGTGAACATCACACCAAGATTGGAGCTGCCGCTGAACAGGCGCTGCAGCCGCCCCACAAATACTTCAGCGCGCGCCCCACGCTGTGGACTGGAGAGCGGCTCAAGGTTGCCGGGCGCGCGGTCATCGGCGCCGAGGAAACCGAGCTTCCAGTTGCCAATCTTGCCGGTGAGCCGCAAGCCAAACTGGGGATCGACGATTCGCCGTGTAAACAGCAGTGTCTCCGGCGTCTGGAAGAAATCTGAGTTCTCCAGGAAGAAAGGCCGTTTTTCCGGGAAGAATACTTCGTAACGCTGGTTAGTGGTGACCTGCGGGTCGTCAGACTCCACCTGGCTGAAATCGGGATTGATAGTGGCATCCAGCGTGATCGCATCGCGGATGACAATCTTGCTGTCTAAACCGCCACGATAGACCTGATTCTTCTGCATGGTGGCCGGCGAAGTGGTGGTATCGAGAAACTTTTCACCTGCCGCGAAGACATATGGAACAAACTGCAGGTTGCGGGCCGCGTGGGCGTGCTCCGGGCTGTTGATGGAGGCGAACTGCGGCACGTAGGCTTCAATCTTTTGCGTCAGGTGCGGCCAGGTGGAGAGCTCGCGGTTCCCGGGAATGGCGCGGGCCAAGGCGATGCCCCAAGTGCCTTCTTTCTTAGGGTGAAAGCGCAGGCTCTTGAAGGGAATTGAGAACAACACCACATATCCATCGGTGGTTAATCTTCCTTCCGAGCGCCAGACGGTGTCAAAACTGAAGTCGTCCGTCTCCACGCCTTCCGCGGTGATGGCGTCTTCCTGCACACCCAGAGGGTTGGCAAAGAATTCAAAAGCTCGCTGCTTGTCGTGGAAAGTGTCGAGGGAGACGCTGACTGCATCATCGCCGGAGAAGCTGTCACGCTTGGTGAGGCGGGCGCGAAGCGTTTTGGGATCGGCTTTGCAAACGAAGGCAACGTAAAGATGACGGTCGTCGTAAGAGAGATAAGCGGTGGTGGGCTTGCTGGCCGGGGCGCCATCCTGCGGTTCACGCTGGCGGAAGTCGCTGATTTCTAGTTCGGCCTCGCGCGGCTGCCCATTGATGAACTGCTCCAGTCTAGGCGCGCGGTTGACGTGGGGAACGCTGCCCTGCTTTTTCTCCTGGGCCGTGGCCAATCTGATGACGGCCAAAAGCAGGACTACACCGAGAATTGTTGACCATCCCAGGCGAATACGCATTTGAGTCTTCCTCATTCATACGAAAGCCGGGCAACTGTGCCCGGCTTTTCGGTGGTGGTAAGTAAGTTGGGGGAGGTTAGGCAATCGTGACGGGATGTCCCTTGCCGCCCTTGTCATCTTTGGGTTCGAGTTGGCCCTTGGCCACGATGGGATTGCCCTTGCCGCCACGGTCATCTTTCGGTTCCGGCTGGCCACGGCGTGCGATGGGATGTCCTTTGCCGCCTTTGTCGTCGCCAGGCTGGGGGTGAACGCCACGGTCATCGCCAGGCTCCGGCTGTCCGCGTCGGGCT
>DASVFK010000123.1:0-2021 GCA_036380095.1 Candidatus Angelobacter sp. | reverse complement strand
CCCGGCCGTCCGAATGTCGCCGAGTGATGGATGAGATACTCGAGCAGAGGCGCGTTGAGGACCGACTTGGCGGAAAATGTCTGTCCGGCAATCGCTGTCCCCACTACCGTGAATATTCCTGACCCGATCACGGCCCCGATCCCCAACGCGGTCAGGGACCATGGTCCCAGCGACTTCTTCAGCCGATGCTCCGGCTCTTCCGACTCCGCGATCAGCTTGTCGATCGACTTCTTGGCGAACAGTTGGCTGGCCAGAAAAGCCTCCAGTAACGTTGGAATAAGTCTCTGGGACAAACATACCGATGGGCCACATCGGAATTGGGGACATCGGGGTCAACCCAGCCCCTGAATTTTCGGCTTTAGCCTCTGCAAGTATCACGGCAGCGTTTTATGGAGGAGGCGGCTTAGCCGCTATGAGAAAAGCTTCAACCGCCTCACATCAATCGCTCACGGGCTGAAAGCCCGCGCTTTACCGCTTCGCCTGGCCGCGGGCCATCTTCTTCACCTTGGGCTTCTTGCTGCCGCGCGGATAGTCCCTCGGCTTCTTCGGCGCCTGCTTCTTGCGTGCCGTGCGTTTGGCTTTCTTCCGCTCTTCTTTGCTCAGTGCTTTGGTATTTGCCATTCACCTGTCCCTGTAACGAAATTTAATGATTGCTTCTTGATCCGCGACCATCCGCGTTGATCCGCGGTATGGTGTCTTCATGCTCTTTCCAACCCCGCGTATTTCTCCACCAGCTTCTTCAACCCGAACTTGGGAAATTGTACCGTAAGCTTGGCGTTTTCTCCTTCGCCTTCCCGCTGGTACACCACACCCTCGCCGAACTTGGGATGCCGCACGCGCTGCCCCGGACGAAATAATGTCCGCCCCGCTGTTTGCTCCGCTGCAATCTCCGGCCGCTGGAACTTCTTGCCTCGCGACGCAAAGAACTCCGCGATGTTGTCAATGGAGTTGTACTTCGGCCCTGTGTACTTTGACTGGCTTCGGGGTCTCGGCCGCGCCGCCGCATAGCGAGCAGAGATGCTCTGGTCTTCGTCTTCGTAGCTGTAATGGGCGTCGCGCTGGTCGTGGTCCGAGTAGGCCGCCGCGCTTGCCCTCGTCGAGGCCCTGCCCAGGTCTTCCAGCAACTGCGGCGGCACTTCTTCCAGAAAACGGGAAGGCATGCTGGCATCCGGCATGTCCGTTCCATACCGCCGGCGGAAGCGCGCCTGGCTCAGCACAAGCTGGTCCATCGCCCGGGTCATGCCTACGTAGCACAGCCGGCGCTCTTCTTCCATCTGGTCAGGATCGTTGAAAGTCCGCGAGTGCGGAAACAAGCCCTCTTCCATGCCAATCAGGAACACCAGATTGAACTCGAGACCCTTGGCCGAATGCAGCGTCATCAGGGTGATGCGCCCGCGCGGATCGTAGGTGTCCACGTCACTCACCAGCGCGGCGTGGTCCAGGAATTCCGCCAGCGTCTCCCCGCGATCGCGCGAATCCATGGCCGCGTTCACCAGTTCCTTGAGGTTCTCAATGCGGGCAAATGAATCCGGTGTGGCCTCTTCTTCCAGTTGCTTGATGTATCCCGTGCGGTCGATCAGGAACTTCAGGATCTCCGGGACCGAGGCCGGCCCACCCGGCGCGCGAAAACCTTCCACGGGCTCGGCTTGCGACTCGGTGTCCTTAGCTCGGCCTGAACTTACGTCTGCTGTCTCCGCCTCATCTGCGTTCGCCCCAAAATCGAAGCTGATGTTCTCTCCAAGCTCGGTCGTATCAAACGAAACATCTTCTGGTTGTTCGTCTGATTCTGCTTTTCTCCGCGCCTCCGCGTCTCCGCGTTGCATCAGATCTTCTTCTCTCTGTGCCTCCGTGTCTCCGTGGTGAGATTTGTCGGCGGTCTCGCTGACCCTTTCCGCAAACGTACCCGCGGCCATCGCCCGCGCGTCTTCAATCAGTTCCTTGAAACTGTTCAACGCCGAGCACGCACGCTGCGGCAGAAGCTTGCGCCCAATCACCTCGTCCACCGCGCCCCACAGTGACAT
>DASVFK010000122.1:0-12780 GCA_036380095.1 Candidatus Angelobacter sp. | reverse complement strand
GCACCTTGAGTTTGAAGTCGTCTGGCTTGCTGGCGTTCTCGAGCGCGGTTTCGTAGCTGACCAGACCCTGCGAGTAGAGGTCGTAGAGCGACTGGTCAAAGGTCTGCATGCCGTACTGCGAAGTGCCGGCGGAGATGGCTTCATGAATCAGGCGCGTTTTTTCCGGGACCATGATGCACTCGCGCACGAACGCCGTGGAGATCAGGACTTCGCAAGCCGGTACGCGGCCCGCGCCGTCCGCGCGCTTGACCAGGCGTTGGCTGATTACGGCGCGCAGCGTTGCGCCAAGCTGCATGCGCACCTGCTTCTGCTCCGGCGGCGGGAACACGGCGATGATGCGGTTGATGGTCTCGACGGCGTCCAAAGTATGCAGCGTGGAGAAGACCAAGTGGCCGGTTTCAGCGGCGTGCAGTGCGGTGGAGATGGTTTCCAGGTCGCGCATTTCGCCGACCAGAATCACGTCCGGGTCCTGGCGCAAACTGGCGCGCAGGGCTGAAGCAAACGATGGCGTATCCACTTCCACTTCGCGCTGGTTGACGAAGCCTTTTTTGTCGCGGTGCAGGAATTCGATCGGGTCTTCAATAGTGATGATGTGCTCGGGCCGGCTGGAGTTGATGCGGTCCAGCATGGCGGCCAGAGTGGTTGATTTACCGGAGCCGGTGACGCCGGTGACCAGGCAGAGTCCGCGGGCCTCGTCGCAAACGTGCTCGATGACTTTGGGAAGATAAAGTTCTTCGAGCGCACGGATCTTGGTGGGAATTACGCGCAGCACCAGTCCAACGTTGCCGCGTTGCTGGAATACGTTCACACGAAAGCGTCCCAGGCCGGCGACGCCGTAGGCCATATCGAGTTCGGCCACTTCCTTGAACTTCTGCTTCTGCCGGTTGGACATCATGCTGAACGCCATGTTCAGCATGTCTTCCGCGGAGATGCGGGGCTGATCGGTGAGCGGAACGAGTTCGCCATCCACGCGAACGTGGGGATAGTTGCCGACCTTCAGGTGCAAGTCTGAGGCCTTGCGGTCCATGGCAATGCGAAGCAGATCATCAATATGCATAGATTGCGCTCTTCAATGAGGCTCGGGCCCAAACCAGCGACCTTTTCAGTCCCGCTCGAAAGCGGCTGGAAACTTATCACGCGGTCGGTGGGAAGGCAATCAGGGGTGAAGCTGATTTTCGCCCACGGCGCCGCAGAGCCGGGCCAGTAAAGCCTTGCTGCTCAGCAGTGTAGGGCCATCCCCGGGAGACTACAATGTTACGGATGACACATTCCGTCAATTGGCCTCGCGTTGTGGTAATAGGGGGTGGTTTTGGGGGGCTGAATGCCGCCAAAGGCCTGTCTGGGGCGCCGGTCCAGGTGACCATGCTGGACCGCAAGAACCACCACACGTTCCAGCCGCTTCTGTATCAGGTGGCGCTGGCGGTGTTGTCGCCGGCGGAGATAGCGTCCCCCATTCGCAATGTGCTGCGCCGGGCCCAGAATACTGAGGTGCTGCTGGGCGAAGTTTGCGGTTTCAACCTGGAAAAGCGCCTGGTTCGCGCTGATGGGCTGGACGTCCCGTACGATTACCTTGTGGTGGCGGCTGGCGCTACGCATGCTTACTTCGGCCATCCGGAGTGGGAACAGTACGCGCCCGGCCTCAAGACGGTGGAAGACGCCCTAGAAATCCGCAGCCGCATCCTGCGGGCCTTTGAACAGGCGGAGCGCGAAGGATACGCCAAGCGGGAAACGCCGCCTCTGAATTTTGTCGTGATCGGCGCAGGGCCAACCGGCGTGGAGCTGGCGGGCGCAATCTCCGACATCTCGCGGCGTTACCTGGAGCACGAATTTCGTGCTATCGACCCGCGCAAGGCGCGCATCATCCTGCTGGAAGGCGGACCGCGCGTGCTGCCGGTTTATCCTGAAGACCTTTCCGCCAGCGCCGAGCGCCAACTTCGCCAGATGGGCGTGGAGGTGCGCACCAACGCGATGGTGACGAACGTTGAGGCGGGCATGGTCACGGTGGGTAAGGAGAAGATTCCTGCTGCGGTGATTCTCTGGGGCGCGGGTGTGTCGGCTTCGCCGCTGGGCAAGATGCTGGGCGCGCCCACCGATCGCGCCGGCCGCGTGATCGTGGAACCGGACCTGAGCGTTCCTGGGCATCCTGAAGTCTTTGTCGTGGGCGACCTGGCTGCGGCGAAGATGCCCGATGGCAAGATGGTTCCCGGCGTGGCCCCGGCGGCGATCCAGATGGGCAAGTTCGCTGCAAGGCAGATCAAGCGTAGTGTCACCGGCCAGACGCGGGAGACGTTTCATTACCGCGACAAAGGCAGCCTGGCCACCATTGGCCGTTCGCACGCCGTGGCCGACTTCGGCCGCGCGCACATCTCCGGCTACTTCGCCTGGCTCTCCTGGCTGTTCATCCACTTGTTTTTCCTGATCGGCTTTAAGAACCGCATCCTGGTGATGATGGAGTGGGCCTGGGCCTATTTCACGTATAACCACAGCGCGCGGCTGATCACGGAGCCGAAAGAGAGCTCGCCTACAGAAACTCCCAAAGCCAGAGCAGGCTAGAGGTCCGGCGGCAACTCTCTCCAGCAGTGTTGAATCCAACCCGGCACTCGCGCGAGAATACAACAAGGGAGAACAACACAAAGGAGCTTCTATGTATCGCTTTCCACTGTGTGCTCTCCTGCTTTTCATCGCGAGCTTAGCGCTCGCCCAAGATCCACAACAGAGTCCCGCCGCAAACCCATCCCCGTCTCCGGACTCAAGCGCGCCGCAGCCAACGCCTCCCGCAGTCCATCAGGACATGAGCGAGAACAACTCGCGCATCCAGCGCTCCGTGCAAGACCTCTTGCAGGGCGATACTGTCCTGAGCAGCGCGGACGTCCAAGTCGCGGTGGATGACTACGCGATTACGCTGACCGGTACGGTAGATAGTTATGCGCAGCACCAGAGGGCCATGGCGCTTGTCAGCCAGTATTCGCGATATCGCAAGATCGTTGACAAGATCCAGACAAAATAACTGGGGAGCCCGGCTAACCAGCGCTTCTCTTCGCGGTCAAAAAGCTACATGAAGCTGCCCGGGAGGAAGTGTGGATAGCCTTGTTCAAGACATCCGATTTGGCCTGCGCATGCTGCGCAAGAACCTCGGGTTCACGGTGGTGGCTGTGATCGTGCTCGCCGTCGGGATCGGCGCTACCACGGCCATTTTCAGCCTGGTGGATGCGGTGCTTTTGCGGCCACTGCCGCTTGCCGGCGCTGCTCGCCTCGTGCTGCTGCAGAACAACTACCGCAACTTCGGGAACACGCCGCTTTCCTATCCTCAGTTTCTCTACTGGCGCGGGCAGCACCAGGTTTTCGAGAGTGTGATTACATGTTTCGGCGGCGCCGCGGCGCTCACCGGAACCGGCGAGCCGGAGCAGGTAAGAACGCTGCGTCTGAGCGCCGGCTTCCTGCCCGCGTTGGGGCTTTCGCCGGCATTGGGCCGGAGTTTTCGCGACGAAGAGGAACCCAAGAGCGCTGAACCGGTGGCCATGTTGTCTTACGGTTTTTGGCAGAGCCGCTTCCATTCCAGCCCGTCTGTCCTGGGGCAGAAGCTCACGCTCGACGACCGCGTCTATACCGTGGTGGGTGTGTTGCCCGAGGACTTTCATTTCGGACGGAATCCCGATGTCGTGCTGCCCTTACGAGTGGACACCAATTCCGCTCCCGCAGGTTTGAATTTTCTGGATGTGATCGCCAAGCTGCGTCCAGGCGTGGAATTGAGCGCAGCCCGGTCAGCCATCCAAACCATTCTGCCCGTCTACAAGAAAGACGATGCTGACATCAACAACATGGCGCTCACGCCATACCAGGAGTTTCTGAGCGGCAATTCACGGCCGTTGCTGCTGGTCCTGCTGGGTGGCGTTGCTGCCGTGTTGCTGATCGCGTGTTCCAACATTGCCAACCTGCTGCTGGCGCGCGCTGCCGCCCGAGAAAAAGAAATGGCCATTCGCATTTCCCTGGGTGCAGGCAGGATGCGACTGGCGCGCCAGTTGCTCACCGAAAGCGCAATCCTGGGGATTGCCGGCGGAGCGCTGGGAGTGCTGATGGCCTGGGCTGGACTTGGCGTACTGGTTTCGCTGCTGGCCCGGCGGCTGCCGAGAGAAATCGCGATCCAGTTGGATGCTCGAGTGCTTGTGTTTGCCGCGATGATCTCGCTGGCGACGGGCATCGTCTTTGGTCTGGCTCCCGTGCTGCAGGCGGCAGGCGGCAACCTGCATGATCGCCTGAAACAAGGCGGACGTCAGGACACCGGCGGCAGCCAGCGACTTCGCCAGGCCCTTGTGGTTGGCGAAGTTGCTTTTTCGTTGGTGTTGCTGGCATGCGCCGGCCTGCTCATGCGCAGCATGGTCCGCTTGATCAATGTTGAAAAAGGTTTTTCCACCGACCATGTGCTTACCATGGCCATTGAGCCTTCGCCCTCGCGTTATTCGGAGCCTCGAAAGGAACTGGCGTATGTCCAGCAAATCCAGGAGCGCTTGAGCCATGTGCCGGGAGTGCGCTCAGCTGGACTGATTTACTTGTTGCCCCTGGCCGGTGGACAGACCAACGGCGGCGTGAAGATTGAAGGCCATCAAGGAGATGCTTCGGCGCAGCCAAATGCGTTCAAGCAGTATGTCGCCGGGGAGTTTTTTTCGGCGATGAAAATCCCGTTGCTGAAGGGCCGGCTCTTCCAATCCACGGACACCACGGATTCAGCCAGGGTAGTGATCATCAATCAGGCTTTTGCCCGGCGATTTTTCCCCGGCGAAGACCCGGTGGGCAAGCGGATTGACGTGAGCTGGGGAAAGCCGGGCTGGAGCGAGATCATCGGTGTCGTGGGCGATTCCAAGCTTGAGAACCTGTCCGCGCCGGCGAGTCCAACCACGTACATGCTTTACGCCCAGGTCCCGGAGATCTTGAAGTTCCTGGGATTCAGCCTTGTGGTGCGTACCAGCCAGGATCCGCTCAGTTCAGTTGAAGCCATACGCAACCAGATTCACCAGATCGATGCCAATCAGCCCATTGCCGAGGTCCGCACCATGGACCAGGTGCTGGCGGAGTCGCTGGCGCCGCAGCGCGCGCCCTTGTGGCTCTTCGGCGCATTCAGCGGGATCGCGTTGTTTCTTGCCGCCATCGGCATCTACGGCGTGCTCTCCTATTTTGTTGTGCAGCATGCCCAGGAAATCGGGGTCCGCATGGCTCTGGGTGCGCCTCGCGGCAAGGTGCTAGGCCTGGTGTTGGGCCGGGGAGCGAGGCTGATTGGGATCGGAGTTGGCGTGGGCATCATCGCCGCCTTCCTCGCTTCGCGCGCTCTGGCCAGCTTGTTGTTCGGGGTGAAGCCAACGGATGCGCCCACGTTTGTTGCCGTGTCACTGCTGCTGGCCTTGCTAGGTCTGGCGGCCTGCGCGGCGCCCGCCTTGCGCGCCACGCGAGTGGATCCGCTGGTGGTGCTGAGAAACGAATAAGGACCAGCCCGGCGCGGCCCAGCCTTGAAGCCAATGGCAACCGCGCCGGCGCTTGATCATGCTGCCATGCGTTCCTTGCGATGGTGGTTCTTGACGGCCCGCTCGATCCCCGGGGCCGCTTTCTTGAGATCTTCCACCGTCATGGCCGGATGGAGTTCCACGTGAGCGTTGAAGGCGAGGAACCAGGGTTCCGCCAGGGCAGGAATCTGAGACGGCTCTTTCAGATCGAGAAAGATGAAACCGGTCCGCTTGCCGTTTTCTGCGACGAAGTACGCCGCTTCGGGCTTAAACTCGTTGAGAATGGATTCGATGGTCTTGGGCAGACTGCCGTCGGCGATTGTAGTGTTCCCCGTTTCAACCGGAATGGAAACTTTGAGCAAACAGCGCATGACATACCTCCATAAGCGAGTCTAGGCCGCTTCCTGTGCACGTTCAAAGCAGCTCCCGCGCTCTCCGGCCAGCGAACCTTCGCCGCGGGGCGGGCCGTGCCTTCGTGCAGCTTGACTTCTTGTTTTCCGCAGTGACATTGAACGTGAATTGAAAGCGGCCGACAATAGGCACACAAGGAGGCCGCTTATGATCCGCATGCTGTTTTGTATTCTGCTGTTGCTGACGGCCACGCTCGCGTTGGCCCAGCAGCAGCCTTCAGGGCAACAGAATCCTCCCTCCGGAGCGCCGCCGCAGACGCAACAACCCGCCCCACCGGCGCAACAAGAAAGGGCCATGTCGAATTCAGACATCCAGGGCCAAGTCCAGAGCACCCTGGGCAACGATCCCAGCTTGAGCGGCGCCCAGGTACAGGCGAGCGTGGATGACACGAGCATCACGCTTACGGGTACAGTGCAGAGCCAGGCCCAAAAAGACCGGATTCTGGCGTTGGTTTCGCCTTACCAGGCGCAACGCAAGATCGTGGACAAGGTCACGGTGAAGTAAGCAACAGCACAAGAAAAGGGGGAGCAATGAAAGTACGCGAGATTATGAGTGCCAATCCGGTGTGCTGTCTTCCTGAGGACACCGTGCAAAAAGTCGCGGCCACGCTGCGCGACCAGGACATTGGAGCCGTGCCGGTGGTACTGGACCAGGGTTCGCGCAAACTGGTGGGAGTGATCACAGACCGCGATCTCTGCTGCCGGGTGCTGGCCAACGGCGCGAACGCGGCGACCACCCGGATCGACCGCATTTTTTCCTCCAACCCGGTGACCTGCCGCGAAGGCGAGAACGTAAGCCATTGCGAGCAGCTCATGCAGGAACATCAGGTGCGGCGCGTGGTGGTGGTGGATGGCGAAGGACGCTGCATCGGCATTGTCACCCAGGCGGACCTGGCGCTGAAGGAAAAGCCGGAAAAGGTCTCCAAGGTAGTAGCTGCGATCTCCAAGCGCACCGCCAGGGTCCCTTCACGGAAGGCGGCCTGAAGCGCGAGAAAGGCCGCGCTGCGTGCGCGGCCCTGGGTTCAAGAGCGAGATTTTTTTCCTACACGCCCACCGGCTGCTTGGCGTGGTTCTTGACCGGGACCTTGGTGAACCAGCCGTGGCGGTCCTGCGTCTTGCCGTGCACGATGCTGAAAAATTCACGCTGCAAGGCCAGGGTCACCGGGCCGGTTACGCCGTTGTTGATCTTGATCTTGTCAATGGCGCTGATCGGCGTGATTTCCGAGGCGGTGCCGCAGAAGAAAACCTCGTCAGAGATGTAAAGCATTTCGCGCGGGATCATCTGCTCCACCACGGGAAGCCCGATGTCCTCCGCCAGGGTGAGGATGGCATCGCGGGTGATGCCGGGCAGCACGGAGTTGCCCAGGGGCGGCGTCATCAGCTTGCCCTTGCGCACGATAAAGATGTTGGCCCCGGAGGCCTCGCTCACGTAGCCGTTCACGTCCAGCGCGATGCCCTCAACATAGCCGTTGACGATCGCCTCCATCTTGATAAGCTGCGAGTTCATGTAATTGGCGCCGGACTTGGACATGGCCGGCATGGTGTTGGGCGCGATGCGCGACCACGAAGAGACGCAGGCCTCCACACCCTCACTGGGATCGCCGTGCCCAAGATATTTGCCCCAAGGGTAGTTGGTCATATAGACCTCCACCGGGGAGTTGAACGGGTTCACGCCGGCCTCGCCATAGCCGCGCATCACAATGGGCCTGAGGTAGCAGGGCCAGATGCCGTTCGCCGCAACCAGAGTGCAGGCGGCGTCGCAAAGCTGGTCAAGGGAATAGTCGATGTCGATTCTGTAGATACGGGCTGAATCCACCAGCCTCTGCATGTGCTCGCGCAACCGGAAGATGGCGGGTCCGCTGGGCGGAGCGTAACAACGGATACCCTCAAATACCGAAGAACCGTAGTTGACCACATGGGACATGATGTGGATCTGGGCATCGTTCCAGGGAATCAGCTTGCCGTTGTGCCAAATCTTCTCAGTTTCTTGAATCGCCATGGGTGGGGCTCCTTGTTGGCAAATCCTTGTGCCGGTGCATGCTGCAATCTGATAGTCCAGCCCGCGCGTAGCGGGGCAAGGCCAGAATTAAGAGAATTGCTACTCTAATTAGATCAGTCTTTTCAGGCGAACAGCACATTATATCTGAGAGAATTTTTCCCGGCCAACATAAGAAATCCCCGGCAAGAGGGCCCTGCCGGGGACGAATATACAACAGAAGGCAGCCGTTTTATTAGCGGGCCGCGCCGGGAACTCCCTGCTGAAGTTTATTGCCCCCTGCGGGCGCGGGTGGTGGTGAGTTTTGTGCCACCTTGCTTTCAGACGTCTGCAGATACTGTTTGGGGTTGTTCATGATCACGGGCATGGCCGCAAACGGCTTGGAGTAGTCATTGGCCGCGTTCCAAAACAGGAAACCTACCCCGCCATGCTGCTTGGAAGTGCCCACCTGGGTGAGGATGTACTCCGGCGAATATGTCTTGGTCCGCCAATGGAAGGCCTGCAGCCAGGGACGAATCACAACGCCGGAGCCGGCGGTGACTTTCTGAAAACGATCAAGTGAGGTGCCGATGAAGTGCTCAGGAGCGTCGCCCGGCCGTGCGTAGCCATCCATGCCGAAGAAGTGTGAGGGGTAGATCATGGGCGAGAGCACGTCACAATGCTTGGCCATCTTCACAATATCCTGGCCGGTGTGGCTCAGGTCAATGTGGCGCTGCCAGGCCATCACGCCGAAGACGTCCAGTGACAGCAGCACGCCCTGAGGATGCAGCTCAGAGTAAGCGCGCTCCAGGAAAGCGGCAATCACGTCGTCGCGGTGCAGTTTGGGATCTTTCTCGAAAGCGAATTGCGCGTCCGCCTGGTTGCCCTCGGCAGGGAAGCGCACGTAATCAAACTGGATTTCGTCCACACCGGATTGGGCCACGTACTTGGCCAGGGCCAGGTTGTAATCCTGGACTTCCTTGTTGGAAGTATCGGTCCACACCAGCTTGCCGTTTTCCCGCCACGGCTGGTGCTGGCTGCGCGACTGCACGGCCAGCGTGCTGTGGTTCTGTGCGATGTTATCGTCGCGGAACAGGGCCTGGCGCGCGATCACGTGCATGTCCAGCGAATGGAGAAAGCGCACGTACTTGGGAAGATTGGTGATCGGGTGATTGTGGACCTGGAGCGCCAGCGGATGCTGGAACGGGACGCTGATCGTGCCGTCACTGTCTTTAACGTCAAAGACCACTGCGTTGCCGCCGGCTTCATGCCAGCGGCGGACGAGTTGGATCCCCTTGGCGCTGCCCGCCGTGGTTCCGGTAAGGTAGATGGCGCGAATTTCGCCGTCTTTGGGGAACGTCCGGCTTTTTTCCACAACCGGCTGCGGTTCAATCCCCGGGACCAGCGCCGTCTCATCCTTCTTGAACTGGGTCTTGCCGTTGTTGGCTGCGGCAATGGCCTCCACGTATTCAGCCACCGTCAGGTATTTGGACTCAGTCAGGTGCTTGCGCGCGATGAACTGCGCCGTGGTGAGGGCCTTTGCGGTATACGCGATGGTCCCCTGGGGAAGTTCCAAAGCCGGCGCCGTCGCCGCAGCGGGAGATGCCGGTCCTGAAGCCGTGTTCTCACCCGCCTTCTGCGCTGCGGAGACAGGCAACTGCGAAAACAATTGCGAACGCCGCGTGAAAGCGAAAGTTGAAATTGCCAGGACTGCCAGAATCAAAACTGCTGTGGGAATTGAAGCAAACTTCTTGAACCGCATGCGGGCCCTTTCCGGGGTCTAGAGGCATCTTAGCACGCCTTCAGAGACTCTGATCAATCTTGCTGGTGGTGCTTGGCCTTTTGTTACCCCTCCATTGCCTTCAGCATCTAATGGGGGAGAAACGCGGCCTCAAAGAGAGAAAAAGTTGTTGTTGCAACTCTCCAGCAGGAGCATCCATCTCAGTTTTATGACCTCCTGCTCGCGAGGAGGAGTCCTCGGCAAGAGAGCCGGGAAGATTTTATGAGGACCGGTCTTAATACTGCACTCGATCCCAGCCGCCGCAGCTCAGACGCGCTGGATTTTGAAACTTCGCTGCGACGCAAGATTGTCGGCCAGGAACAAGCGATCGAGAAAGTCGTGGAGATTTACCAGATGTTTCTGGCGGGCCTGAACCCGCCGGCTCGTCCTGTGGGAAACCTGCTGTTTCTTGGTCCCACAGGCTCGGGCAAGACCCGCGTGGTGGAAGCCACGGCGGAAGCCCTGTTCGGGGATCCGCGGGCGGTCATCAAGATTGATTGCGCCGAGTTCCAGCACAGCCACGAGATCGCCAAACTCATCGGTTCTCCCCCCGGATACCTGGGACATCGTGAAACCCATCCCTTGCTGACCCAGGAGGCGCTCAACCAGTGGCACACGGAAAAGCTCAAACTCACCCTGCTGCTGTTTGACGAAATCGAGAAAGCCAGTGACGCGCTTTGGCAGCTTCTACTCGGCATCCTGGACAAGGCCACACTCACCCTGGGCGACAACCGCCGCGTGGACCTCTCCACCTGCCTCATCGTCATGACTTCCAACTTAGGCGCGGGCGAGATGAACGACCTGTTGAGCGGCGGGCTCGGCTTCGGGAAATCCAAGAAAGCGGAGAACTACGTCGATCACCGGCTGGATGAAAAGATCACGCGCACGGCACAGGAAGCGGCGCGGCGCAAGTTTTCCCCGGAATTCATGAACCGCATCGACAAGGTGGTGGTGTTCAAGACGCTCAAACCCGAGCACCTGGTGAACATCCTGGAAATCGAACTGGGAATGGTGCAACAGCGCATCCTGCAGGCCACGGGCAATCACCAGTTCGTCTTCAGTTGCACGCAGCCGGTCAAGACATTTCTGCTGCGTGAAGGCACGGATCCCAAGTACGGAGCGCGGCACCTGAAACGCGCCATCGAGAAGAACATCGTGTTTCCTTTGGCAAACCTGGTGGCCACGGGACAGATCCGGCTGGGCGACTTCATCCGCATCGACATGAAGGAGCAGCTCATGACCTTCACCAAGGAAGCGGAAGGCGCGCTGGTGCCGGTGCTGCTGGAAAAGTATGGCGATTCCACCACCCACCACACCATGACGGCGCGCGCAGGACGAGGCGCGGCCCGATCGAGGGAGTTTGGCGGGTCAGCGTCTGGGTTGGACCATAAATAGCAAGTAGCATTCAGCCGCATCAGCCATTTGCACTCAGCATTAGTCCTTGTGCTTTGCCGCCGAGCGTATGGAGGCGACCGCGCCTCGTCTCTTCGCAACCTGCTTCCCCTGTCGCTCCTCCACGGCCCACCAGCAAAAAATCCTTCCATGCGTGACAGTTTCTGCATTCCTTTTCCCGCTACTTGGGTGAAGGCAGGAACGGCCGGCCGGAAGATGCACATGGCCTTGCCCGCCTTGAAAACTACGGTTTCAAAAGGGGCGCAAAATGACCAGCTCTTTTTCGACGCAACAGTCGCGGACCCTATTTGTGCCTCGATGGCTGCTGGCGCTGGCGATGGTTGGCTCCATGCAAGCCCAGGTTGTGTCCGCAGCGCGAGAATCCACGCCACTCGTCAGCGCCGCTATTGAGCATGGCGCCAGCCGGCCAGCAGTCAGCTCGGCTGTCGCCGTCTACCCGCCTGTGATTGCCCAGGCGATAGCTGCCGCCCAGTCAAGAATCAAGGCCGGTAAGAAGTGCCGGCGGTTCTTCGACGATCGCGGGCTCGAGACGATGGGCCTGACAATCTACAGCCTCCAGGAACTCGGCCCAGGAAGCGTCGCTGCTTACGTGGAAGGAAACCGGGTCTTTCTCAACCTGAATCCGAAAGGAGCGTTCATGAGTCCGCCCACCGGCTTTGCGGGGATGCAATCGGCGGAGGAGATCAGAGGTTTCTACATTCTTCATGAGCTGGCCCATGAGCTCAGCCGGGCGACCAAGTTTCAGGTTGACCATAGCGCCTCGCAGAGTATGAACAAATTTCGCCATGACAACAACGATGACCTGCTGAAGATGAATTGCTATTGAGGACCTCCGGGCTGGAGAGCGGTTGCCAGGGCGCTTCGGTTTCAACGAAATCTCACGCTACGCATACGTGAGACCAGTGAAGGAAGGGTTCTCCATTCCCTTCCTTCACTGACAAAGAGGCGATTACGATTTCAATCCAGCGTTTCCGGGCGACGAGGAATGCAAACGCTCTGATCAGGTGAGTGGTTGGTGCAGTTCAGCGCAAGGGCCAGAATTGCGTTTGTTTAACAACTTTATTCGTCCAGCGCAGTAGTCAACATCGGACGAGCTACCGCGATGCGGAAACCGTAGATGGCCACAGCGGCAAAGAAAGTAAGCAGCAGCAGCGGCCGGGCAACGTTCCAGTCCGACCAGCGGACCGCGGTGAACGAAAAAACAAAGGTGGCCTCAGCGAACAGGGCAGCGGTGAGACCGAGCAGCCCCACGCGCGCCCCGACCAGGACGCAAGTAAGTGCGGCAATGTAGGTCCCGGAATAGATCAACCACCAGACTCCAATTTCGATGTTCGGCGCAGTCAGGCCCAAAATCAATGCTGTGAGGATAATGGCAATTGCCTCACTGCGCACGAATCTCTTCAATACAACCAGGAAGAACATGACTGCCAACGCTTGAAGAAACACCACGCGCAGCAAAGTCGCCAGCCGGCTCAAGGCAAGCAGCGGGGTCGCGGTGGAAAAGAAGGGATATCCGTTTTGCAGGGGAGTTGCGAGTGGCGCAAAGAGATGGAGAATATGGACCACCATTGCTGCGCCACAGCCCGCCAGAACTCCAAGCAGAAGGTCGCGCCCGACCGTTGGATTTAGGTAGTTGCCGGCCACAATCCTGCTCCAGGAAATCAACAGATGTGGCCTGTGCCGGCGAGTGAAGGGTTCCACGGCCAGGTA
>DASVFK010000121.1:0-25519 GCA_036380095.1 Candidatus Angelobacter sp. | reverse complement strand
TCAGTCCGCGTGTCCACGTAGCAAACATCGTTGGGCAACCCGTCACCATCAATGTCGTTGAGCGCGACCGAGGCGCCGACCGAGGAGATCCAGGCGGAGAGTCTTGCCAGCCGCGGATTGACCGCGCGAATTGTCTTTGTGGGAAAGCCGGGGACCTGCGGTAAGACGCTCCGCTGAAACTGGAAGTTGCCGGCGAGCGCAAGCCGCTCCCGTGCGGAGACACCCGGCAATCGTGTGCCAAGGTAGAGACCGATAAGAATCAAGACAGCAGAGATCTGCTTGAGCCTGCGCTTGAGCCAAGGGACTGCTCGTGTTGTCATTGTTTCACCTGATCAGGCGAGAACCTGTTGCGCCGGACCGTCGGGGCCATGCGGGTGTGGCAGTGCCCTCCGGGGCGCTTCGATAGATTGTTCAGAGATGAAAGTTATGGCTTCGCCCTGTCACTCACAGGGCTGTATGTGACCTAACCGCGTAGGACGAATAAGCTACACCAGGTCCCTCGCATTGCGCAATAGGGAAACAGAGGGATGCAACGGGCGTTGTGGTCCGATGATCCGCGGGTCTGGATCGCCGATCGAATCATCCGCTCTCACATCCAAGCCAACTTGTAAACCACGAGTATGGCCACGTTCAGCGCCGCAGTCCACACAGTGAGAACCTGCTTGCCGGCGAAGTAGAGCAATACGGCAAGCGAGGCCAGGATGGCGGTGATCAGTTCTCCATGAATGAAGGGCGCAACCATGGTCCAGGTCAAAAGACCGCCGTGGGCATACCGTAAGCGCAGGCATTCCAGCGGCAATCGAATGAGAACTAGTAATTGCACGCCGATGGCGATTTTGGCCACGCGTTCCGCGGGCCAGCGGCTCACGGTTCGCTCCGGACGGCGCGTGTCTGCCAGTGAAAGCGCAGCGCCAGCAAGCGCAAGCCGAATCCACACAGGCTGCCGGCCATGGTGGAGGTCTCGCGGGACAGGCCGAGCCGGTCGCAAACCAGGAACGCGGCTGCACCAAAGGCGGCGGCGATGGCGTAAATTTCGCCACGCTCGAAGATCCGCGGCGTGCGTCCGCTGAGCACGTCGCGAATCACGCTTCCGCCCACGGCGGTAATGCCGCCCAGCAGGAACGCCGGCAGCCGGCCCAGACCGGCGTCGAGCGCGCGCGTGCTGCCGGCCACGGCAAAAAGCCCCAGCGCTGCCGCGTCTATGAAGATGATGGCACGCTCCGTGTTGCGGCCGATGCGCGATGCAAAGATCATGCCCGCTACGGCGCCGGCCAGCCCCAGCATCAGGTACCGCGCGTCCGCGAAGGCGAGCGGCGGCCCGTGCTGCAATACCAGATCGCGCGTGATGCCCCCGCCAAGCGCGGCAACCAGCGCCAGCCCGGTCACGCCCACCAGGTCGTACTTGTAGCGAATGTCGCGCACCGCCGCCAGCGCGCTGCCCAGCGCGCCGGCAAACACCGCCAGGAAATCGATGATGAAGAAAAGCTGGTTCAGCGGTACAGTCACGGCGTTGATTGTAATGGGAGCCGGGTAAATCTCTGAGCAGTGTTTCTCTTCGGCCCATGTCCTGAGGTAATCGCACGCCCGGATGGAAACGGTGCTACTGTATGCCTCCCACAATCACCGCAGGGCAAGTTTTTGAGCGGCTTATTTTGATTTTGCAAGGGGGCGGCGGTTCGCAAGAGCCGCCCCACCTCCTGATGCAGCAGCGGTTGCCTTCCCGGAAAAATTTCGGGTACACGCGAAATCTCGTCCTTCCGCCTGTCTTGGGCCCCAGAATCAGCATCCCACTTCATTGGCACGAAGACCTGCAGGAGATCACACCGATGAAGACGACGAGGAACTTAATCCTATTGTGTGGCGCCATGATCGCCGTGGGAACTTTGGCCGCACAGACGGCCAACCCTTCTTCCGGACAGCAGAGCCAGCCGCAAATGCAGACGCCGCAAACGCAACCGCCGCCGCAAACCCCGCAGCAGCAACCAGGGCAGCCCGGCCAGCAGAACCCTGAGTCACGCGGCCAGATGCCGCCCGGGCATCCCACCATTGATGATCAGGTCAACATGCTCACGCAGGACCTGAGCCTCACGCCCGAACAGCAGACCAAGATGCGCACCATCCTGGAAGACCAGCACAAGCAGGCGATGACCATCGTGGACGATCCTTCCATGGCGCGCGACGACAAGATCCAGAAAATCCGGGCCTTGCGCGAGGCCACCATCGATAAGACGCGTTCCATGCTGACGGACGAGCAGAAGAAGAAGCTGGATGACATGCTGAACGAACCGGCGCAGCCGCGGTCCGGCCAGCCTTCCACCGGCGCTCCGCCCTCAGGCGCCAAGCCGCAGCCCAGCCCGCCTCCGGAAAACAAGCCGCCGAATTTGTAGCGGCAGGAAATTCTTGCGGGGAAATCATCCAGACAGGCCGGCAGGCACAGTTTCGTGACGTGCTTTCCGCGCCTGTCTTTTCTTTCTGCGCTTACACCTGTGATTTTTTGTCAAAACGAACGACCTCCACGCGGGAGTGAACTTTCGTTAGGCAAGGCCATTGATTTTTCTTGAGAGGCCCAACTTGGACAAGGCTATGATTGTTTCCGGTCCGCGCTCGTCGGCTCTGGTCCGCAGCCACGGCCTTTGCCGTTCCGATGAACCGATGGGCCGATGAACCGATCCGAATCAGTGCTTACCGTTTCATCGGTGGTGAGGTTTTATGTCCCGCGCTTTCAGCTTCGTTACTCTGCTTGCCGTGCTCGCCGTCGGCGCGTGGTACTACATGCGCCAGGCCCAGGGCGTAATGTCTGCCGGCTCTTCCAGCCCCACCGCTACCGTGGACCTGATGGGCGTTCGCAATGACCTGCTGGCGATCGCCCAGGCGGAACGCAGCCATGCTGCGCTCAAAGGCGGTTTCGTTTCGCTGGAGCAGTTACGCTCGGAAGGCGACCTCGCCATGCCGCGCACCCACCGCGGTCCTTATGCCTACTCGGCTGACGTCAGCGAAACCAGCTTCCGCATCGTCGCCACCTACACCGGCTCGCCCGACCCGGCGCTGCCCAGGACCCTGAGCATTGACCAGAGCATGCAGGTCAGTCAGGAGTAGGTCTGGCCGTCCCACCCTTGCGACGACGGCATCTCTAACGGGCCACCTGCACCCCTATTTGCCAGTTCATCCCTCAAAAGCTAAGAACGTAGCCCAACACAGTGGCGATTCACTGGCCGCCTCGCCCAATTGAGGAAAATCTTAGCAACAAAAATGAAACACTTTGCCAGTTTCAGGCACTCTTCAATAGAACTCGTTTCAAAAGTCCCAGATGGGTGTAGGAAGGGAATATGACTGATCAAAATCAAAAGCACAAGGCCACATGGACAGTCATGATGTACATCGCGGCCAATGATATGCTCGCCAACTTTGCTGTTCAGTCTTTGCGGCAGCTTAAACGGGCCGCCAACCAAGATGTCACGGTAGCGGCGCAGTTCGGTGCAAATGCTCGAACGAACATCCCCCGGTATATTTTCGACGGCAAAGCTCCCGACCGGGACGAAGTGCTTTCAGCGTTCAAGAAAAGTGGATTGAATCCAGGCAGAAGCAGGTCACCGATCCTGGAAGAAGCATTGATCTCAGTGAATAAGGAGGATGAGATTGCCCGGGGGACGAACTTGGCAGACCCAAGCATGCTCCGTGCCTTCATTGATTGGGCGTATAAAGAATGTTGGGCAGAGCATTATTGTCTCATCGTGTGGGGTGAAGGCGGGGAGTTGCTGCTCGATGACTATGTCGTTCCCGGAGCTCCCGCAAAACGGCGGAACTTCCTTACTCCTGCCGACCTGGGAAAGGCTTTGGCAGACACTCAACTAAGAAAAGAAAACCGCAAATTCGATGTTGTTGGCATTGACGCCTGCTGCATGAGCATGGTGGAAGTAGCCTACGAGCTTAAGGACCATGCGGACTACCTTGTGGCTTCGCAGGAAGAGGTGCCTGATTTCAGTTTCCCCTATGACACGATTCTGACTGCATTTAGCGAGAAGATCGCGAAAAAAGAAGTGACGCCAGGGGAGCTGTGCAAGGAAATACCCCAGCTATACTCCTATGCTTATCAGGAGTATATTCTCGACAGACAAACGAACATGGAAAGTATCTCGCTCTCAAGTCTCTCCCTGAAACACGTAGGAGTGATCGCGGAGAGGGTAAAGCAGCTTACAACGGTCCTGCTTGGCCTGCCGGCGAACGACGAAATGCGCCAACTGATCATTGATGCTCGCGCCGGGTGCAAAGGTTTTTTGGCTGGACTCTATGTTGATTTGTGCGATTTTTGCGAGCAACTGAGAAGCCAGATGGTCGCGCAGAATATAAAGGACGATGACTTGGCAAAGGCCTGCGACGAACTATGCAACGCGATCCAATTGCACGATGAGAATGCCTGTGTCATCGAAAACCAGGCCCCGCAGAATAAACACTGCCACGGACTTTCGATCTATTTCCCCTACCTCACCGAACCAGACAAGACCGCGATGGAATCGCCTCTTGCGCCACTGGTAAAAGGCGGAATGGATGTTTTGAACAAAGGCGGCATTGACGTCCTCAATAAAGGTGGGATGGACGTGCTGAACAAGGTGCGCCGGCAGAGGATTGGAGAAACTGAAAGCTATTACGGCAGTCTGGCGTTCTCAAAGGAAACCAAGTGGGATGAGTTCATCCAGCAACGTTGGTCTCGCTGCCTGGCTGAGGATGCGGAGCAGCAGGCGAAGCAGTCCCCTCCGCTGGACATCTCCGACCTGCTCGACGAGCGGTATTCGGCCCAGCAGTGTGCCCTGAACTTGCTTGCGTCAAATAGAAAGTTGGAAGGAAAGCATAAAGGGCTGGAACCAGAATTTCCCAGAATGGATCCGCCCGGTCCTCGACCGAACAGCAACCCGCGTGGCGACGGACCGGAGACAACCTCTATGACGAATGGCCATGCGGAACCGCAACGGAGGCAGCCGTCCACAACAGACGTTTTAGAGCCCACTGGTTAACCGCACTGGTTGGGATGCTTCTCGCATTTCGAGTAGCAGTGTGCGCACGGGACATCAGTCCCGGCAGTCCTATGGAACAGGGTATTCCTGGCGGAGGGCAACAAGCTGAAACACTGAAGCCCCCGATGGCCGGCAAAGCGGGTCCGGGCCGAGGTCTGCTGCTCCATAGAGCGGATGCCAATACACGCCAAGCGGCCAAGCTGCGGCAGAAGCAAACAAAGAACGATCTGACCGTGGCCGCCGCTTTGTTGCGGCAGAGTGTGCGGCTCTATCAAGACGCACATCACAATCGAGAGGCTGCCCAGGCCGCGCTGCAACTCGGGGAGATTCTCTTCATCTTGAGCCAGTACCCTCAGGCGATAGACTCCTTTAACAGTGTCCTCGCATTAGCAGGTGCGGACCGGGAGTTGCGCTGCCGAGCTCTCAGCCGCATCGCCAGGGTTTATGCGAATACAGGGAATTCAGACCTTGCCGCCCCCTACTCTAAACAGGCACTGGCAGAAGGACAGGGCCTTTCCCCAGGTGTCGAAGCGGAAGTACTGCAGGCCCGGGGAGAGGTCCTCCTTAACTCGGGCGGACCGCAAGCTGCGGAACACTTGCTCCGTGCGCGAGATTTGTTTGCCCAAGCCAGGGACAACGATGGAGAAGCCCTGGCTATTCTGCAGCTAGCCTACATACGATTTCTAGAAAATCAGGCCGAGGGACTCCGCCTTGCAGGCCAAGCGCTTCAATTGTGGTCTTCAAGCGGCAACTCTTATGGCGTTGCCCAGGCGCGGTCCGCTTTGGGAGGTTTTGCCGCCGCGACCGACAGGTTTGAGACGGTGCAATGCAATCACGAGGAAGCGCTGAAGCGATTTCGCACGATCGGTGACAGGGACAGCGAAGCCGTTGCCCTGAACTGGATCGGTTACATGAACCGGGAAAGAGGAGATTCTGAAACCTCCTTCACCAACTACCGAAAGGCCAGGAAGATCTTAGACACGATCGATGACCGTCTGGCTAAAGTCGAAAATATCACCGGAATGGCCAAGACCCTCACAGTGCAGCACAAGTATGAGCAGGCCCTCCCTCTCTATAACGAAAAGCTTCGCCTGGCGGAACAGACCCATAACCCCAAGCAGGCAGCATCTGCCCAGGCTGACATTGGAGGCGTTTACGAGCTGCAGCAGGACTACACTCAGGCGGAAATATTCTATCGGCGCGCGCTGGAAGCATATCGCCGGCTCGATGCTCATTATGGTATAGGGGACCTACTAATTCGCCTGGCTTCCCTCCAGCGGGCACAGGGAAAGTATGCCGAGGCCATCGAAACGCTGCAGGGCGCCCGTTCTGAGAAACTCAAGAGCAATCAGTACCAGGACATAGCAAGAATCGAGTATGAACTGGCCACGATCCATCTCCGGCTGCATCGTCTTGCAGAGGCACGAGCTGCCATCGAAGAGACCATTAAGATCATCGAAGCGCAGGGGCTCAGGATCAGGAACTTCGATTCGCGCGCCGCCTATTTTGCTTCAGTACACCGATACTTTGCTCTTTATGTCCAGGCCCTGATGCTTCTGCACCGGCAGGACCCGGAGCAAGGCTACATGCGGATGGCCTTTGAAGCTTCAGAGAACAGCAAATTCCGTTCTTTGCTTGACCTGCTGGAGGTCTCAACCCAAGTCTTACCGTGTGACGAACTATTGCGAAAACAATCGCGAGAGCCGGAGAATGGCCAGGTAGCAGCGCCGCTAAAAGCTCCCCACGGTCTCACATTGAGTGAAATACAGGCGGAGATCGAGAAGGACGATAGAGTCCTCGAGTATTGGCTCGGCGAAGATAGAAGTTACTTGTGGGTGGTTGACCATGAACAGATCGTGGTTCACGAGCTGCCGCCAGCCGAAGAGATAAGAAAACTGGCCACCGCTTTTCGGGAAACACTCACCGCGCAACAGCCGCAATCTGGGGAAACACTCAAGCAATACAACACGAGAGTACACAGAGCGGACCGAACCTATCCTGCGCTGGCAAGGCAATTAGGGGGCATCCTCTTGCCGCCGGCAGCGCTTGGGCAGGCAAAGCGGATCCTCATCGTACCGGATGGTCTGCTGCAATACATCCCGTTTTCGGCACTGGTTGCGTCCCAGGCGGAGAGCGAGTTTTTGATTCAGCGCCATGAATTGGTCACCTTGCCTTCCGTCTCGGCACTGGCGACGCTCAGGAAGATAAGCAGGCCCCCGCCAACACGCACCGCAATCGTGATGGCATACCCGCCCAACAACCATGAGCTGCCGGGCTCGCCCGCGGAAGCCGAAGCCATCCAAAAGATTTTCGGGCAAGAGAATGCGACAGTTGAATTCAATGGCAGCAGGAGCTTTGTGTTGCACGGAGGGTTATTGTCCTACCGGTATGTCCATTTTGCCGTTCACGGCATAATTGATGCCCTGCATCCTGAAATGTCCAGGCTGATTGTGGCATTACCCAGTAGGAACGGCCGGGAACCAGACGGTTCCCTTCAACTGGGAGACATCTACCAGTTGACCGCGAGGTTGTCTGCGGACCTGGTTGTACTGAGCGCGTGCGAATCGGCCCTCGGCAAGGGAATGAAGTCCGAAGGGATTATTGGGCTGCCGCGCGGCTTCCTTTATGCGGGAGCCAAAAGCGTGATCGCCAGCTTATGGAAGGTGGATGACAAAGCCACGAAAGAGCTGATGGAAGATGTTTATGCAGGGCTACAGCAAGGTCAAAGTCCGAGTTCAGCCTTACGTGCCGCGCAGTGGAAGATGTCGCGTACTAAGCAAAGATCGGCGCCTTTTTTCTGGGCCGGCTTTATCCTCCAGGGCGACTATAAGTAATGCGTTGTATTCGTTACCTGCCTGTAATATCGTAGTCGCCGCCATGGCGTCATCCACTTCAAGTCCAGGACCCTTTGACAGATTTCTTCACTGGCTTTCCCCAGACCGGGACAAAGCCGTGCAAGAGTTTGAAGAGATTCGAAAGAAGTTAACCAGATACTTTGCTCTTAAAGGTTGTCCCGGCATTGACCTCGAAGATCTCAGGGACAAGACGCTCGACAGGGTGCTGCAGATCGAGGAGCGATGGCACGAGTATCCAAACGCCCGTGCATGTTGTTTTGGAGTGGCCAGGTATATCAAGCGGGAGTATGACAGACGCCTGCGGCCGGACCCAATAGAAGATTACGATCCTCCCTCTCCTTCGCCAGACTGGCCCCACCAGGAACAAGAGTTGCAGTGCCTGGAGAAGTGTTTAGGGCAATTGCCTGAAGACGATCGCAACCTGATAACCAGGTTCTACGAGGGCCAGGGACGCCAGCGAATTGAACTCAGAAAACACTTGGCCAAGGAACACGGGGGCGCCGGTAATTTGCGGGTCAAAGCCTTTAGGGTCCGCGCCGGGCTTCGCACTTGTGTGACCGGTTGCCTCACGGAGAGGATGATCTAAATTCAATGGTTCGAGGGTGGTTATGAATCGCAATTTCCCTGAAGAAAGTACGATACGCCAGTATTTGCTGGGCAGACTTGATGAGCAGGAAGAACTGGAAACCAGCTTGAGCCTGCAAATCCTTTCCGACGATAAGCTGGCTGAAATTGTCGATTCAATCGAGGATGAGATCATCGAGGACTACCTGGACGGGACTCTGAGTGCTGCGGACAAAAATGCTGCCGATACATATTTTTTGCGTTCGCCTGAACGCAACGAGAAGGTACATTTTGCCCGACTGTTGCGGTCTCATCTTGAAAAAAAAGCTTCTAGCAAGTCAAAAGCAGAGATTCCGGTCGATCCAGTTCCCGGTTTCCTTCCGGCCGGAGGTGGACGTGTTGATTATTGGCGTTCCCATTTCAGGACGTACTGCGAGATTGCTGCTTTGATAATCCTGACTGCGGTTTCTATTTTCTATATATCGACCCTTCAACATCGATTCGAGAGCAACCAAGCCCAACTCAAGAATGAGCTCGCAAAAGAGCGAGAGCACTCTGCTAATCTCTTCGCCCAACTGCAGCAAAAGCATCCAGAGACCTTAAACCTGCCGACATTTTTCGGGGTCAATCTGCGCGCCAAGGCGAACGATCATAAGGTCAAAATTGGACCGACAACGAAATTCATCCATGTTGAAGTTAACGTACCTTCTGGTTTCTACGATGTCCGTCTCGAGTCCACGCCAGGCAGCACAACCTGGTTCCAGGCCCGCCTTGGCGCCACTTCGTATGGGCTGGTCTTTGACTTTCCGGCGCAAGCGGCCGAGTCGGGCGACAACTGCCTGGAGGTGACTCAGCACCAGCCAAACACACCGGCGTCAGAACAATTCTGTTTCTGGGCAGATCGGTGAGACTGGCCTCTCAACTCTATCAAAGGCCAAGCAGGTAACGAAAGCCAGAACAATCTGCAAGGAAAGCGCCTGTACGGTCCGCCCCTCCGGATACTCGGCCCTCCCAGGAAAGACAGCCGCCAAGATTTCTCTCAGCATTCAAATAGGGGTTGAAACAATCTTGTTAAGTATCCATTTCTAAGTGGAGATCTTCTGGCGCCTTGCTTGTTCGCAACTCGTGGGGAACGGGATTGGGGACTGCACGGATATGCGTGGCTTTCCTATAGCTATGTGACACGCGGGCTGGTTGACTGGTGGACCCTGATTGACTCGGGCTGGGTTGATACAGGAAAGTTCTGAGCGGCATTGCGGGAGCGCAGTTGCAGAAAGCAACCGCGCTCTCAATTGTCATTGGCGCGAGAGGGAAAGCGACGTGCTCACGCCAGCACCAGGCTCACCAACCCCGTGCCGATCAAACTTACCGCCCAGATCAGGTCGAGGTTGAACCAGGTCTTGCGCAGCATGCCGACCCCAAGTTTTTCGAACACCAGGAGCGCCACAGCCGCCGTCACCAGCAGATAGCCAGCCGCGTGCAGCGCGGTAGCAAGCAGCGCGCTGGCAGGCGAGGCGGCCGCCATTTGCATTGCGTGATGATGGTGACCGGTGTCTGCTGCCACTGTCGGCATCGCCAGGAACACCGGCACAACCATCAGGCCGGCGCCGTGAGCGGACGCCATCAGGAACGACCAAAGCGTAAGCTCACCGCCGCTTACCCTCATGCTGGCCCAACGCGGATGCCGGTGCCAAAACAAGCGCGTCACGCCCAGGGTGAGGAGTATGCCGGCCACCAGCCAGCGCAGCCAATGCAGCGGGAGCACCACGCCCGCCATCAGCGCTACCACAATCGCGGCGGCCACGGCCAGCGCATGGCCCACACCCAACGGCAGCAAGGCGGAGAGAACGGCGCCGCGGCGGCGCTCTTGCAGTCCCAGCGCCACCGCGAACAGCCATCCCATGCCGGGGTTGATTCCGTGAAACGCCCCCAGCCCCAAAAGAACACTCCAAGACATTGTCGTGGTCATCTCATTCATAACATCCCGCCTCAGGAAAAGCAGTACGAGTCAGAGGACGCATCGCCGCCCTGCAAGTGGACCTGGTGAGGACGGAAGTTCTCAGTCTCCAGGAAAAACCCGGAGTCCAGACTCAATCCGCCGTTGGGATTCGCGTCAATCACCGTCATCCAGCCGCGAATGCCGTCGGGATAGAACTGGTCATCCCAGGCGCGATAGAGAGAGTTGGTCAGGTAAACGCGCTTGCCGTCGCGGCTGAGCTCCACCATCTGCGGACCGCCATTCAACGGGCGTCCCGGATTCTTGGGATGCGGCTGCCGGCTCACCATGCCGCCAAGCCGTACCGTACCGGTCAGCACTGGATTGAACGGATCAGAGACGTCATACTGCCGCAGCTCGCCGGTGCCCCAGCACGAAACGTAAAGGTAGCGGTCATCGAGCGAGAGGTTGATGTCCGTGATGAACGGCGGAACCGCCTTGAAGCCTTTCAAGAGCGGAGGCAGCTTCTCCGGGTCAGCAGGCTCCGCGGGGATTTCGATCACCTTGCGGATCTTCCATGTGCCGTTGCCGTTGGAGCCCTCGTGGTGCCACAGCCAGACTGAAGCCGAGAGGTCCTTGATCGAGACCACCACGCCCACGAACCCGTAAGTTTCCGCGGGATCGTGCGCCGGCCGCAGCTCGAGCGGCATCTGCTGTTCCGCTCCCAGGTCCAACACCTGGCGATGGCGCCGCTTGTCCAGGTCCCAGACGTGGAGCGAATGCCCGTACTTGCCGCCCAGCAGCAACTCGGGGACCGCGCCGTTTTCCACCATCTCCGGTGTCCCCCACTCGCTGGTGATCATGGTGTCATGTCCCAGGTGCCACCAGAAGTCGTAAGAGAGGTATTGCGGTCCACGGTCGGCTTCCCATTGTCCTTTGATCTGAAAGGTCTCAGGATCGAGAACAAAGATCCCGCCCGGACCTTTGCCTTCCGCCGAACCGATGGCGTTCATGTAAATGCCGTCGGGTCCACAATGCGAAGTGTGCGGCCGGCTGTAGCCGGATTTCTTCATCACCTCTCCCGGCTCAATCACTTTGCTCAGCGCCGGCTTGCGCGGGTCGGGCTTGGTGTCAATGATGTGAATGCGGGAAGACTTGAGTCCCGGTACCACCAGATAACGCCGCTCCATGTGAGGATGTGGTGAGTGAGGGCAGAGACAGGAACTGCAGGCGTTCCAGCCGAAGTGGTGCAGTTCGTCGCCTGCGTTAGGCATGTCAATGCGATGGACGATCTTGCCGTACGTCTTGGACGCTGGGTCAAGATCCACCACGGCCAAGGCGTCCGGGGAACTGGCCTTTTCGTTGAGCATGGCCACATAGGCCAGTTTCTCCGGGGCTGCCTCCATCGCCATTTTGGCTGTGGGGTAGAAACTCTGATCGGGAAGTAACTGAGGCATGTTTCATCTCCTGCTTAAAGTGTTGTGATGCCGCTTTTCGGCCGGCAGACTCTTTAAATTCATCCGGCAACTGGCGCGCATTTGAGTATTAGAGGCTGCTTTCTATCTGGAAGTCCTTTCGGCGAACTCGCTTTTTTGTTACTTTTCTATGAATGCGACGGATGGCAGGTCTTTATCAGTTCGGACCGTTCCAGCTCGATCCTCGAGAGCACCGGCTGCTGCGCGAGGGTGAGGAAGTTTTTCTGCAGTTGAAGGCGTTTGAGATCCTGTGTGTGCTGGTGGAGAACGCGGGACGCCTGGTGAAAAAAGAAGAGCTGATCCGGCAAGTCTGGCCTGACGCGGTGGTGGAGGAGAACAACCTCAACAAGAACGTATCGCTGTTGCGCAAGGCGCTGGGCGAGCGCGCAACGGGACAGTCGTACATTGAAACCGTGCCGCGCGTGGGCTATCGCTTTGTGGCGGCGGTGACGGAGGTCGAATCGCATTCGCGCGCGGCCGCGCCGCCTGCTCCGGGCCCGCCCACACCGATCGTGCCGCGGCAAACCATCCAGTTCTGCGTTGCTCCGGACGGCGTGCGGCTGGCTTACTCGAGCGCCGGCTCAGGATATCCCTTGGTAAAGTCCGCCAATTGGCTCAACCATCTCGACTATGAGTGGGACAGCCCGCTGTGGAAACACTGGCTCGCAGAGTTCACCAAACATCATCGCCTGATCCGTTACGACGAACGTGGCAACGGCCTCTCGCAATCGGACGTGAAGGAGATGTCGCTGGAACTCTGGGTCCAGGACCTGGAAGCAGTGGTTGAGGCGGCAGGCGTAGAGAAATTCGCGCTGTTTGCGATCTCGCAGGGCGGAGCCGTGGCCATCAGCTATGCCATACGGCATCCTGAGCGAGTGAGCCACCTGGTCCTGCTCGGCGCTTTTGCCCGTGGCATGTACGCGCGCGGCACGCCGGAACAAATTGCCGCGAGACGCGCACTGGAGACCCTGGTGCAGCTGGATTGGGGGAAAAACAACCCGGATTTCAAGTCGATGTTCACGAAGTTCTACATTCCCCAAAACCCCACGCCTGAGCAGCAGGAATGGTTCAACGATCTGCAGCGGATATCAGCGAAGCCGGAGAATGCCGCCCGCATCATGGTAACGACTGACGAGATCAACGTCCGGCAGCTCCTGCCTCAGGTCTCCGTGCCTACTCTTGTCTTCCACGGCGACCGAGACCGGGTGATTCCGGCCGAAGAAGGGAAGATCCTGGCAGCAGAAATTCCCGGCGCGCGCTTTGTCCCGCTCAGCACAGCCAACCATATTCTTCTCGCCGAAGAGCCTGCGTGGCAGGTGTTCGTGGAGGAGATGGGAGCGTTCCTGGGGTGGCAGAACCACCAAGCCAGGGCGTCCGTTTAGGGCAGGAGAATCCTGCCATCCTTGTTCAACCAGGCTTCCCTTTACATCAGGTTGCAATTGTTTTCACACAGACTGGAGATATTGTTGCCTGCCAGATTAACCAAAAAGTATCTATCAATAGGTCGATCTTGATCGTCTTCTCACGGCATTTCAGTCTGCAAGTCTAATTTTTGGTATAGCTTACAAATCGTCCAGCTTCATATAGCGCATTTGCAGCTACTTTTTCGCCTGTGCAGGACCACGGCACACCAATTGCAATCTATTGCGGTGCTCATCCCCCAGAGTAAGTTTGAGTTCCCGTTGGAGAGAGTGTGTCCGTGAACCGAATCCTCAAGCTCTTGCCGGTCGTTTTGAGCATCTGTACGTCGCTACTGGCGCAGAATCCGGAGCCCATCGGCTGGTATGCGGGTGACATGCATGCGCATCGCAGCTGCGGCGGTCCTCCGGTATCGGTCACGAGCCTATCCAGCAAAATGAGTACGCAAAACCTGGCCACGCTGAGCGTGCTCGCCGACATGGGCAATGGCAACGTGCAGGATCCCAGTACGGACCTCCTGCTGGTGAATGGGCAGGACGCTCCAATTTCCACCCCGGGCCGCATCGTGCACTGGGACGCGGAATGGCATTGGGACCCCACTTTTACTCTTGCTCCTCACCAGGCGCTTGGAGGCCACGTGGTTGCCCTTGGCTTGAAGGAAGCCCACCAGATCTGGGATGAGTCCACTTCGTCCATCTTCACCTGGGCGCACCAGCAGAACGCCATCGCCGGCTTCGCGCACCTGCAGTCGCTCGACGCCGGATTTCCCCAGACCCTGAGCTGCTGCAAGCCGCTTGACTATCCGGTTGAAGTTGCCTTGGGCGCGGCTGACTTTGTTTCTGAAGATGTGGACGGCGGGGATTCGGCAATCGCGGCTTACTATCGCTTGCTCAACAGCGGCTTTCGGCCCGGCTTTGCCGCGGGCACAGACTATCCCTGCAATGACGGTTTGACCATAGGCTCGCCGTTGACTTACGTCCGTGTTGCGAATGGCGATATGACCTACCGCAACTGGATTGAAGGCATAGCCAACGGGCGCACCGTGGTCTCCCGCAACGGCCACAACGAATTTCTGGACTTGCAGGTGAATGGCAGCGCCGGCCCCGGGGATGAAATCTTCTTGACCGGAGGCGGAACCGTGCAGGTGACGGTTCAGTGGTCTGCGGCCCAGGACCTTACCGGAACCATCGAACTGGTTTCGAACGGCGTGGTAGTTGCGAGCACGCAGGCTTCCGTCACCGCCGGCTCATCCGCAGCTTTGACTGCAAGTGTGAACTTCACCAAGAGTGGGTGGCTGGCAGCGCGCAGAATGGGGCCCAACGGCCACATGGTGCACACGGCTGCAACATTTGTCACGGTAGATAACGCGCCCGTGCGCGCAAACGCTGACGATCCCCAGTTTTATGTCCAGTGGATGGACAGCCTTTTGACCAACACCGCGCTGGGCGGGCCGTGGAACGGATACTTTCCCACCGAGCTGGCCGCTGCCCAGGCGCGCTATCAGGCGGCCAAGTCCTTGTATCAGCGGATTGCGCAAGAAGCTCAGGGCACGTCGCCGGCGCTCTCCTTAATTACCGTCACGCCCGCCAACCCAACCCTTCCCACCGGAGCCACGCAGCAGTTCGCCGCGGCCGGGAATTATTCTGATGCAAGCTCGCTGAACATTACCGGCCAGGTGGTATGGTCGTCATCGAATCCAAGCGTGGTCCGCATCAACGGCCGCGGCCTTGCTGTGGCCGCGAATACCGGCACAACGGTGATCACCGCGACCCAGGCCGGCATCAGCGGCAGCACCACCATCAGTGTGGAGACGCCCGCGCCGCCGGTGATCAGCAATGTGATTGTCAGCAACGTGACCACCACGAGCGCGACAGTTTCCTGGACCACCAATGTGGCCGCCGACTCCCAGGTGGTATACGGCACCACAGCGGCTTACGGCTCCGCCAGCGCGCGAGATTCCACCGCCGCGACCGCGCACTCCATCACGCTGGCCGGGCTCTCGGCGAACATTACTTATCACTTTGCCGTCAAGTCGCAAGGCGCATTCGGCAACCTGGCCACCTCGCCCGACGCGACCTTCGCCACGGTCATCTTCGGCGGTCCGGTCTCGCTTTCGCTCTGGCCGCCCACGGCGGCGCCTAACCTGGCCGATGGCGGTCCGGACTCACCCGTCAATCTTGGCGTCCGCTTCCATTCCGATATCGCCGGAACGATTACGGGCATCCGCTTTTACAAATCGCCCGGCAACACCGGGCCCCATTTCGGCTATCTATGGACTGCTTCCGGAACTCTGCTCGCATCGGTGGCATTCACGAACGAGACAGCCGGCGGCTGGCAGCATGCGGATTTTGCAGCTCCGGTGGCCATCATGGCCAATACCGATTACGTCGCGGCATACTTCTGTCCCAGCGGCCACTATTCGGCTGACCCGAACTACTTCAGCGCTGCTCATGACGCTGCTCCTCTTCATGCTCCCGGGGGTACTGATACCGCACCTAACGGACGGTTCGCTTACGGCGCTCCAGGGCTGTTTCCGGACCGGGCCCACACGGACACAAACTACTGGGTAGATCTTGCCCTGGTGGTTTCCGCGGATGCCATTCCACCTTCAGTCGTCTCTGTAACTCCCGCGCCCGGTTCATCGGCGGTCTCGATCACGGATTTCGTCACTGCCTCTTTTGCCAGACCGCTTGACCCGAGCACATTGACTTCCGACACATTCTTGCTGAGGGATGGCGCGAACAACGTTGTTCCCGCATCCATCGTGTGGGATTCAGCCAATAACGTGGCTCGCCTGCAACCCTCAACCGCGTTGTCGTATTCCACCGGCTACACCGCCGTTCTCAAGGGCGGGGTAAGCGATCCGCGCGTCAAGGACCTTAATGGCAATGTCCTGGCAAGCGATTTCTTGTGGTCGTTTACCACCAAGAACCCGCCGCCCCCACCTCCGACCAGAGCGACCACTCCGATCCTGGTGCTTACCTCGGCAGCGAACGGCTTCAGCGGTTACTACGCTGAGATTTTGCGCAATGAGGGCTTTACCGAATTTGCCACCGCCGATCTCGGACAACTCAGCGCCGCCTTGCTTGCAGACTATGACGTAGTGTTGCTGCCGCAGATGTCCCTGACCGTGGGCCAGGTGAGCACCTTGCAGACATGGGTGAGCGGCGGCGGCAACCTGATTGCCATGCGCCCCGATAAACAACTGGCGGGAATGCTTGGCATCGCCGATGCCGGAACCACTCTGTCCGACGCTTACATGGCCATCAGTACCGCTTCGGGCCCGGGCGCGGGCATCACCGGTGAGAGTCTGCAGTTCCATGACGCGGCCGATCTTTACACGCTCAGCGGCGCCACCAGGATTGCAACGTTGTACAGCAACTCCACCACGGCGCTCAGTAATCCGGCTGTGGGCTTGAACAACTTCGGCGACGGCCAGGCCGCCTTCTTCGCTTATGATCTGGCGCGTTCGGTGGTCTTTACCCGCCAGGGCAATCCTGCGTGGTCAGGACAGGAGCGCGACGGCGTGGCGCCGATCCGGCCCAATGACCTCTTTTTCGGCGGGACTGCCCCCGACTATCTCGATCTGAGCAAGGTTGCGATTCCTCAGGCGGACGAACAGCAGCGGCTGCTGGCCAACATGATCCTCACCATGAACCTCACCCGCCGGCCGTTGCCGCGTCTCTGGTACCTGCCGCGCGGATTGAAGGCCGCCGTGGTCATGACGGGCGACGATCACGGCAACGGCGGGACTGCCGGACGTTGGGACCAATACATCGCGGCCAGCCCGGCCAACTGCTCGGTCGATAACTGGGAGTGTGTACGTTCCACGTCCTATGTGTACTCGGACGTTCCCATGAGCCGGCAGAAGGCACAGCAGTACTCGTCGCAAGGCTTCGAACTGGCGTTGCACCTGCTCACTGAGTGCGTTGACTTGACGCCCGGCTTGCTGCAAAGCAGCTTTACCAACCAGCTTGCCGCTTTCGCCACGACCTGGCCGGCCATGCCCGCTCCCCAGACCAGCCGCACCCACTGCGTCCTGTGGAATGACTATGACACCGTGCCCCAGGTCGAGCTGGCGCATGGCATCCGTTTTGACTCGAATTACTACTACTGGCCGGGAACGTGGATTCTTGGCCGTCCCGGATTCATGAACGGATCGGGCTTGCCCATGCGCTTTGCCACGCGGAATGGGGCGCTCGTGGACGTTTATCAGGCGGCCACGCAGATGACCGATGAGTCCGGCCAGAGCTATCCCTTTACGATCGACACGCTGCTCGACAATGCCCTTGGCCCGCTTGGGTACTACGGCGTCTTTACCGCGAACATGCATACGGATAGTGTCGATTCCGCGGGATCGGAAGCGATTGTGGCCTCAGCCCAGGCGCGCGGCGTACCCATCGTCTCGGCGCAGCAGATGCTCACCTGGCTTGACGGCCGCAACAGCTCCACCATCAGCGCCGTAAGCTGGGATGGGATCAATCTGGTATTCCAGCTTCAGGTTGCCCCGGGAGCGAACGGCCTGGAAGTGATGATCCCTGTAAGTGTGGGCCAGGCGCCCTTGACTCGGGTACTGTTCAACGGTTCCCCGGTGCCGTTTCCAAGGCATTGGATCAAGGGTATTCAGTACGCTTTCGTAGGCGGGGCCACCGGAACCTACCGCGTATCCTATGGCGAGCCGACGGCGATTCTCACGGTCACCGCCCAGAATGCCTCAAAGATTTATGGCGATGCAAACCCGCAATTTACCGTGGGCGTTTCCGGCTTCGTGAACAACGACCCCTCTACGGTGGTTACGGGTGCTCCGGACTGCAGCAGTGCGGCGGCCGTCAACACTCCGGTTGGGACCAGTCCCATCACCTGCAGCTTGGGCTCGCTGGATGCCATCAACTACACCTTCAAGTTTGTTCCGGCAGCGCTCACCATTAATCCGGCGCCGGTGGTGCTGGCAGGAAACAACGTGAGCCGCCTCTACGGTGACCCGAATCCGGCGCTCACCGGGACGGTAGTTGGGCTCAAGGCGGGCGATCAAGCTGGAGCTACCTTCAGCACCTCGGCTGTCGCCACCAGTCTTGTGGGCAACTACCCCATCGCAGGTGTTGTGGTCCCGGGAACAGGCTTCAGCGCCAACAACTACACCTTTACTTCCAGCGGAATTCTTACCGTGGCCAGGGCGCCACTCAACGCAGTGGCCGTGAATGTAAGCCGCGTCTATGGCGATCCAAACCCGGGTTTCACAGGTGCCCTCCTCGGGCTCAAGAACGGTGATGCAATCACAGCCACGTTCAACACCGCGGCAGATGCAACCAGCGCCGTAAGTAATTACGCGATCCTGCCCACGTTTACGGATCCCCAAAACAAGCTCCTGAACTACACGGTTGTCCCGAGCGGCGCGCTCACGATCACGCCTGCACCACTCACGGTTACCGCCGCCAACGCCAGCCGCCCGTATGGCGCGCTCAACCCGGCGTTCACCGGCGCCATTACCGGAATCAAGAACGGTGACAACATCACGGCGACCTTCGCCAGCGCGGCTAACACGGCCAGCGCAGTCGGGAGTTACCCGATCGCACCGGCCCTGGCGGACCCCGCGTCCAAGCTGGGCAACTATGCGGTGACTTCAACCAACGGTGTCCTGACCGTGACCCAAGCTACGCCGTCAGTCACGCTGAACGTACAGGCCGCGCAGCCCAATTCGCAGATGACCGCGCAAATCCAAAACACCGGCCCCGCGCTGCCCACGGGCACAGTCCAGTTCTTTGACGGGACTACTCCAGTGGGCGCCCCGGTGGCGATCGCGCCTTCGGGCGGTGTGGCCCAGGCCACACTGCAAGTTCACCTGACCGAGGGGGCCCACTCCATCACCGCCGGCTACTTGGGCGACGGAACCTATACGGCGTCGACCTCCGCAGCGGCGGCTGTCACTGTCCCTGTGCCGCAATTCATCATGAATGGCAACGGCGGCAATACCTCCGCAACGGTTGCAGCCGGCAAAGATGCGGTCTTCAATATCACATTGGCTCCCCAGGGATTTGCCGGGACGATTACCTTCACCTGCTCAGGCGCGCCGGTGGGCACAACCTGCGCGGTGAACCCGAATCCCGTCACCATTGCCGGCACGGCTGTCGCAACCAGCGTGCCTCTTTCGGTGACGATCTCCAACACTCAGAGCGCAAGCTTGAAACCGGTTGTGTTCAGGTCCGCGTGGTTCGTCTTCGCCGGCGTGCTCATGGGGCTGGCTTCCGGCTTCAACAAAAAGCGCCGCAAGCTCGCTGTGATATCGATGACGATGTTTCTGATCGTTGGCCTGGTGGCGTGCGGCGGTTCATCAAGTTCAGGGCCCGGCCCCGTAACACGCGGGCCCACCAATGCGGTCATCACCGTGGCCGGCGCCAGCGGCTCGCAAAGCACGAGCATCAACCTGAACCTGACCATCACGCATTGATCCCGGGGATCCTCGGCGTATGTTGGCGGTGAAGTGCTGTTCTGCCATTCTCGGCCCGGTTCCCTGCGTGTGTTTTTTCATCTACAATCTCTCCGCCAAGGAGGGCCGTACCCATGAAGTCTGTTTCTTGTGGTGTCGTCGTACTTGCTCTTGCGCTGGCCATTCATGCCCAGACTACTCCGCCTTCTTATCCCAACCAGAAAGAAGCCGACTTCGTCGTGAAGAGCTTCAAGTTCCAGAGCGGCGAGACCCTGCCGGAGCTCAAGCTGCACTACACCACGGTGGGCACGCCGCATCGCAACGCTCAGGGCGAAATTGATAACGCGGTACTTCTGCTGCACGGCACCACGGGCACAGGCAAGAACTTTCTAGCGCCTTCGCTGGGCGGACAGCTTTTTGGGCCAGGGCAGGCGCTTGACGCCGAGAAGTACTACCTGATCATGCCGGATGGCATCGGCCGCGGCGGATCAAGCAAGCCCTCTGACGGGATGCATGCGAAGTTTCCGCACTATGGCTATCTTGACGTGGTAGAGGGCCAGTACCGCCTGGTGAGCGAGGGCTTGGGCATCAAGCGGCTCAAGCTCATCCTTGGCACCTCGATGGGCGGCATGCAGACGTGGCTCTGGGGCGAGCGCTACCCGGATGCCATGGACGCGCTCTTGCCCATTGCCAGCCAGCCCGTGCAGGTGAGCGGCCGCAACATGTTGTGGCGGCGGCTGGTGATCGAAGCCATCCGCAACGATCCCGAGTGGAATAGTGGAGATTACCAGAAGCAGCCCACCCACTTTGTCCACTATTTGCCGATCTTCAACATCATGGTGGAAAGCCCGGTGCGCATGCAGGAGCAGGCGCCCACACGCGCCAAAGCCAACGAGATGTATGACGGGCTGATGGCCAACTTCGCCAAAACCATTGACGCCAACGATTACCTCTACTGGTTCGAGTCGTCCTATGACTACAATCCCGCGCCCGATCTCGAGAAGATCAAGGCGCGCCTGCTGGCGGTGAACTTTGCCGACGACGAGCTGAACCCGCCGGAGCTGGGCATCATGGAAAAGGAAGTCCCGCGGGTGAAGAACGGACGCTTTGTCATGGTGCCGGCCGGCGACAAGACGCGCGGCCACATGTCACTCACGCAGGCGGTGCTGTGGAAGGGGTACGTGGCGGAGCTGCTGGGTCAGACAAGATGACATGGATGGCCGCGTAACGACTGCCCGGCGTTCCGCACTACTGTCTTTAGAGGCTTGCGGAATACGCGCCGGTCCTGGAAAGCATTAGAATCCCAGTCTGGGGGTGTGGCCATGGCAAAAAACATCGTGGTCTGCTGCGATGGCACGGGCAACAAATTCGGCGCCCAGAACTCCAACGTAATCAAGCTGTACAAGATGTTGAAACACGACTCTTCCCAGGCCACTTACTACCATCCTGGCGTAGGCACCATGGGAGCCAAGAGTGCGCTCACATGGATCGGGAAAACATGGACCAAGGTGATTGGCCTGGCATTCGGCTACGGACTGTCTGAAAATATCGCCGACGCTTACGAGTTTCTGATGCGTACGTATGAGCCAGGGGACAGAATCTATGTCTTCGGCTTTAGTCGCGGCGCTTACACGGCGCGAGCCCTATGTGGGATGTTGTATCAACTTGGTCTGATGACGGACGGCAACGAAGGTCAAATTCCTTACGCCATTCGGCTTCTGAAGGGCAAGATCGATTTCGATGTAAACCGGGAGTTCAAGAAAACGTTTGCCAACGACCGGGACTGCCCGGTCCATTTCGTCGGTGTCTGGGACACGGTGAGCTCTGTTGGCTGGGTGTACAACGCGGTGACTTTCCCCTCCACGGCGAACAATCCTGAACTGAAGACTGTGCGGCACGCGGTCTCCATCGATGAGCGGCGGGCCTTCTTCCGCCAAAACCTGTTTATTCCCGCTCCCAGCCAGGACGTGGCGCAGGTATGGTTTCCCGGCGTGCACTCGGACGTTGGGGGCAGCTATCCGGAGGACCAGAGCCAGCTCTCACAGATCGCTTTGCAGTGGATGGTATGTGAGGCAGAGCGCGCCGGCTTGTTGCTAAAAGCCGACATCAAGGCGGTGGTATTGGGTGGGCAGCCGCCCTACCTGAAACCTGACCCGACCGGGCAAATCCACAAATCGCTGCACGGGCTGTGGTGGATTGCAGAAGTCTGGCCCAAACTCCATCGCAAAAAATGGGACGACAAGTGGCGAACCGGCATTCGCCTCAATCTGGCACGGAGGCGACCCATTGCCGAGGGCTCGCTGCTGCACGTTGCGGTGGAGCAGCGGATGCAAGCGGTGGCCAAGTACAGACCCAGTAACCTCTGTCCGCTGGAGGAACTCAGGCAGAAATACAAGATCGTGGAAGACCGTTGCGAGACCCAGTCTGCGGCAGGATAAAAGTCAGCGAACCGGGTGTGACCCGGCTTCTTTGCCTTAACCTGCTACCACCGCGATAGTTGCGGTGTTCGCAGCTTCAATAACGCGATCGCCATCGAGCAACAGGCACTTGCCCGCATCCACCGCCAGGCAAGTCGCTCCGGCGGTTTGCATGGTCTCAATCGTCTTCACGCCGATCACGGGGACATCAAAGCGCATGTCCTGGTTCGGCTTGGCAACTTTCACCACGGTGAGCGCGCGGCTGAGCGCGGCCTCACCGGAGGCCGCCTCGTGCGCCGCGCTCCTCATGATCTCGCCGGCGCGAAGGATCGTCGCGTCCGTGCCTTCCATCGCCTCCACGGCCACGCACGCGGCTTCGGCAATCACCACCGTCTGCCCGATATCGTATTGCGCCAGATGCCGTGCCACGGCACGCCCGTACTCGATGTTTTTGCGTTCAGTTTCACTGGGGGTGCGGCGCGTGAGCACGCCCGCCTTGGCCAGCAACGGCTCCAGGTAAGAAGTAGAGCTGATCAGGTGGATGCCTTCCTCTTCCAGCACCTTGGCCACGGCGCCGATGAGCGAGTCCGTGTTGCGCGTTCCCAGCGAGAAAAGCACCTTGGCCAGGCGCCAGTCCGGGCGGATGGCGGAGAAAATCTGCTTGTGCTTGACCTGGCCGGCCATCACCGCCGTACGCACGCCTTCTTTCTTGAAAGTGTCAATGAGCTTGCCCAGTTCGCCCAACGACATCCAGTAGACCGCCGCCGCACCGCGCTGCTCGATCAAAGGCGAGGTTTCTTCCTTGATGGCCGCCACCACCACTTCAGTGCCCTGCGCGCGCGCCGCGTCCAGCAGCAGCAGAGGGAAGCTGCCGTTGCCCGCGATGAGCCCAAGTTTGTTGCCGGAGGTCACGGTCTGAGTCGTTTACCCAATTACCCAATTACCAAATCTACTTAATCACTCCGCGTTCCGAGGATTCGATGAACTGGAGCAGCATGGCCACGTCCTCACCCTGGTCGCCTTCAGCCTTGAGCTTCTCCAGGGCCTGCGTGGTGTTCAGCTTGGAATTGAGAAGCACACGGAAAGCATGATGGATCCTGCGGATGCGGTCCTTCGTGAAGCCGCGTCGCTCCAGGCCCACTGAGTTCATTCCGTAAGCCTGTGTGTGGCGCGGGGTCACGCACTTGGAGAAGGGAAGCACGTCTTGCGTGATCACGCTGCCGCCGCCGATGTAAGAATGCGCCCCGATACGCACGAACTGGTGCACCGGGCAAAGGGCTCCCACCACGGCCCATTCTTCCACAGTCACATGCCCGGCCAGCGTGGCGCCGTTCACCAGCATGGCGTGGTCGCCAACCACGCTGTCATGGCCCACATGCGAGTAAGCCATGATGAGAGTATGGCTGCCGATCCGGGTGACGCCTCCGCCTTTGGCGGTTCCCCGGTTCAGCGTGACGTACTCGCGGATGACATTGTTGTCGCCGATCTCGAGGCTGGTTTTTTCGCCCTTGTAGCTGATGTCCTGCGGCTCAATGCCGATGGCGCAGAAGGGAAAGAAGCGGTTGTTGGCCCCAATCTTTGCCGGCCCATGGATCACCACATGCGACATCAGCTCGCAGCTCTCTCCCAGCTCTACCCCGGCGCCGATCTGGCAAAACGGCCCCACGGAGCAGGAGGCGGGCACCTTGGCCAAGGAATCAACGACTGCTGTGGGATGGATCATTCCGCAGGTTCACTCTCGCCGGAGTCAGTTGCGCTCTCACCGCGCGAACGCGGAACCAGCTGGCAACTGATGGTGGCTTCACACACCCTCTTGCCGTCTACAAAGGCCTTGCCGCCCATGCGCACGGCGATCCTGCGCCAGGCCAGCACCTCTACTTCAATGCGAAGCTGGTCGCCCGGCACCACCGGGCGGCGGAAGCGCGCCTTCTCGATGCCGGTGAAGACCATCAGCTTGTCGTTGCGGTCTTCAATTTCCGTCAGCAGCAGCGTACCTCCGGCCTGGGCCATGGCTTCCACGATCAGCACACCCGGCATGATGGGGAAGCCGGGGAAATGGCCCTGGAAGAAAGGTTCATTGACGGTGACGTTCTTGAGCGCCACGATCTTCTTCATGCGCTCGATTTCCAGCACGCGGTCAATCAGGAGGAAGGGATAGCGGTGAGGCAGAATGGCCTGGATCTGCGTGATCGAGAGCGGCGCAGTCAGGGCGTCAGCGACGGCATTGGTAGTGTTGTCCATGCGTAACGCGCGAATTATAGAAGATTTGGCGGCTGGCGGGAAATTGGGCCGAGCAGCTCAGAGCTGTTCAGTGCTGACTCAGGGCTGACTGTAAACCCTGCGGGCAACCAGGGCAAGGCCGGCCCTCATCTGGAATAAATGAGGTTGCTCTTGCCCGTCCCAATGGTCGAAGACGGGACGGGGCCCGAATAGCTCATAGCGTCACACAACGTGCAATCTCCTTCGTCGAGGAAAATGGCAGGCCCTAAAAAGCCTGCCGTTTTCTTTTGGGGCGTTGGTTTCGGCAGCCGGCTTCGATTATTTCTGAAATATTTATAACTGTACCGGGCCCGCGCCCGACCATTTATCATCATCGTTCCCATGCTTGCCAGCGCCTCTGCTCTGCTCGACTTTTGCCAGCAGCACCAATCCGCCATGCTGGACCTTCTCCGGCGCATGGTGGAAATCGAGTCGCCGAGCGACGACAAGGCCGCGGTTGACCGGCTTGGCAAGTTCCTCGCCAGCGAATTCGCGCGGTTTGGCGGCAAAGTCACGCTGCATCCGCAAACCGCTTTCGGCGACCACCTGCAGGCAGAGTTTTCCGGCAGCGCAAACAAGCCCAAGCCTATTCTGCTGCTCGGACACTTTGATACGGTGTGGCCGCTGGGCACGCTCAAGTCCATGCCGTTCCGCGAGGAAGAGGGCCGCGCCTTCGGCCCCGGCATTTACGACATGAAGGCCGGGATCACCATGATGCTGTTCGCGCTACGAGCATTGGCTTTCGCTGGCGGGGAGCATCGCCCCGTGACCGTCCTGCTGGATACAGACGAAGAAGTGGGCAGCGTCACCGGCCGTCCGCTGGTGGAGGCGGTGGCCAAAGCGTGCGAAGCGGTGCTGGTGCTGGAGCCTTCACAGGGGCCGCAAGGACATCTGAAGACCGCGCGCAAAGGCGTGGGCGATTACACGTTGCACGTGCGCGGACGCGCTTCGCACGCCGGCGTGGACTTCGAGAAAGGCCACAGCGCCATCCTGGAGCTTTCACGCCAGATCGTGGAGGTGGCCAAGTTCACCGATCTGGCGCGCGGCATCACCGTGAACCCGGGCGTGGTCCACGGCGGAACGCGCACCAACGTGGTGGCGGCGGAGGCCTGGGCGGAGGTGGACATCCGCATCGCCCGCGCGGCTGATGCCGCCGAGCTG
>DASVFK010000120.1:0-3639 GCA_036380095.1 Candidatus Angelobacter sp. | reverse complement strand
TGCGCTGCTGGAGCCAGCCGGAGGCGCGGGCGGTGGACCGCCGCTGACGGCGCTCATCATTCCGGAACGAATCGTTTGCGCCAGACTTGGCTGGGGTGGCGGCATGGATGACGACATCGCGCCTGCATTGCCCACCGCAGCGCCCTGTGCGGCGGTTGAGCCGGAAGCCTCCGCGCCAGATCCTGCACCGGCGCCCAAAGCGCCAGCGCCAGCGGCAAAACCCGCGCCGGCCGATACTGCAGCGCCAACTGTGATTGCTGCCGCCCTTACCAGCGCAAAAGCCGACGAACCAACGTCACCGGAAATAACCCTCTTGGCAATGAACGGGATCACCATCATGGCAAGGGCGTAAAAGATGCTGATGAGTCCCAACAGCGTCGAGTCGATGGTCCCGGTAAAAAAGCCCATGAAGCTGAACAGATCACTGATGCGATTCGCCTGAATTGCGGTAATCAACGCGCCAAAGACCGCATACAGGATTCCCCAGGCATTCCAGACCATCAGGTTCGTCGCATAGGCTTTGGCCAGTTGGCCGACACCGGACATAGGCAGCAGAGCCAGAACCAGCGGCCCGAGAGTGTAGAGCAGACAGCCATAGAGTGTGTAGAAAAAGCCGAAAATGATGACCGCCACCGCATAGAGAACATAAGCGACAAAAATCAGCAGAACGGTGATTGCGGCTGCTGGGGCCGCGGTGATGATCGACAGGAAAGACTGGGTGCCGCCGGTCTCAAACTGCTGCTTCAGCTGGTCCATCCAGCTCAGAAACATGTCGCCTGCCCCGGAGCTGTTGCTGATGAACTGCGCCACCTGGTTAAACGAATCATTCACCTCGCGGAACACGGTGCTCCAGTTGGCCAGAATGATGGCCACGACCAGATACTTGATGGCCGCTACGCCCAGGCTCTGCACATCGCCTCCCCGCAAGGCCGATTGATACAGGCCGATCAGGAAGCCGATCAGTAGGACGGTGTAGGCAATCCCGGTGATCGTAGCAAGGACCGCCGTCCGATCGATGCCCGCCAGTCCCTGGTTCAGCAAATTCTGAAAGTAAAACACCTGCCGCCTCGCTTACCTTCCCAATACCTGGTCTGTGGAATTGCGCAACGTTTTCGTCTGGCTGGCGCTGAACTTGAGCTGTGCGCTTGAATTTGCGAGATCAATCGAGCGCACCCGTATCAGCTCGGCCATTGCCGACTGGGTATAGGCGTTGGCGCGGACCAGCCACGCCGCCGCCTGCGCTTCGAGAATCGGGGCGCTGCCCGGCGCTGCACTCTGGATCTGCTGGTTGATCTGGTCAGCCGCGGCCAGTTCGACATCGGCCAGGGCATCCATCTCAACCGCTTTCTTGAGTGCCGCCTGCGCCTCGGCGTCGGTCATATCGACCAGGTCGCGCACCGGCTGAGGCGCGTCCGCGGGCGCCATGACGGCACCGTAGACTGCTGAGTAGTTCTGACTGATCTGCGAAATAGCCTGTTGGCTGTGCGATAGCAGAGCCTGCTCAAGCTGCTGCGGCGTCGGCAGGGTGGCGCTGTTGGTCGGCAGGCGGTAGAGCTGGGTCATCTGCCGCAACTGGCCCTGCATTTGACCGGCGAGTCCGCGCGCATTGTTGATCGCGCTGATGGGATAAACGATCTGCTGCTCAAAATCGGCAGCCTGCTGCTGGAGCTGCTGAATCGCTGACAAAGGCTTGGCAACAACGCTGTTGAGCAGTCCGGAGATCGAGTTCAGGCCCGCCGAGATGATGGCGCAGCACGGATCGAGCCCTAGCTGCCCACGCGTTCCGAGCGGCACTAAGACCAACACCGCCAACAGAACGGTAATAAAGACGGATTTCCGGCCCACGAAACCCCTGGTCTTGTGGAGCAATGATTTCAAGACTTCCCGCTTTGACATGACGTCACCTCTTTTATGGCCTGGTTAGAATCTGTTGCATGTGATCGCGCAGTTGCCTGGTGGCCTCGGCGCTGCGTTTGCGCAAGGTGTTGGAATGTGCGAGGCGTGTCGCTTCCTGCCGCAGTTCAGCCGCCAGCATCCGCTGCAGCATGGCTTGGTTCTGGAGATTGGCAACCTGCGCCTGGGCGGTCAACATGGGAGCACTGCCCGGCGCTGCTGTTGCCACCTGCTGCTCAATGCCGTCAGCCACACCAAGCATCTGCGCCGTCGCCTGGTCCGATATCACCGCCGTCTTGAGCGACCCCACGGCCATGGCATCGTCCGCGTCCATCAGGTTGCGATCCCCCGGCGGCGCGTCGCTGGGCAGCGGCAACGGTGTGTAGAGCTTGTCAAACGCCGGTTTAATCTGCGCCAGACCTCCGGACTGGCCATGGCGCAGCAGCGACTCAAGCTGTTGCGGAGTGACCAGAGTCGCGCTGCTGATCTCGATGGCGTGGATCTGGCCGGCTAGAGTCGAGAACTGTGCCCGCACCTGCCCCACGAAGGCTTTGGCTTGGTTAATGAGCGTTACCGGGAACAGCACCTGCTGCCGGAAGTTGTGCACCGTGGTGTTGAGCATCTGGATCCCGCCCAGCACGGTTCCAATGCTGTTCTCGAGCGTGCTGGTGATAGTGGTGATGAGCGTGATGATGTCCGCCAGTCCGGCATTGGCGGCCGCGGGTATCAGCAGCATCGAACAAACGACAACGATTGCGACGATTCGTTTTCCAGAAAGACTTTTCATTTCGTTGCTCCTCTCATGATTTCTCCGGATACTTCTTCCGGAAGCGGCTCAATGTCGGCCAGGCCAAACGGGAACGCCTGCGCAAGCCCCTGGTAAGCCTCAATAAGGGGCACATCCTGGTGCTGCGCGAGCCACCAGTTCCTGTACATCCTTTCGCGCGCATAACTCGTGGTAATCCAGTAGTCGACCGGTGTGGGCACCATGCGAATGGTGTGCGTTGTTTCCGCCTTCTCACCTATCACGATCAGAGCATCGGCGCTGCGTCCCTTGCGCGGGGCGCTGAAATGCTTGATCTGGTTGAGGGCGGTCGCATTCAAATGCAGGTGTTCACGCAGGGCGGTCATGTCACCGGGCTGCTGGCCAATGATCTTGATGCTCGAGTTCTTAACGATCCCGGCGCCGTGCACCCGGGGCTTCGATTCCGACCCGACAAAATCCTCCGCCGTCTGGCTGATACCCCACACACTGGCGTTGCGTTTGCGGGCCGTGCGGAATAACTGGACGACTTCGGGAGCGAGCACAGGTGAATCAAGCAGGAACCAACACTCGTCGAGCACCGTGATACTTGGCTGGCCCGTCTTACCGGAAGCCCGCTGGGCTGTGGCATGGGCGATCAGCAGGCTCATCGCCGTCTCGAGGCGCTGATCGTCGGCGAGTTGTTCTACGTTGAAAAACAGCCAGGGATTTTCAAGTGAAATCGTCGTTGGACGGTCAAAGAGCTTTGAGTAGATGCCCTTTTCTCCCGTCCAACTGCGCAGCTTGATGGCCGCCAGATGGGCTTCATCCATCACCCGCTGGCTCTTATCCACATCGCGCCATTGCGCCAGCTCGTCCCGTAGATCGGAGAATGTCGGGATGGGATTGGAAGTCCGGATCGCCGCCCGCTTGTAGGTACGCAAAATGGCTTCGGTAATCAGGTTGTCCAGCAGTTCCGTGTCTTCGGCGGGATTTTCGCCCAG
>DASVFK010000119.1:0-14964 GCA_036380095.1 Candidatus Angelobacter sp. | reverse complement strand
TCGCGTGCAGACGAAAACTTTCGTTCCCCAATGGCGCGCCACCTGGATACAGACATGCCCGGCGGCGCCGAAGCCGTAGATGCCAAGATTGCCTCCTGCCGTGATGCCGGAAACGCGAAGGCAGCGGAAGCCGATAATGCCGGCGCAGAGCAGCGGCGCGGCTTGCAAATCAGTGAAACCTTTCGGCAAGGGATACACAAAGTCTTCGTGGGCCACGGCGTATTCGGCAAAGCCACCATCATGGGTGTAGCCGGTGAACTCCGGCGCGTCACACAGGTTCTCTCGTCCGCTGGTGCAGTAGCCACATTTTCCGCAGGTCTTGTGCAGCCAGGGAATGCCCACTCGTGAGCCTGCGGGATACTTGCCCGAATTCGCGCCCAGGCGTTCAATCACTCCCACAACCTGATGCCCCGGGACCAACGGCGATTTGCGCGGAGGCAGCTCGCCTTCCACCACGTGCAGGTCCGTGCGACAGATGCCGCAGGCGCTCACCCGCACCAGCACTTCGTACTCTGCGGGCGCCGGAACATCAACATCCATGAAGACGAGCGGATTGTTTTCCACCGGAGCAGGAGCGCTCAGCAGCCATGCTTTCATGGTTTCAGGATAACTCCGCTCAGGCGCAGGGAGAATGCCGCATGATCTGTACCGAACAGTGTGCGTGCCGCATCACTGCTTCGGAAACGCTTCCCAATGCGATGCGTTCCAGTCCTCTGCGTCCATGCGAGCCGACCACGATCAGGTCGGGTTTCCACTCGGCAGCGTACTCCAGGATTGCTTGTTTTGGATCAGCCTCGCGCACCAGGCCCACCGCTTGAAAACCCGCGTTGCGCAGGAACCGGGCCATGCCGTCCGCCAGGGTGCGCGCCTGTTGCCGGCGCGTAGCAAGAAAATTGTTGAACTCTTCTCCGAATTCACGGCCAGGTACGGGTGGGATCGTTCCGGAAAGGATCTTTGGCCATTGGATCACATGAAGCACATGGACTTCCACGTCATCGCCTTTTCCGCAAATCTGGCCGGCCAGAGCGTGTGCCGCTGTCTGCGAGCAGACAGAGTCATCGATGGGGAGGAGGATCTTCATCATCAATTTCTCAGTTTCAAGAAATGCGTGACAACCCGCAGTGATCATGATCACTTTTCCGTTCCATCGAGCAGGGGTCGCGTGTGATGCCCATCACTGGCAGTCCGCACGCGCCTGGGCTAAATTGTTTTTGTCTCACTTGAGGTGCAGGTGTGGTGTCACAATGCGCGAACCCGGACTGCGGAGCTCCTTTCCTGTATTTGCGGGGTGGGCGGGTTTTTGCCGTTTCGCGCGGGGAAAAACACGCCGATGTTGAGTATTTCTGGTTGTGTCCTTCCTGCTACAGCGCCATGGACCTGGAGTTTTGCGGGCACGGCGATGAGCCCATTCTCATTCCCCGGCATGGTTCGGCCGGACCGGCAAAGACGGAACCACGTCTTCACTTCTGAAATTCGCTCACACATCATCTGTGAGCCTCATCACAGTGGATTGAAGACGGATGACCGAACATAGGCATATGAGGCAGTCATGAGCGCCGTTGTCGTCCCGATTGTTCCGCGTCTTGAGATCAAACGCATTCTTTACGCCACTGATTTTTCTCCGGCCTCCCGCGCTGCTCTACCCATAGTCTGCGCGCTGGCCCGCCGTTTTGGATCTGAGATCTATCTGGAGAACGTTTCCCCGCCGCTGCCCTATGTGATGGCGGCGCCGGAGGCGATTTGCGTGGCGGAAAGCCAGAGCGAGCGCGAAATCCGTGCGGAGATGAACAAACTTGTGCAAAGCGAAGAAATGGAGGGGCTGGCGGCAACGCTGCTGGTTGAGTCCGGCGATCCCGCGGAAGAGATCCTGCGGGCCGTCCACGATCATGACATCGACGTGGCGGTGGCAGGCGCCCACGGACGCACCGGCATCATGCGCCTTCTGATGGGTTCGCTGGCGGAAGAGCTCCTGCGCACGCTGCCCTGCCCCGTGCTGACGGCCGGTCCGCATCTGGCCGCGCGCTTCCAGCACCCGGAAGCAATCAAAAACATCGTGTGCGCCACCGACCTTTCTGCTGAGTCGCACGCGGTGGTCCCGCTGGTCGCGTCGCTGGCCGCGGAGTTCTGCGCCAAAGTCACCCTGGTCCACATCATTCCATCGCAGGAAGTACTGCGCCTTCATGGCCTGGAGCTGGCAGCGCGCAGGCGCAAGGAGATCGAGAGCATGTTTGCGGGCGAAGTGGACCCACGCTGCGGCCTGGAGGTGGTGGTGGACTTCGGCGAAGCCGCCGAACGCATCCTGAGCTGCGCCGCCGAGCGCCAGGCCGATGTCATCGCCTTCGGCGTGCGCCACAAGAGCCCGGCGGTTGCCCATTTGCGCCATACCGTGGCTTACAAAGTAATTCTGGAGTCCGAATGTCCAGTGCTGACCTATCGTTCGCCAAAGTAACGGAGAAATGACCAAGCGGTCTGAAGGAATGAGAGAGAAAGAAATGACCTCTGCCAAAACCAAGATTACCCCCGCCGTGGATAATGCTGCCGGCGAACCAACCACCACGATCGCCAGACCGCGCCTGGTGCCTCGCGATGCCGGCTCGCGAAAACCCGCAGGCCAGGGCGAACCCATCACGGCACATGAAATCTCCCTGGCCGCGTGGCGCCAGTTCTGCCTGTGGCTGACCACGCAGCTTCAGGGAGTGGAAACCACCATCGAGCGCGTGGAAGGCAAGGAGCGTTTCACCGAGTGCCTGGACCGCACCCTGGAGGCCGTGGAAGCCCAGGAGATGGCTGATGGCGTTCCCGCCGTGGTCATCACCGTGGGCTATAACGGCAAGCGCCGCGTGCTTAAGGTGGCAGGACCACGCTGGCTGCGCCTGCACGCCAACGCCGCCGGCTGGCCCCGCGCGCTCGAAATCGGCTACGAGGAAGGAACATGCCTGCTGCACTTCACCAACACCACAGCAGGCGGCGAGGTGTTTACGGCAAATAGCTGGGGGGAGTGAACGGATTGTCCCAGCACAGGCAACCTCCGGTTTTCACGCATCTTCCTGGTCGCCACTGTCAGCTCGTTGATTGCTGGTTAGTCGGCCGCACTGCCGGCGCCGGTACGGAGCGTTTGCTTTCTCACCGTCAGCTTTTCAATCAAATCGGTCTTCAGCTTGAACCCGCGGCCGGGCGTGTCCGGAACAGTGATGAAGCCTTGCGGGGAAACTTCCACCGCCGGTTCGATGATGTCTTCTTTCCAGTAGCGTTTTGAAGCCGAGACGTCGCCGGGCAGGGTGAAGTTTGGCAGGGTGGACAGCGCGATGTTGTGAGTACGGCCGATGCCTGATTCCAGCATGCCGCCGCACCAAACGGGGATGCCGGACTTCTTGGCCACGTCGTGAACAGCCACGGCTTCACTGAAACCGCCTACGCGCCCGACCTTGATATTGATAATGCGGCATGAACCCAGCTCGAGCGCGGCCTGGGCGTCACGTCGGCCGTGGATGGCTTCATCCAGGCAAATGGCCGTGCTGATCTGCTTCTGCAGTTGCGCGTGGAAGTAGAAATCGTCATGCCACAGCGGCTGTTCGATCATGAGCAGGTTGAAGCGGTCAAACTGCTTGAGGTGGGCGATCTGGTCCAGCGTGTAGGCGGAGTTCGCGTCACAACTCAAAACTATTTGCGGCCAGCGGCCGCGGACCTTTTCAAAGACCTCAACGTCCCAGCCCGGCTTGCACTTGAGCTTGATGCGGCGATAGCCGGCGCGCACCTCGGTCTCAATTTTTTCCAGAAGCTGCTCCACTGAATTCTGGATGCCGATGCTGACTCCGCAGGCAATTTCTTTTTGCGCGCCGCCGAGCAGGCGCCAGAGAGGCAGTTGCTTTTCCTGGGCCTCAGCGTCCCACAGGGCGTTTTCCACCGCGCCCTTGGCCATGCGATGCCCGCGGACCCTTGCCAGCAAGGCGGGAACATCGGCGCCGCGCTCCACCGTCTTTCCCAGAAGCGCGGGCGCGAAGTAACGCTCGATGGCATACCAGGCGGTGTCGATGGATTCTTCACTGTAGAAGGGTTCCTCGCCGGCCACGCACTCGCCCCACCCTTCAGGGCCGCCGGTGTGCAATGTCACCAGCAGGATGCGCCGCTGGGTGGTGCGGCCGAAGCTGGTCTCAAAAAAATGGACCAGCGGCATCTGGATTTCGCGCAGGGTGATGGCTTGAATCTTCACTTTTCCTCCCCAGCCGTGGTTGGCATGGTCGAGTCTTCGTCCCATCGCCCCAGCAGGAACGTGCCGTTGCCCGCGGCATCGCGCTCGTAGCCAAGTGCGGCCAGGTCGAGAGCGAATGCCTCAATAAACTGCTCGCGATTGCGCTGCTGCACTTCGGCGGCCTTGGGGCGATCCGCGTCAGAGGCTTTCCAGGCATAGACCTGCGCGGGGACCGTGATCTTCTTCTCCACGGTGAACTGCGGGGGCCGGTTTTTCTCCAGCAAATCAGTCACGCGCCGGGACTTGATCCACCATTCGGCAATCAGCCGGTCCGTGGGCAGTCCGCCCTGGAGCGGCGAAGAAGAAAAGCCGTAGTGGTTCAGGCTGTAGCGCCGGGCGATAGCGCCCAGCCGCACCAGGTTGAGGTGGGCGTTCTTGATCTCCAGCGGATCGAAGGTCCACTCGATAAGCGAGAAACTCTTTTTGAGAGCGTCTTGACGCTGGGCCAGCTTGAGCCGGCGGCCGAGCCCGCGATCGCGATACGATGCGCGCACTGCCAGCATGTGCGAGTGCAGATAAGGGAAGCCGCCGCGCGTGCCCGGAATGGAGAAGGCAAAGCCCACAAGCTCGCCGGAGTCAAACGCGCCGATGATCTGTCCGCCGATCTTATGGCTCACCACGAACATGCGCAGGGGAACAAGGTCCACGTCATCAAAGTTCCAGACTTCCTTCTGCAAGGCGACACAGGCACGGAATTCTTCCACGCCGGAGCAACTACGGATGGTGATGCGGTCAACTGCGGGTTCGGTGGCGCTCAACTGCGCTCCTCCTCGTGGGATTTGGCCTGCTGCCAGAGGGTTTCCATTTCTTCCAGCGTGGCTTGCTCAAGCGACTTGCCCTGCGCGAGCAACTGCTGCTCCAGCCAGCCAAAGCGCCGCCGGAACTTGCGGTTGGTGCGCCGCAGCGCCGACTCCGGGTCCACGGCCAGATAGCGGGCAATGTTGACCAGGACAAAGAAGAGGTCGCCCACTTCGTCTTCCAGCCGGGCGCGCAGGTTTTCCGGGACCACCGACTTGTTCGCGGGCTGCAGGGCCCCGGCAGGAAGATGCTCGACGTGCTCCTTGAGCTCGCGCGTCTCTTCCGCAAGTTTATCGAACAGGCCTTCGATGTCCGGCCAGTCAAAGCCGATATGCGCGGCGCGGGAGCTGATCTTGCCTGCTTCCATGAGCGCGGGCATTTTGGTGGAAACGCCGCCGAGGTGCGTATCGGCCGGTTCGGCGCCGTTGGCCGGGGCGCGCCGCTTCTTCTCTTCTTTCTTGATCGCTTCCCAGTTCCGCAGCACCTGGTGGGCGTCTTCCGCCTTCACGTCGCCGAAGACGTGAGGATGACGGCCGATCAGCTTGTTGCAGAGCGTATCGAGAACATCGTCCAGAGTGAACCGGCCCTCTTCCCTGGCCATCTCCGCGTAGAAGAGCACTTGGAGCAGAAGATCGCCCAGTTCGCTCACCAGTTCAGGCCAGTCGCGATTGTCAATGGCTTCCAGGACTTCGTACGTCTCTTCCAGGGTGTATTTCTTGATGGTGTCAAACGTCTGCTCGCGGTCCCAGGGGCATCCGCCCGGGGCGCGCAGCCGGGCCATGATGGCCACAGCCTTCTCAAACCTCTCTGCGGTAGTCACAGACCTTACTTTAACATTCGCCACCGGGGTCCCGGTTTGTGTGCAAAAGCGGGCAGAGGCTTTTCGGGATCAGCTCAGCAAATTGGGGCTAAGCTATTCATGATCAAGCAATTACGGCATTACGAAAAAAATGAAGCATTTCTTATCTCGACTTAGAGGAGTACTAAGGTTATGATGGCTCAACTTCTCCGTCGAGTGCCTGGGTTCCCCGCCCTTTTTGTTCCGGGAAAAGGATGAAGGCTTTGAAATCTGTTTCATTCGGTCACATGAAGAGCGTACTCACAAGCGCCATTGATGCGCGCAAATTGTTGCCGTTTGCCTTCATCCTGATGCTGGCGTTTCTGGTGGTGATGGCATGGGACGGCTACGCCAGCACTCGCGAATTGCTGAGCGCGCAAGGCTTTGTGGAACACACGCACCAGGTCCTGCACGAGATGGACGGCGTGGAAGACGGCCTGCAAGATGCCCGCGAGGCGTGGCTGCATTACGTCTTGACCCCGGAAAAACAGGACCTCGTCGATTTTGACGCCGCGGTTGAGCAGGTGGTGAAGCGGCTATACGGGGTGGAAAACAAGATCCAGGACGATCCAGCCAAGCTTAACTACATTAAGCAACTCCGCGTGTGGATCAACGACGAATTGTCGCAGTTGCGCCAATACATGCGCACGCAACGCACCAAGTTGATCTATCACTCGCTTGAAACTGACGAAAAGCGCGACCGCGTGCGCAACGCCATTCAGAAGTTCAAAGACGACCAGGAGCGGCTGCTGCGTGAGCGTAATCAGGCAGCGCAGGAGCGCGCGCGGCAGATCACTCGCAATGTGCTGATCCGCATCGGGGCATTCAGCGCCTTGATGGGCGCGCTGTTTGCCGTGGTGATGCGCGAATCCAAGAAACTGCGCATCGCGGAACAGACGGCGCTGCTGGCGCAGAACAACCTGGAAGGGTCGCTGCTGCAGTTGCAGAGCGAAACGGAAAACAGCAAGCTGCTCAACGAAGTCCAGGCCGACCTGCAAATCTGCGCCAACGCTGAAGAAGCTTATCGCGTCACCGCGGCCTACCTGCAGAAACTCATGCGCGCCAGCGCCGGGACGGTGTTCGCCGTTGACGGCACTCGCAACCAGATGAGCATCGGCGCCACCTGGGGCGGCCAGGAACATCTTCCCGTGCGGGCCTACTCCGCGGACGATTGCTGCGCCGTGCGCGGCGGCCGCCCCCATTCTCATCTGGAAGAAACTTGCGGCCTGGTTTGCCGCCATTTCGCCGGCGAGGGGCCCAAGGCTTACATCTGCTTCCCGCTTTCCGCGCTGGGTGAAACGCTCAGCCTGCTGCATGTGAGCGCGGACAATCCGGCACACTTCACCCCATCGCGCATCGCGCTGATTCAGCAGATCGGCGAGTACACGGCCCTGCGCCTGGCCAACCTGAAGCTTCGCGAAAAACTCCAGGACCAGTCCATCCGCGATCCCCTCACCGGACTCTACAACCGCCGCTTCCTGGAGACCACGCTGGAGCAGCAACTGCGGCGCACCGGCGAATCGCAGGCCGGAACCGGCATCATTATGGCGGACATTGACGGTTTTAAGGCCTTTAACGATAGCTTTGGCCACGAAGCCGGCGATTACGTTCTGAAGGAAGTAGGGGCTCTTCTCCGTCGCTCCGTGCGTGGTGAAGACATCGTCTGCCGTTACGGGGGCGAAGAGTTTCTCACCGTGATCCCGGACAGCTCACCGGAAAGCGTCTGCGAGCGCGCTGAATTGATGCGCACCGCCATTTCCCGTCTGCAACTGGAGCATGCGGGGCGCCCGCTGGGCAAGGTCACCGCCTCTTTCGGCATCTCGTTTTCCCAGGACGGTTCCCTGACCTCCGAGATGTTATTGCGCCATGCCGACGAGGCCCTCTACATCGCCAAGCGCAGTGGATGCGACTGCGTGCGCTTGAGCGATTCCGTGGCCAGCTTGCTGGACGCCGCAAAAGAGCATGGAAAAGAGGAAATCGAGGAGCCGGGCGAGCCTTCGCCCATGCGTCCCAAATCGGCCACTGCCGCCAAACGAGCATAAAACGCCTGACCGGCGCGCTCTCAGGCCAGTTATTAAAATAGCTTCATCCAAACTGCCCCGATTCCTGGGCATTAGTAACCTCTATACCAATTGTTCTGAAGTAACGTTGTTTCCCCCCGCAAAAGCATCTAATTATGGTGAAGGTGAGTAGCACGCAGCCATTGCATGGGCGGGGCTTTGACGTCCTGATCATCGGCGGGGGCATCAACGGAGTTGCCATCGCGCGGGAGTGTGCCCAGCAGGGCAAACGCACGCTGCTGGTGGAGCAGCAGGACTTTGGCGCGGGCACAACCAGCCGGTCCACGCGCATCATCCACGGCGGACTGCGCTACCTGGAGATGGGCGAAGTGGGGCTGGTGCGCGAATCGTTGCGGGAGCGCGAGCGCCTGCTGCGCGAGCTGCCTCACCTGGTCCGCCCGATGCAGTTCCTGCTGGTCCTTCCCAAGCCGGCGCACTCTCTCTTGCGCAGCGGCCTGGCAGTGCGCACGGGGCTATGGCTCTATCATCGCTGGGCGGGCGGCCATCGCGATCGTCCTTCTGACCTAGCCATGTTTGAGAGCCGCCTCGATTCCGGCCAACAGTGGTCAATCTATTCATACGAAGACGCGCAGTGCGAGTTTCCCGAGCGCTTGGTCGCGGAGTGGCTGGCGGAAAGCACGGATGCAGGCGCCGTTGTCCGCAATCACACGCAGGCGCTCGAGGTCATGCGCAGCAACGGACGCGTGACCGGCGCCCGCCTGCGCGACGGCATCTCCGGACAGGAATACGCCGTGAACGCCACCTGGGTCATCAACGCAACCGGCCCATGGGCGGACTTCCTGGTCAAGGCCTCGGGAATTTCCGCCCGGCGCATGATCGGCGGCATGCGTGGCTCGCACCTGGTGATGCCCAAGTGGCACGGCGCTCCGGAGCAGGCGGTCTACACGGAAGCTTCTGACGGACGCCAGATCTTTGTTCTGCCCTGGAACAAGCAAATGCTCGTGGGCAGTACCGAGGTCATCGATTCGGATGATCCCGGCCAGACGCAGCCCTCGGCCGAGGAGATCGAATATCTGTTCAGCAATCTCCTGCGGCTGTTTCCCGCTTGCGGCCTCACCCGCGCGGACATTCATCACGCCTATGCCGGTGTACGTCCGCTGCCCTGGGCTCCGGGGAAGAAATATTCCTCCATTACACGCAAGCACATCCTGCACGAACACAAAGCCGATGGCGCCGCCGGACTCATCTCCATCATCGGCGGCAAGCTCACCACCGCGGCCAGCCTGGCGCGCGACGTTGGCCGCAAGCTCGGCCTCCCGGCGACGGAACAACTGCTGCAGTTTGCTTCCCCAGTGGCGGAAGAAGGCGTGGCCTCAGTGGTGCGGCAGTGGGCCCGCACCGTCGCAGCCAAGGCGCACATCAGCGAAGGCTGCGCGCAGGGCATCGCCGAATGGCACGGACGGCACGCGCTCGCAGTGGCACACGCCGCGTCGCTCGATGAGCGCCTCCGCGAGCCCATCTGCGCCCACAGTTGCCACCTGGTGGCGGAAGCTGTGGAGGCCGTGGCCCACGAATCCGCTATCACGCTCGGCGACATCCTGCTGCGCCGCGTTCCCGTGGCGCTGGGCGCATGCTGGTCCGCCGACTGTAGCCGCGAAGCCGCCACCAAGATCGGCGGCGCGCTGGGATGGGATTCCATGCGCATCGGCGAGGATCTGGAAAGCTTCGAAGAAGAACGCAGGCTCTTCCTTCATCCTCAGCCCAGACCGGCATCGCCTGGCGGCTGCCAGGGCACGCCGCATGCGCCGGTGCGCAGCGAGATCGCCTGATCACAACCGAATCTGGCTAGCGAGGCACAGACTTCAGCTACTCTCACTCGCGTTTGTTCTCTCGTAATATCTCGCTCAAAACGTTAGAGAAGTCTTTCTGAAGAAATCTTACATTGCGGCATTTCCAGCTGTTCTCTCCATCTAATCACCTATGAACCCGCAGAGAAGAAGCAGGAGAACTATCGATGGCCAGGTGTTCGACGTCCTGGTGATCGGCGGCGGCGTCACCGGAGTGGCCATTGCCCGCGAATGTGCCCAGCGCGGCATGCGCACCCTGATCGCGGAGCAGCATGACTTTGCTTCCGGTGCTACCAGCCGCTCCACGCGCATCATCCATGGTGGGCTGCGCGGTCTCAAGCGCGGTGACATTGCCCAGGCGCGCGAGTGCCTGCGCGAGCGCGACCAGCTCATGGAACGTCTGCCGCACCTGGTCAAGCCGATGCAATTCCTGCTCGCCTTGCCGCGCAACCCGCTCAACCTGCTGCGCAGCTCCCTGGCCGTCCGCACCGGACTGTGGATCTACCAACTCCTGAACGGCAACAAGCAGCCCAGGCCCGACGCCGGCCGCACCTTTGAGGCGCAGCTCAACTCCGGCCAGAGCTGGTCTGTCTATCCTTATGAAGACGCGCAATGCGAGTTTCCCGAACGCGTGGTGGCCGAATGGCTCGGCGAAGCCGTGGCCGCGGGCGCCGTGGCTTCGAACTACACGCAGGCGCTCAAAGTCGTACGCACCAGCGGGCGGGTCAGCGGCGCATATTTGCGTGACGCGCTCACCGGCCACGAATTCACCGTGGGTGCCAGTTGGGTCATCAACGCCACCGGCGCCTGGGCGGAACAGGTCATCAAAAGCTCCAACCTATTAGTTCAACCCATACTGGAAGGCGTTCGCGGATCACATCTGCTTCTGCCTTTGTTTCCCGGAGCGCCCAAGCAGGGCGTCCGTGCGGAGGCTCGCGATGGAAGCGCCACGGTGGTCATTCCCTGGAACGGCCAGATTCTGGTGGGCACAACCCAAGTGTCTGATTCCCGCGATCCCGCCCAGGCCGCACCCGACGCGTTGGAGATCAACCACCTGATGAATAGCTTCCTCCGGCTATTTCCCGCCTCCGGCCTCACTCGTTCGGACATTCGCGGCAGCTACTCCGGTGTCTGGGCGGGCCCATGCGGCAGCGCCGCAAGAACCGCTCCGTTCAGCAGCCGTCACATTCTTCATGAGCACGGCGAACAGGGCGCCATCGGCCTCATCACCGTCACCGGCGGCAACCTCAGCTCTGCCGTTAACGTTGCCCGCGACGTCACCCGCACCATGGGCCTTGCCATGGCCAAGCCAGCCATCAGTTTCGGCCTCGGTCCCAGCGAGGACAGCATGGAATCGGCCCTGAAGCACTGGGTCCGTCTGGTCGCCTTCAAAGCCCGCATCACCAATGAAAGCGCGCACGCCCTGGCCGAATGGTACGGACGCAACGCTCTCTCCGTGGCCCATATCGCCTCGCTCGATGAACGCCTGCGCGAGCCTATCTGCAGCCATTCCACCCACCTGCTGGCGGAAGCCGTTTACGCCGCGCAACAGGAACATGCAGTCACGCTGGCGGACATCGTCTTGCGCCGCGTCCCCGTGGCTCTTGGCGCCTGCTGGTCAGAAAGCTGCAGCCGCGAAGCCGCACTCCGCATCGGCACGGCACTCGACTGGGACCACGAACGCATAGCCATCGAACTCGACGAACTGGAAGACGAACGCGAACGCTTCCTCCATCCCCAAGTGGGCACTGTGCCGGTGAGAACGCCGATTGGCAGAAGGACCGTAGCCGAAGTAGCGTGAACTGGTGCCGAAGTTGCATGAGCTAAAGGATGTGCCAGATCCTCGCCTGTCGCCTTGCGGATCCAGAAGCTCATCCAGGAACCCTACCCTGCCTTTTCGTGTCCCGGCTTTTGGCTCTACGAGTCTTAACTCAGCGAATGGTGGAGAGCGGCCCTTCAGGCCCCCCTAAGCGTTCTCTTCAGGGAACAGCGCTTAGGCGCTGGACGCTGGGCGGAGAACTGAACGGATGCGAGTGGCAATTAGACTTATATCTCGCACTGGACTCGTATTAGCATCGATCTCAGCAAGATGGTGCCAGCGGCCAGAAACCGGAAGACAAGGAATTAGCAATGGCGAAGTGCAGTTTCACGAAAACCAAGCTCGCAGCACTAGTACTCATTTGCATAGGGCTTGGCTGCAAGAAACACAATGCACCATTCGAAGCCAAACTGCTGTCTGCCATTGACGTTAAATGTCAGGGCCGTTTCCCTTGCACATTACGTATCAAAGATGTGACCGACTTTGAATGGGACAACCTTTATGTCTTCAAATACACGGCACATCGGGGGATCGTAGAGAAGGCTGTCGGCCATGAGCTACCAGACTTCCAGGAATTTCATCGAAAACTCATTTTTACGAACAGAGGAAACATTGTCTTATATGACGAAGAACCCACGAACATAGAACATGTGGTCAACAACGAAGTAGTGTTTGACATCCCTGATTCGAACGACTACAGCAGTTACGATGCAAATGCCACATTCGTTATCCAGAAGATTGCATTTTCCGGTGGTTCCTATTATCAGCTGACGAAAGTGAACCGATAAAACGCCTGGCCACACGCCATCCGCGATGATCCGTGCCATCCGTTCATCAGTGGTAAGGTTTTCTGTACTATGGATAGCTTCGAGCAGTTAACCAATTTGGAGGAATCGCAATGGGAAAGACCATAGAGTTCACCCGGCCTGACGGAAAAACCTGCCCTGGCTATATGGCAACTCCGCAGAATGACGCAGACCCGGCCCTGCCCGGCTTTGTTGTGGTCCAGGAGTGGTGGGGGCTCAACGATCAGATCAAGAAGACAGTTGACCGGCTTGCCCAGGCGGGTTATCGGGCGCTGGTGCCGGACCTCTATCGCGGCAAGCTGGCCAAGGCCGCAGACGAGGCCAGCCACATGATGTCGAGTCTCGACTTTCCCGGTGCGGTCCAGGACATCCGCGGCGCGGTGCAATACCTCAAGAAGACCTCCAAGAAAGTTGCGGTGGGCGGATTCTGCATGGGCGGCGCGCTCACGCTCCTGGCTGCAGGCAACGTGCCGGAGATGGATGCCGGCGCATGCTTTTACGGAATTCCTCCGGCAGCAGCTTTCGATCCCAAGAGCAACAAGGTCCCACTGATCTGCCACTTCGCCACCCACGACGACTGGTGTACCCCCGCCAAGGTGAGCGAACTCGAGGACGCACTCAAGCAGTCCAAATCAAAAATCGAGTTCTACCGTTATGACGCGCAGCATGCCTTCATGAATGAAGCGCGTCCTGAGGTTTACGACGCGCAGTCCGCGCAATCGGCCTGGGACCGCACGCTCAAGTTCATGAAGCTGGCGCTCGCTTGATGACGCTTAATCTCGTTTAGTCGTTCGTTGCAGAATGTTGCCCTGTCGAAGGAGGCCCTCTATGTGTGCAACCAGCGCGAGATATGGCTCCTGGCGTTCGCCCATTACTTCTGACTTTGTAGTGGGCAAAGTCGTCGGCCTGAGTGACGTTCAAATCGACGGCAACGACGTTTACTGGGCTGAGCTGCGTCCGCAGGAAACCGGACGGACGGTGATCGTGCGCTGTGCCCCCGACGGAAGCACGCAGGACCTCATACCATCGCCGTTCAACGCGCGCACGCGCGTGCATGAATATGGCGGAGGAGCTTATCTCGTCAGCCGCGGCCGGCTCTTCTTTTCCAACTTCTCTGACCAGAAGATCTATCACGTGAATGGCCAGGAGAGTCCGCGCGCCATTACTGCAGACGGGCTGCGCTACGCGGACATGATCGTGGACCACGCGCGCAACCGCCTGATCGCCGTTCAGGAAGATCATCGCGCCTCGTCTGCCCAGCCGGTCAACAGCATCGTTGCCCTCGCCATCGACGGATCTTCGGTGGTCACGCTGGCCTCCGGCGGCGACTTCTACGCCTCGCCCCGATTGAGCCCAGACGGCACGCGCCTGGCTTGGCTTACCTGGAACCATCCCAACATGCCCTGGGATGGGACTGAGTTGTGGGTGGCCGCTGTGGCTGCCGATGGCTCTCTCTCGTCGCCACAGCGAGTGGCTGGCGGTCTCAGCGAATCCATCTACCAGCCTGAGTGGTCGCCGGGCGGCGTGCTCCATTATGTCTCTGACCGCACCGGATGGTGGAACCTGTATCGCCTGGCAGAAGGCGGCAGCCATCCCCTCATGCCCATGCAAGCCGAGTTCGGCATGCCCCTGTGGGTCTTCGGGCTGTCCTGCTATGCCTTTGTCACCGAGCAGCAGATTGTCTGCGCTTACAATCAAGACGGCTTCTGGAGCCTCGGCATGCTCGATGTTGCGGCGCAGACGTTGCAGAAGCTCCCTCTGGCGGGCCGTGACTTCCAGTATGTACGCGCTGCCGCGAACCGTATTGTTGTTCGGGCCGGCTCTCCTGACACGCCGGCCTCCATCGTTCAGTTTGATCTGCCTTCGCACGCGACCAAGGTCTTGAAAGAGTCTGCGCCTCGGCCGGACGCCGCCATTCAACCTTATTTGTCTGTCGCTGAGGCCTTTGACTTCAGCGCCGAAGATGGACAGCTTGCTCATGCTTTTCTCTATCGGCCCCGCAACCCTGAGTTCACCGCTCCGGCCGGCGACCTTCCGCCTCTGCTGGTTCGTTGCCACGGAGGCCCAACCTCTGCAGCCACCAGCTCCCTTGCGTTCTCCATCCAGTACTGGACCTCACGCGGCTATGCCGTACTTGACGTGAACTATGGCGGCAGCACCGGCTACGGCCGCCCCTACCGCGACCGCCTGAAAGGCCAGTGGGGCATCGTGGATGTGAGCGACGCTGCGCAAGCGGCACGGGCCGCGGTAAAGCAAGGGCTCGCCGCCCCCGGCAAGCTGCTCATCACCGGCGGCAGCGCGGGCGGCTATACCACGTTGTGCGCGCTGGCCTTTACCAATGTCTTCAGCGGCGGCGCCAGTCACTTTGGCGTGAGCGATCCCGCGGCCCTGGCGCGAGATACCCACAAGTTCGAGTCGCGCTATCTCGATTCCCTTATCGCCCCGTATCCCCAGCAGGCGGAGGTCTATGAGCAGCGCTCGCCTCTGCGCTTTGCCGCGCAAATTTCCGCGCCCGTGATCTTCTTTCAGGGCGAAGACGACAAAGTGGTCCCTCCCAACCAGACGGAGATGATGGTGGATGCCCTG
>DASVFK010000118.1:0-7238 GCA_036380095.1 Candidatus Angelobacter sp. | reverse complement strand
GAAATTCGGCGGCAACATATCACTGGTGGTGCACGCCGCGGCGCAGCCTTCCCACGATTGGTCGGCGCAGGACCCGATCACGGACTTTGACGTGAATGCGATGGGCACGCTGAACCTGCTGGAGGCGACGAGACAGTTTTGTCCCGAAGCCGCGTTCATTTTCACGTCCACCAACAAAGTCTATGGCGACGCGCCCAACTCCTTGCCGCTGGTTGAGAAGGCAACGCGTTGGGAAGTTGAGCCGGGCCATCGGTATGCCGAACGCGGGATCAGCGAGGAAATGTCGCTTGACCAGTGCATGCACAGCCCGTTCGGCGCATCGAAGGTGGCGGCGGACGTGATGGTGCAGGAGTACGGCCGTTACTTCGGATTGAAGACCGTTTGCTTTCGCGCCGGATGTCTCACCGGCCCGAACCACTCCGGCGCACAACTCCACGGATTCCTGGCTTACCTCATGAAATGCAACTTGAGCGGCACCCCATACAAGGTCTTTGGTTACCGCGGCAAGCAGGTGCGTGACAATCTGCATAGCTCTGACCTGATCCAGGCCTTTGCCCGGTTCTTTGCCCTGCCCAGAACAGGGGAGGTCTATAACATGGGCGGGGGCAGATTTTCCAACTGCTCCATGAGCGAGGCGATCGAGCTTTGCCAGGAGATCTCAGGCAACAAGCTGGAGTGGGAGTACGTGCCGGAGAATCGCGTGGGCGACCATATCTGGTGGGTCAGCGACATCAGCAAGTTTCAGGCGCACTATCCTGGCTACCAGTTGCGGTATGACGTTCCGGCGATCCTGCGCGAGATCCACGACCAGAACCGCAAGCGCTGGGGAAGGTTGGCGCAGGCCGCGCAAGCATGACATCATCGGGAAAAAAGAACCTGCTGGGCGTGCTGGTGGATGTGGTGGACCATCGGCGGGCGGCGGAGCTGGTAATTGAAGCTGCGCTCGAACGCCGTAGTTTTTCCGTCTCGGCCCTGGCGGTGCACGGCGTAATGACCGGAGTGCTCGACGCAACCCAGCGCTACCGCTTGAACCGCCTGGATATGGTGGTGGCGGATGGACAGCCCGTGCGCTGGGCGCTAAATCTTCTCTACTCAGCCGGACTACGGCAACGCGTGTATGGCCCCAACCTGATGCTCGATGTCATCGAGCGGTCGGCGCGCGAGGGAATTCCGCTGTATCTCTATGGCAGCACGCAGGAGGTGTTGGATATGCTCTGCGCAAAGCTGCGGCACAAATTTTCTGGTGTAAAGATTGCCGGAGCGGAACCTTCGCAGTTCGCCCAGGTGAGCCGCGAGACGGCTGATCGCATCGCGGAGAAAATCAGGGCTTCAGGGGCGCAAATTGTTTTTGCCGGCCTGGGCTGCCCTCGCCAGGAGGTGTGGGCTTATGAGTTTCGCGATCGCCTGAAGATGCCCATTCTTGCCGTGGGTGCGGCCTTCCCAATGCTGGCTGGAACGCTCCCCATGGCCCCCGCCTGGATGCAGGACCGCGGCCTGGAATGGCTCTTTCGCCTGTGCCTGGAGCCTCGCCGCTTGTGGCACAGATATTTGGTTCTGGGCCCGATATATCTGGCCATGGTGCTGGGCCAATGGACGGGTATGGACTTCCGCGCCGAAGGGGAACAACCGCAAACGGAAGTGTTGTACGGCTGAGACGCCGCTCTAGTTCGCAGATCCCGCTATTCCGCCGGGCTCGGTCCGGCATGCCGCGAGAAAAGCGCGTCCAGCCCACAAGCCTCTGAACTGCAAGGAGATGGGGGCCTGAATCCTTTTTGAGGGTCCATCCGTATAAGGCGCAGGCATTTAATATGGGCGCGCTGGTAGAAACCATGCCGGAAGCAGCGGTGAGTTTTGAGAGCGAAGTAACGCGGCTGCGTGGCGGCGATCTTGACGCCGCAGCCCGGCTGATGGAGCGGTACCAGCATCGGCTCTACCGATACCTGTTGCGCATGGTGGGGCAGCCAGCCACGGCTGAAGACCTTTTTCAGCAAACCTGGCTGCGGGTGATGGAGCATGCGCGCCGTTACGATCCGCGGCGTCCCTTTGAAGGCTGGCTGTTCGGAGTGGCCCACAACGCCGCAATCGACTACTTGCGGCGGCGCCAGCCGGAGAGCCTGGATGAACCGCTGCCTTCAGGGGAGACGAGGGCGGAACTGGCGCCAAGTTCGGAAGCTGGGATTCTGGAACAGTTGCTGGCGCAGGAACGAGCGGGGCAGCTGACCACGGCGATGGCCGAGCTGCCAACGGCTTTTCGTGAAGTGCTCACGTTGCGGTTTGAGGAAGAGATGAAGCTGGAAGAGATCGCTTTGGCGCTGGCGTTGCCGCTGGGCACGGTGAAAACGCGCCTGCATCGCGCCTTGAAGGCGTTGAAGCGAGTGCTGGAAGCAGAATCCGGGACCAGGATTACACCATGAACGAACACGATGCTATTCACGAGCTTCTCACTCTGGCCGCCGCCGGCGCGCTCGATGCCGGCGAGCAAGGCCGCGTGGAAGAACACTTGCGCCAGTGCGAGGCCTGCCGTACAGAATTTGCCGGCTGGCTCCGGCTCACCGGCGCATTGAAAGAGCTGCCTACGCCGCAGGCACCGCCCAGGCTGCTAGAACAGACCCGGCGGGCCATGGAGATGCGCGCGGAGGCGCAAAGGGCGCATCGCACCAACCATTTCATGCTGGGCCTGATGCTGCTCTTTGCCTGGACGGCCACATTGCTGAACTGGCCGCTGCTGCGGCTGTTGGAAGGCCGGCTGACGCAGTGGCTGGATGTCTCGTCCGGCCAGCTCACCGCGATGTGGGTCGGCTACATCCTGTTGGCCTGGATGGCGACGGCCCTGGCAGCAGGGCTGCTCGGCCACCGCCGGCAGCGGGAAGGAGTGACCGCATGAACCGTTTTTCAGACGAAATCCGAATCATATCTTCAGTGGCCTGGGTGGTGGCCCTGCTACTGGCCGGCTGCATTTTCGTCCTGCTGTTTTACATTGCCATACCCGGTGATCCGAAGATGTCCACGTGGCCGCCCCTGGGACAGATAGCCTTCGCCTCATGGCCGGCGCTGCTGCTCATCGTGTGGGTGCTGCTGATCGGTTACGTCAACGCCGACGCGCGACGCCGCGGCATGCGCTACGTGCTGTGGACGATCCTCTCCATCGTAATTCCCAACGGCATCGGGATCATTCTGTATTTTGTGATGCGCGATCCGCGACCTCAGCCGTGCCCCAGTTGCGGACACATGGCCGGCCCAGGCTTTGTCTTCTGCCCGCAATGCGGCGTGGAGCTCTCACCCGCGTGCCCCTCATGCAAGCGCGCGATAAAAGCGGATTGGAAACGCTGCGCTTATTGCGGAACCCAACTCTCGCTCAAGGCCCAGCCGCCCTTGATCCAGGGTTAGGCGAGGATGTTGCATGAGCTTGCTCACCATGTAAGATGGTGAGCACTTTGCTGCAAATTCCATCTTCAGAGTTTGCCGTGCGAAACCTTGGTTGGGTAATGCTGCTTCTCGTCTTCTTGGGCTGTATTCCGGGAGGGGCCTGGGGCATGCAGATACAACACGGGACCGTTGTGGTCATCTTCTACTCACGCGACCGTGTGGTGCTGGCCGCCGATAGCCGCGTGACTGACTCCGGTCCAGGCGGCCCTCACCAGGATAATCAGTGCAAGGTCTCCGACCTGGGGCACGAGACGATCTTTGCGGCTTCCGGGTTTACCCGGTACAACTTTGGACAAGATCAGCGAATGCCGGCTTTCGACGTCTTCCGTGAAGCCGCGACCGTTTCGCGCTCACTGAAGGCCGGCGCTCCGGACCGGGCCAGGGTTCTGGCGGAAAACTGGGGACGCAACGTGAAGGACGCGCTCGACGCCGGACTGGCGCGCCACCCCAGAGAAGTCATGACACTCCTCCACGGCAAATCAACACAACTGGCAGGCGCGATCTTTGCCGCCAGGGACGCAGAGGGCCTGGTGGTCTATTACGTCACCCTGCGCTGTGAGTGTCAGGGGAGCCGCAAGTATTCTTCGCTTCACATAACCAAGATGAAGCCGGTGGAAGATGGAATGCCCGCGGCGAGCCTGGGCACCTCTGAGACCATGGAACTCTTCAGCGAGGTGGCCGATGGCAGCAGCGCGCGGGGCGTGGCCGAACGCGATGGCTGGATCGCCGCCGCAACCAAACCGGACCGTGATGTCTACGTGACCATTCGCACCGGCGAATTTATCCTGCGCAACTCGAAAGACCACACCGTCGCCGGCCCCATCAACGCACTGGAACTCACGGCCCAGGGCCAGGTGCGCTGGGTGAAGAGGGAAAGCAATTGCCGGTAAGGCTGATGAAACATGCGTCGCCGCCTACGGGCTTCCCGCCTTGCGGGTGGCCACAGAAATCTCACGACCACTTTCCGGTGGTCGTGAGGCTCTGATGAGGATGAATCTCTTCACTCTCAAGGCATAATCGGCAGGGCAAATTTCGCTGAGATACCAGGCCCGCCGGCTACGGTGAGGAAAAGATCGGTCTGGCGTGCCGTGACTGCATGCTTCAAGGGTACGAACACCGATTTCCCTGCGGTGTCTCCTGCTGCAATGTGAAAAGGGGAACCAAGAATGGATCCGATCGTCCAGCCCGTGGGGTCCCTCAGCTCCGCTGTGACCGTGTAGTCACCGGGTTCGGTGACAAAGACTTTGAATTCGATCTCCCTTAGTCCCACCTGCAATCCCGAGCCAAAACGGTTGTCCTGCGCCCCGGTGTCACCCAGCACGACATGAACGCGTGGGTCGGGCGTTGGAGGCGGGTATAAGGCCATCAACATGAGCCGCGCCTGCCCAGGGATCACGTGTGTCACCGGGCTGATTTCGACCGCTGATAGCACTACTTCACATCTGGAAGGCTGAATGGTGTCGCCAATGGTGGTCGCTGTTACCTGAACCAAGACGGTCGCACTCTTATGGGCTGGGATGGGTACGACGGGAGGATCGAGAATTTGTGCGGTCCATTGGCCCCTCCCGTTCACCAGCGCGATTGCCGAGACTGCATAGACCGAGTCCCGGTTCGTGTTGGCAGTGATGTTGAATCCAAACGCATAGCTTTGGCCCAAGCCGATGACCTTGTCGGGCCCCGTGATCGGTCCCATGGTGTATGAGATATCGAGCGAAGGAGGCGCCGGTGTGGTTCCTAACTTAGTGTGGACTTTGTTTAGAGTTTTTGTCGGCATAAGGGTACTTCCTTTGACTTACAAATCTGAGGGCAGTGATTCCGCGGGCTCCAATTGCGTGGCGGACGGGAATCGCCGGCTTGTAGTCGCTGGGGTACCGCTGGAATGAGTTGCGCGAACAAGCCAGGCTTGTCCTCGTTCTGTAGGATGTCCGAGCGTGGTGCTAACGTTCTTCCCCTTGTGAAGCAAAATTCTCTGGATCAAAAGTCCACTCCGGATCAAGAGTCCTCTAATGAGTCCTGCGCTGCAAAAACGAGGCGGTGAGTGCAAGGATTTCGCTTTTTGGTTGATGTCCGGATGTTTCTGTGTTATGTTAACTCATTTGTATACAGCTATTTAGAAGCCTATGTGCGTACGTTGTGGGAATGCTGAGATGAGTTTTGCCAATCGCTGGGGTTGGAACGGGTGGTCGCAAAGGGACGTGGTTGGCTATTCCCGGGGATGAATCAGCTAACTGGTTTGTTTCTTGGGACGAAGGCAAGGGAATCGCCAAGACCCTCGTCATCGGGTAAATCCGGAAGAGCAGAGCCCCACCCCAGCGTCGACGCGGAGCCTTCCGCATCCAATATGCTAGGCTTAAATTGGCGCTTTCTTAACCGAAACCAAGCGTACTCTGGCGCGTAACCAATTAGAGACAAAGACGGCCAACCAGAGCAGGCCAGGAACAAAGAGAAACCGCAAAGGAAGCAGATTGATAGGGAAACTAGCCGCCAAAATTTTTGGCACGCAGAACGAACGCGATCTCAAGCGCATAGCGCCGCTGGTGGTGCAGGTCAACAGTCTTGAGCCGGAGATGAAGCAGCTCAGCGACGAGCAGCTTCGCGCCAAGACTGACGAATTCCGCGCGCGCATCAAAGAGCGGATCCACGAGGCCGAAGCGGAAATTGCGCGCGTGAGCGCCGAGATGCAGAGCGCGCCGGACGACCAGCTTCGCGCCGAACTGGAAGAGCTGACCAAACGCCGCATTGAAGCCCGCAACCAGGCGCTGGACGAAATCTTGCCGGAGGCCTTTGCCGTGGCGCGCGAGGCCGGCAAGCGTGTGCTGAACATGCGCCACTTCGACGTGCAGTTGATCGGCGGCGCGGTGCTGCACCAGGGCAAGATCGCCGAGATGAAAACCGGTGAAGGCAAGACGCTGGTGGCCACGCTTCCGGTCTATCTGAACGCGCTCTCGGGCGATGGCGTCCACGTGGTCACGGTGAACGATTACCTGGCCAAGCGCGACTCAGAGTGGATGGGCAAGCTCTATCGTTTCCTGGGCCTGAGCGTGGGCGTGATCGTGCATGAACTGGACGACGACGAGCGCCGCGAAGCCTACGCCGCCGACGTGACCTACGGCACCAACAACGAATTCGGCTTCGACTACCTGCGCGACAACATGAAATTTGACCTGGCCGAGTGCGTGCAGCGCGGACACAACTTTGGCATCGTTGACGAAGTGGATTCCATTCTGATTGACGAAGCCCGCACGCCCCTGATCATCTCCGGCTCGAGCGACGAATCCACCGACAAATATGACCGCGCCAACCGCGTGGTGCCGAGTCTGATAAAAGGCGAGGAAATCGAAAAACCGCCGGGCGAGCCCAAGGAATACACCGGCGATTTTGTTGTCGACGAGAAGCACAAGACCACCACCATCACTGACCAGGGTTGGGAGAAGGTGGAGCGGCTGCTGGGGATCGAGAACATCGCCGACCCGGAAAACTGGGCGATGAAGCACCACGTGGAGACGGCCGTGAAGGCGCACGCCATGTATCGCAAAGACGTGGAATACGTGGTGAAAGACGGCGAAGTCATCATCGTGGACGAGTTCACCGGCCGCCTGATGCCGGGACGCCGCTGGTCCGATGGTCTGCACCAGGCGATTGAAGCCAAGGAAAAGGTCAAGATCGAGCGGGAATCGCAGACTCTGGCCACCATCACCTTCCAGAATTATTTCCGCATGTACAAGAAGCTGGCAGGCATGACCGGCACGGCGGAAACGGAAGCGCCGGAGTTCGAGAAGATTTACAAGCTGCAGGTCATGGTGATACCCACC
>DASVFK010000117.1:0-5800 GCA_036380095.1 Candidatus Angelobacter sp. | reverse complement strand
CGATTTGTCATTGGCGCCGCCAAAATGGAAGCGCTTGCCCAGAGCGTCCTGTCCGGGCCAGAGCTGCTGCGCCATGGAATCGTCGACGATGGCCACGCGCGGGCTATCGGCGGTGTCGTGGTCGTTGAAGAGACGGCCGCTGCGCAGAGGGATCTGCATCGCCTCAAAGTAATGTCCGGCGACGATGCGGATATCGGCATTGATGAAGCTCTCACCCGGCGCCAGCGCGCGGCCTTCCACAGTGATGGGTCCCCAGGCGAACATCTGGCTGAGGGGCAGATGAGAGACGCCGCCGGCCGCCGAGACGCCGGGCAGATGTTCCAGCCGCTCCCAGAGCTGGCGATACGTCTCCAACACCACAGGGCGTTCAGCATACCTTCGGCCGCTCATGGTGAGTTCGAGCGTGAGGACGTTGTGCGGATCAAAGCCGGGTGAGACATCCTGCAGGCGGGCAAAGCTGCGGATGAGCAGGCCGGCGGCGATGAGCGGCAGCACGGCCAGGGCGAGTTCCGCCACCACCAGCAGCTTGTTGAGATTGTGGCCGCGTCCCCAGACAGAGTTGACAGCCGACGCTCCGCGCGCGGCAGCCTGGAGATTGGACTGGACATCGCGACGAGAGAGCCGCAGCGCAGGCGCCAGGCCAAACACCAGTCCAGTGAGCACGGACAATAACAGCGTGAAGGCGAGAACGGGACCGTTGATGGCGATCTCATGCAGTCGCGGTATCTGCTTTGCGCCTAAAGCGCCCACCAGCTTGATGCTGGCTGCGGCAAAGAGTGTTCCCAGGGTTCCACCGCAAAGCGCGAGTACCAGGCTTTCCGTGAGCAACTGGCGGATGAGGCGCGTGCGGCCGGCGCCAAGCGCAGCGCGAATGGCGATTTCCTTTTGCCTCGTGAGCGCGCGCGCCAGCAGAAGGTTGGCCACGTTGGCGCAGGCGATGAGCAGCACCAGCACCACCGCGCCCAGGAGAATCCAGAGAGGCTTGCGTACGTCGCCCACAACCTGCTCCAGCAATGGCACCACGCCAAAGGTGAGCCCGCCGTTAGGTGGATAAAGATCAGGATGCTCGCGGCGCAAGCGCGCGGTGAGTGTATCCATCTCGGCTTGTGCCTGCGCCGCGCTGATGCCGGGACGCAGCCTGGCCACAATGTTGTAGTCCTCGTGGTCGCGGTTGGAAGCCGCGTCCGCCGCCATAGGCAGCGGCAGCAGAACTTCAGCCTCTTCGGCGCCGTTGAGCGTGGGCATGACCTCACGCGGCAGGGAGAACGACCGCGGCAACACGCCCACGATCTCGTAGGATTTTCCATTGATGGTGAGCGAGCGGCCCACCACGCGGGGGTCGCCGCCATAACGCCGCATGAATGTGCCGTAGCCGACTACGGCGGTCCCGGCGCCTCCGGGCGCGTCTTCCTGCGGAGTGAAGAGCCGGCCGTGCGCGGCGCGCGCGCCCAACATCGGCAGCAGGTTGGAAGATACGTGAATCGCGCCGACCCGTTCCGGCTCGCCATTGCCGGTAAGGTTCTCTACGCCGCCGATGGCGATGGCCACGTCCTCAAAGCTGCGGCCGCTGGTCTTGATGTCAAAGTACTGTGCGGTGGAAAACCAGTCTTGCGCGATATTCAGGCCAGGCGAGCGGTTCCACAAGATGGCCAGACGATCAGCGTCTTTGTACGGCAGCGGGCGCAGCAGCAGCGCGTTGATGATGCTGAAGATGGCGGTGTTGGCGCCGATGCCCAGCGTCAATGACAGTACCGCGGCCAGGGTGAAGCTGCGGTCTTTGCCGAAGCCGCGCAGGGCATAAGCAACGTCATGGAGCAGGGTATTCATCAGGGTCGGGCGACCATCATCGCATGTTGGACGTGCTGGACCAAACAAGGGCAGCAAACGCGGAGCGGACCATCGCCTTCCCCAGGGGCTGCTTACTTGGCCGCTGCGGCGGTGGCCTGGGCAGCTCGCGCGGGCGCAAAGCTATCAGCCAGCGCTTCGTCGCAAGTGTGCTGAATGATGGAGCGATAATGTTCGCCGAGGAAAACCCGCAGCTTCGCCGTATCCATGGCGCAGGAGCCAAGGATGTAGGGAAGCGCTTCCGGCGGAATATCAGAAATGCCAAGGTCCCAGAGCAGGCCTGCAACCTGGCGGCAGATGGCGCGGGCGGGCACGCGGCGCACCGGAATCCTGGCGATCTCAATGCAGCGGCGCAGAGAAAGCGCATCACCACGGCCCGCCACGTTGAGGATAGTGAGGCGCGGGTCTGCCTGTTTGCGTTCGAGAATGTGGGTGATGAGGCGGGCCATGTCGTCCACGTGGACGAACTGAACGCGGTGCTCCAGGTAGTTTCCGCGCGCGGGCAGAAGCAGCGGCAGGCGAAAGCGGCGGCGGCGCAGGCGGGCGGCCAGACGACTAGGCCCTCCCGGCGTTCCGCGCAGCGCCCCAAGCTGGTGATTGGTGACGGAAGCTCCCGCATACACGCCCGGACGCAAAATGTAAGTCTTGCACTTGCGCAGGCCTTCCGCGCGCGCCTGCACCGTGTAGTCGGCCTCCTGCTGGTGCAACGCGTACGTCAAGCTCTGGGCGTTGAGACGGGCTTCTTCGGTGACGGGGAGCTTCAGGTCAGGACCGTACACCAGGGCGCTGCTGGGGAAGATGAACTTGTCAATCCCGCCGATCATGCGGTTGTGCTCGGCAATGGCCTCAATCACGCGGCTGGTCCCGGCGACGTTGGCGTACCACATGTGCTTGGCATCAGCCGCGGCGGAGCGCAGTGGATCAAGGATGAAAGCCAGGTGCACCACGGCTTCCGGACGGTAAGCGCGCATCAGGTCCAGAAGCTGGTCGCATGAGCGCTCTTCCGCCAGATCGACTTTCTCAAAGCGGAACAGACGCGACGCTTGTTCCGGCTCGCGCACGTCGGCGCCGATCACTTGAAAGTCCGAAAGCAACTCAAGCAGACGAACACCCAGGTTGCCTGAGACTCCGGTGATCAGAACTGTCGGTGGTCCGGCCATGGATTATGCTGTGCGCGCGGCGGCCATGAGCAACAAGCGTCGCTTCATCTGTGGGATTTGCCTCTCGAATGCAAAAATAAGAGCGGAAGAGTGCATCCATGCTAGCACAAACCAATTCCGCTCCAGAAAGGCTTCTCACGTTTCCGCCGCCGCAGAACCATGACTTTATCGCCGGCGCAAGCACCACCAATCAGGGGTTCACCTGAGCCGGAAAAACCAAAGTGAACGCCTGGTCATCGCGGGCTGGACGCGCCCGGCGGCAGAGGCGGCGTAGCGGGGCCGAAGTACTTGTCGTCAAAATCGGCCTTCACGGAGTCGTTGATTTCCTTGCGGCGCGCTTGCATTTTTTCCGAGAAAATCGTGCGTCCGATTTCGTCCTTCACGGCTTCCTCCTTCAGCGTCTCCTTGCTCAGCACTTTGTAGATGACGATGGCTGAGGGTTCGTCAGACTTATAAACACCGCCGGCCTTGAGCAGCGCAATCGCCTGTTCTGAGGCAGGCGCAAGCGACCCCTTGCGCACGCCGCCAATGTCCGTGTTCGGCGGGTTCGTGGTGATGCCCAGCGTGGTGTAGGCTTCCTTTTGCAGCGTGCCCATGTCGTCGCCTTTGGCTGCGCGGTTGTTCATCTCGTCGGCCACCTGCTGCGCTTTGGCAACCCAAGCCGCCTTCTTGTCCGGCTCATTGCTTTTGCCGGAAGGGTCCACCTTGGGTACATAGATGCGCTGCAGCTTCACCTCTTCGAACTGCGCCAGGTGCGACTTGTAGTACGCGTCAATCTCTGCGGGCGGCACGTTGCGAGACTGCTCCTCCAGTGACTTGCCATAGAGATTGCCCAGAACATTCAGCCGCTGGATCCTCAATACCTCAGTGAAGTTCGGCTGGTTCTGCATCCCGGCCTTTTCCGCCGCTTGCGCCATCGTCATCAGGTCCACCAGTTGTTTGGCGAGGTTGCGCCGCATGGCTGGCGGCAAGGCCGGATTCACCGCCTGCACCAGCTTTTCAAAGTCGCCCTTGGTCATCACAGAGATGCAGGCATCCTTGGTGCTGCCGGGAGCGGGCTTGGTCACGCCTTCCGTGGCGTCAGAGCACAGGCCTTTCATGGTAATCACCGGCGCGGTCGGCGGAAGATCATCGCCGGGAGCTTTGGCGGCAGGCGCAGCAGCCTGGGCCGGGCTCGCGGAGGGCTGAGCGGGCTTGGTTGCCTCCGGTGCCTGCGGTTTTGCGCTGGGCGTCTGCGGTTTGGCGCTCTGGGCTGCCGCTATCGCGGAAAGCAGGGCACTTGCGATCAAGAGCTTTCTCACCATCTGTTTTCAGACCTCATGAACCAGGTTGTATAACTTGGGGAATCATTCATCCTAGCACAGCGGTTTAGCTGGAAAGCAGCATGGCAAAGAGAGAGAATGGGGCTAGTGTCAACCTCTGAGCTGAATCCCGTCCTGGAGAACATGCGCGCGGAAAAGCGCGCCGTCGCCCTCAATTCCGTGGTGGCGGCGCTGGGCATTACCGCTCTGAAGATTGTCGTGGGCGTTACCACCATGAGCCTGGGGATTCTCTCTGAGGCTGCGCACTCCGGCCTGGATCTGGTGGCGGCGTTCATCACTCTGCTGTCCGTGCGCGTCTCCGACAAGCCCGCTGACGCGGATCACCAGTACGGCCACGGCAAGGTGGAAAACTTCTCCGCCTTCATTGAAACCGGCCTGCTGCTGCTGACCTGCATCTGGATCGTCTGGGAGGCCGTGAATCGCCTCAGCGGACATCATCCCGTACACATCGATCCCACGCCTGCGGCCTTCGCTGTGCTGTTCGCATCCATGGCCGTGGATTACTGGCGTTCGCACCGGCTGCAGAAGATCGCCCGCAAGTATGATAGCCAGGCCCTGGAGGCCGACGCGCTGCACTTCAGCACGGACATCTTTTCTTCCGGCGTGGTGGCGCTGGGCCTGGGGATGGTCTGGGCCGGACATCGTTGGCAGATTCCCTGGCTCGCCAAGGCAGATCCCATCGCCGCGCTGGTGGTTTCCGGAGTGATCGTGCATGTGAGCTGGCGGCTTGCCCGCCAGACCATTGACGCGCTGCTCGATGCCGCGCCTGCCGGCTATCGCAGTCGCATCGTGGACGCGGCGCTCAGCATCAACGGCGTAATTGAAGTGGAGCGGGTGCGCGTGCGCCGCGCCGGCAACCGCTACTTCGCCGACCTGACAGTGGGCCTGGCGCGCAACGTCACTTTCCAGCGCTCTGGCCAGGTGGTGGCGGAAATCTCCGACGCGGTGCGCCAGATCCTGCCGGATTGTGACGTGGTTATCCACTCCGTGCCGCGCGAAAGCGAACAGGAAAACATCTTTGACCGCATCCGCGGCGTGGCCTCGCGCAACAACTTCAACGTGCACGACGTGAGCGTGCAGGACCTGGGCGGACGCATCCACGTAGAGCAGCACCTGGAGCTCGACGAAACCATGAGCCTGCAGCAAGCCCACGACCTGGTCACGCGCCTGGAAGCTGAAATTCGCCGCGAAGTCCCGGAGATCTCCACCATCCTTACTCATATTGAGAGCGAACCCTCAACCATTGAGCCGGGGAATAAGCTGGCGCGCGATGCCGTCCTTGAACAAAAGCTCAAGCCGATCGTGAAGGAGTTCCCGGAAGTGCTTGATTTGCATGAGATTGAAATCAAGCGCGTTCGCGACAAGGTCTACATGTCCTGCCACTGCACGTTCTCAGACGAGCTCCCCTTATCGCGTGTGCACGACGTTTCCACGGCGCTCGAAATCCGCTTCAAGCAGGCTGCGCCGGAGCTG
>DASVFK010000116.1:0-4613 GCA_036380095.1 Candidatus Angelobacter sp. | reverse complement strand
GACCAACACGCGGAATTTCACGAACTCTCCTCCGAACTTCTTTAGATACTGGTCCGAAGGAAAAGTGAGCAGGCAGGTACTATTCAGTATCCTCTTTTCTTGTCCACGTGATTCAGCAGCGGCCGCCCATCGAGAAAACGGCGGAGGTTTTCCACGATCAAGTCATAGTGGCGGTCCCACAGTTTTTCCGTGACGGCGGCCGTGTGCGGAGTGATGAGAACGTTGTCGAGCGACCAGAACTCTGAATCGGCGGGCAACGGCTCTTCTTCGAAAACATCCAGGGCAGCGCCGGCGATACGACGCACTTTGAGCGCAGCGATCAACGCACGTTCATCAATCAATGTTCCCCGGGCCACGTTGATCAGGTATGCATCCGGCTTCATTTTTTGCAATCGCGCCGCGTTGATGATGTGGGTGGTGGCCGGCGTGACCGGCGTACAGAGGAGCACGTAATCAGCCTGAGAAAGGACTTCTTCTATCTTCTCCGGACCGAAAACGGCATCGGCCAGGCCAGGGCCCTTGGCAGGATTCTCGCGCACCGCAAGCACCTTCAAACCCAGCGCTCGCGCCCTGCCGGCAAATTCACCCCCTATGCCACCCATGCCGATCACCGCTGCTGTCGCGCCAGCAACTTCGCGTGGGCGCGGCTGCTCCTTCCACAGAATCTCCTGCGCCCAAACCTTCTTGGCCTGATATTGCATTGCCTGCGGCAGGCGCTTGGCCAGCGCCAGCAATACCGCAATTGCATGCTCGGCCACCACCGGTCCGTGAACGCCCGTTGAGTTCGTTACCACTACGCTGCTGTTGATCAGCTCGGGATACATGAGCTGGTGGATCGCTGCCGCGGGTGAGTGGACCCACTTGAGCTTCCTCGCCCCCGCCAGTTGATCCGGACGCAACGACCAGCCGATGAAGATGTCTGTATCGGCGATCTCCTCAGCAATTCGCTCATAGTCTTCCAGTTGTACGAAAGTAAATGCCGGGAAAGTCTTCCGCAGCCGCTCGCGCAGCCACGCCGGCGCATGCCAGAGTTCGAAGCGATGATGGTGCACGATCAGGATTTTCATGAGGGCAGCAATTAGTAATTAGCAGTTAGTAATTAGCCAGCCAATCGTGGGCTCTTGTTGAAGCCCATCTTTGCAGAGACATACGGTTGGCCTACCCCTTTCTCACCCGCAAATCCTTCCCGGTCATCTCCCTGGGCTGCTGGAATCCGAGCATGCCCAGCACCGTGGGTGAGATGTCCTGCAACGAGCCATCGGTCCGCAGCCCGAACTTCTGCGCGTCTTCACTGACCACAATGAACGGCACAGGGTTCGTGGTATGCGCCGTGTGCGGACCGCCGGTTGCCGGATCGATCATTTGCTCCGCGTTGCCATGGTCGGCCGTAATCAGCATGGCGCCGCCGCGCTGGCGCACAGCTTTGTAAATTTCACCCAGGCACGCGTCCACGGTCTCCACCGCCTGCACCGTGGGCGGAATTTTGCCGGAGTGGCCCACCATGTCCGCGTTGGCAAAATTGACGATCACCACATCGAATGCAGAATCGTTCGCCGCCTTGACCACCGTCTCCGCGATGCCTGCTGCCGACATTTCCGGTCTTAGATCATAGGTCGCCACCTTGGGCGAAGGCACAAGCACGCGGTCTTCCCCGGGAAATGGCTTTTCCACTCCGCCGTTGAAGAAATAAGTCACGTGCGCGTACTTTTCGGTTTCCGCAACGCGCAGGTTGCGCAACTCGTGTTCAGCCATCACGTTGGCCAGGATGTTTTTGAGTGAATCCGGCTGTACCACAAACGGCAGCGTGAACTGCTTATCGTACTGGGTCATGCAGGTATATTTAAGATTCTTGGGCGCACGCGAACGTGGAATCGCAGCATCCAGCGCTTCTGCGTCTGGGAGGTCGCGCCCTCCCTGCGCTGTCAATCCGCTTTCACGCGCCAGGCAGCGAGTGATCTGGCGTGCGCGGTCAGCGCGAAAGTTAAAGTTGATGACGGAATCCTCGTCGCGCACCACCGCCGTTGCGCTGCCCTGCGGTCCCACGCAAACAAACGGCACAACGAACTCATCCGTCACACCACGATTGTAGGAATCTTTCATGCCCTGCACCGGATCGACGAACTCCTCGCCCTCGGCCTTCCCCGCCACCATGGCGTCAAAAGTTTTGAGCTCGCGGTCCCATTTCTTGTCGCGATCCATGGCGTAATAGCGGCCACTCACTGTGGCAATCTTGCCCACACCGAGCTCGCGCATTTTCTGCTGCAACTGCTGAATGTAACCGGCGCCGTTGGTAGGCAGCGTGTCGCGACCGTCCATGAAGCAGTGGACGTACGTGCGGTCCACACCGTTCTGCTTGGCCATGCGCAGCAACGCGTAAAGATGGTTCTGGTGCGAGTGCACGCCGCCATCGGAGAGCAGGCCGCAGAAGTGCAGTTGCCGCCCACCGCTGCGCGCGTTTTTCATCGCCTCCAGCAGCACGGGATTGGAGAACAGCTCGCCGTTTTCGATCATCAGGTCGAGCTTGGTGATGTCCATGTAGACGATCCGCCCTGCCCCGATGTTCAGGTGCCCGACCTCGCTGTTGCCCATCTGCCCTTCCGGCAGTCCCACGTAGCGTCCGCTGGTGTGGATGAGCGTGTTGGGATACTCATGGAGGAGCCGGTCGTAGTTGGGCTTGCGCGCCAGCGCGATAGCGTTGGCCTTGGACGGCGGCGCGTAGCCCCAGCCATCAAGAATAATGAGCACAAGAGGGCGGTTCATGGCGAACCGTTGATTGTAAATGAAGATTGGGCAGCATTTGCCTCTTCAGGCGGAGAACCCACCACCGAGAAGCGCCGGCACGAAACAAGGAAGAAGGTTCCGTGCTGAAGAGCACAGTTATCCTATGGGCAAAAGCATGATTCCTTACCGGCCGCTTGAATCTGCGTTTATTCTGCGGTACAGCGAGATAGCTTTCCGCCGCGCCCCGTTCATGCGGCTGTCCTGATTTCGGCGCGCTCGGTCTTCTTGCTGATCACGTCCATAATCAGGGGAATGGTGGTAAGGCCTCCTACCAGAGCAAGCGATAGTCCGGCCGCCTTCCGCTGATCGTTGTTCATCCGGGTTGAAAGCAAAAGACCGATTCCGGCCCCGAGCACCATGCGTGTTCCCGCTATGAGTGCGATTTCCGCCAAACTGAGCTTGGTCTCCATCATTAGGTTCACCTTCTTCAGGGGCTTTTGTTCCATGAAAACACTTCATTAGATGCGCCCAACCGACCGGGAGACGCGGCGGCGTCCCGGTCTTCCGGGCTCCCACAAATCCTTGGTGACTAACTGCTGCTCGGTTATCCTGTCTAAGTGCATATGTTGCTTGCCCGCGTTTTCAGTCTGTTCTTGATCACCCCCGTGGCGGCCCAGGAGCGCGTGGAAGTGCGCATGATCACCGACGAACCCGAAGCCGTGCTGGCAATCGTCGCCAAGCGCGCCGTCGGCCAGGAAGTCACCGGCGACGACTGGCAGAAGTTGTTTGTGTCAGAAGGCTACCGCCGGCTGAAGAAGCGCGAAGCCGCCATGCAGCGCGCCTTCACGGATGATGACTTCAAGAAGTTTGTGCTCTCGCCGGAGCTCCTGGCGCGCGCGGAAAAGCTGCAAGCCACGCTGGACGACTGGAAGCAGGCAGACATCAGTAATCCCGTGGCCCTGGCCCTGGCTTACCTGCCGGACGATGCCCAGATCCACGCCAAGGTCTATCCTTCCATCAAGCCGAAGGACAATTCGTTCGTCTTTGAAGTTGACACCGACCCGGCCATCTTTCTATACCTCGATCCCGAGGTAAGCCGCGCCGAGTTTGAGAACACGCTGGCGCACGAGCTGCACCACATCGGCTTTGGCACAGCATGTCCCCCCAAGGCAGTGCAGGCTGACACTGCCAGGCAACCAGCGCCGGTGCAGACCGTGCGCAAATGGGTGTCGGCGTTCGGTGAAGGCTTTGCCATGCTCGCCGCCGCGGGCGGGCCGGACACGCATCCGCGCGCCACAGCCAGCCAGGAGAAGCACGAGCGGTGGGACCTGGATATGGGACGGTTCTACCAAAACCGCCTGGAACTGGACGGCTTCTTCATGAAAGTCCTGATGGGCGAACTGAGCGGCGAAAAAGCAGAGCAGCAGGCTTTCACTTACTTCGGCTATCAGGGGCCATGGTACACCGTTGGCTACCGCATGGATGTAACCATTGAAAAGGCTTTTGGGCGGCAGCGCCTGATCAACACCATGTGCGATGGCTCGGTGCTGGCGGCATACAACGAAGCGGTAAGCCAGCAGCCCAACCCGCGCAACATACCCACGGGAAAGCAGATGTGGTCGCCAGAGATTGTCAAGGCCACGCAGGTGGCGACGCCGGAGAAGTAAGGTCCGGATGGCCACTCTGCCGGGATGCCGGCTCGTGTTCAAACGCCAGTTGCGTTCTCCAATCAAACCATAGATGGGCAAGCTCGCTACTCTTCCTCGCGCCCGCGTGCCAGTTCCCAGATCGAGGTCGCGCTGATGCCCAGCAGCAGGGTCACTCCGCCCAGGCGCCCGGCTGCCTCTGGCGTGGAGAGCAGGAGGAGTCCCGCGCCGATCCCCAACCCCATG
>DASVFK010000115.1:0-4588 GCA_036380095.1 Candidatus Angelobacter sp. | reverse complement strand
AGCGGCCTGCCGGAAGTGGTACGCGCCATGGCGCAGCCGCTGGCCAACGTGGACAAGATCACCATTGTCTCCACCGGCAACGGCACTTCCGCCGGCGCCAGCAAGATCACCGGAGACATGGCGCAGATCGCCGCGCAGGTGCCGGCGCTGTTTGAGTCGCTCTCCGGCATGAGCATCACCGATCTGATCTCCAAGGTGAGACAGATTGGCGACAAGTCGCCCCGGCCGGGACTCAACAGCGGGGAAGACGAACCTCAGGGCAAGGGCAAAGGCAGCAAGTAACGACTGAATCTTAGGGCAGGCCTTTTAAGGCCTGCCCTGAAATAGAGAGCGAGTATGAAGAAGATTTCCTTTGCAGGCATTGTGTTGGGACTGATTGTAGGCGCCCTGGCGGCCATGCTTTCGGGAAGTTGGATCTTCTGGCTGGCCATGGGCACGGCGCTGGGCGTACTGCTGGGGTCGGCCGGCGCGCGACGGACCGAGCGAGAGAACATGCGGCCCAGCGGAAGCGTATGAGCGTGGAGGTCTCCGCCGCCACGGATCAACGATAAGCGTGATCGTTGGGGCGGCGCGGTTGAAAGTCTTTCCGCCGGCAGGGCAAGCGCGGACTTTGCCGGCGCAACAGAGTTTAGTTTGGAGGAGTTATGGCACTACTGGAAAGGGTTGCAACGTTAATTCGGGCCAATTTGAATGACCTGATCGATAAAGCGGAGCATCCGGAAAAGATGCTCAAGCAGATCATCCTGGACATGGAAAACCAGTTGCTCCAGGTGAAGACGCAGGTGGCCATCGCCATCGCCGACCAGAACCTTCTGGAAAAAAAGCAGAAGGAAAACGGCGAGAAGATTGCCGAGTGGCAGCGCAAGGCGGAGCTGGCGGTGGAAAAGAAGCAGGACGACTTGGCCCGCGCCGCCATCGAACGCTCGCTGCATTCGAAGCAGTTGACGGAAAGCTTCACGCAGCAGGTGGCCGACCAGAAACTTCAGGTGGAAACGCTGAAAACCGCGCTCCACAAATTGCAGGCCAAGCTGGACGAGGCGCGCACCAAGAGCGAGATGCTCATGGCCGAGCATCGCCGCGCCCGCACCCTGGACAAGGCCGCGGACGCGCGCATGGAGGTGGATGGCCGCAACCACGGCGCTGCCTTTGACCGCATCCGGCACAAGGTGCTGCGCGAGTCGGCCATCGGCCAGGCCAAGACCGAGCTGCTGGATGAGACGGCCAGCGTGGAAGACCGCTTCGCCCAGATGGAAAAAGAAGAAGAGGTCACGCGCATCCTGAACGAGATCAAGTCCAAGCGCGCATAGTGCCTGGCCGTGCTTGAGCGGGTATCGGACCGTGCGCTCACGCGGCCGGTGCAGGAGGCGGAAGCATGAAGACCGGTAAATGGCATGCCGGCATCACCACGCATCAGGTGCGGGTTGGCGATGGCGTTGGTGTCCCCGCAGCCGTGATTGCCATGGGTATTGTGGCGATCCTTCTATTGGGGATTCCAGACTTCTGGGTATTTCCAGCAGGCTCAGCCGCTTTTGGAATTGCCCTTGCGATCTGGGTCTCGCATCGCGGCCTGGGAAGCGTGCCGCTCTCGCTGAATGCGACTCAGGCTGGCGCTCCTTTTTCGCTTTGGCAACGCTTAATCAAATCTCTTCTGTGTGGAGCTGCAGCCATTACCGTTGGCGTTGTGGTAGCGAAAATTGTTTTTGAGCATCTCAATCCCGGCGCCTATGCGCCTGAATCGGATACCGCCCTCTCGTTCTTCTACCGTCCGGTGCTCATTAAGGAATGGTTTGGCGAGTGGCAAGACGGAAACCCGCTGCCGTCTTTCCAGTGGGAGAACCCTTTGATCTGGTGGTTTTTAGGATGCGCTGTCCTTCTGGGCGTCATGCTCGCGCTGATCCTGAGGGTTACGCCCAGAGCGAACAGAATTACGTCCCTGTCGTGGGCAGCGGAGAGCGTTAACACTCAGGAATAGTGCCAAGCAGTGGCAAGCAACCAGGTTTGCTGAGATGAAAGAGGACGAGGCGTCTCGAAAGGAGGGACCGCCATGAAAGACCATGAGTCGCACACAGAGGCTGCTCCACGCAGGTTCGCTGCGTGGGTATGGGTCGGGGGAATTCTGCTCGGTGCTGGCATCCTTGTCGTTCTCTTGCGGCGACCGGCAAAGTGGGATCTTGCCGACGATGTCTATTTTCCGAGTGGCTGGGCGCTTATCTCGATCTTGTTGCTGGCTGCGGTCGCAGGAGCCGGCATCGCGGCCGTGCTGCGCCGGGAATCGGAAAAAGTGGCAACAGAAAGCCTCTTCATACCTGATGGCCATCCGCATCCGGGAATTACCATGCATCGCCTGCGAGTGGGCGGCAACGCCGGCGGCTTTATCTTTGCCATCGGCATCGTGTTGATTTGCCTGGTGGGAATTCCGACGGTGTGGTTCTTTCTAGCCCTGGCGATTGCTGCCGGGTTGGCGGTTGCGCTCTTTCTTCACAGGCGTAAGGCTCTGAAGATTGTCACGATTGGAGGCGAGGGCAATCGTCCGCTCTGAAGGTGTATGCACCTGCGGGACAGAACTTTTCTCTCGCCCTGCTGTTGAATCAAGCTAGAATCGGCATTCCAGCATGAGGCGTCTTGTTCATCATTTCCTGGCCGGGATGTTGTTGCTCGCTCTGGGCACAATATTGTTTTCGCAGGGCCGCGGCAACGCGTCTGCCGCATCCTCGGCCGGCGCACCCTCCGGGGAGAAAAGAGTCAGCCGCTCTGTGGCCGAGCAGGAGCTTTTTGATCTCATCAACCTGGAGCGCGAGAAGGCCGGCCTGGACAAACTGGAGTGGAACCAGCAACTGACGCAGGCGGCGCGGGAACACTCCCGGCTGCTCGCGGCCAACCGCACACTCTCCCACCAATTCGACTCAGAAGCTGCCTTGCCGGTGCGTTTGGCTGCGGCCGGCGCGCGCTTTACCGCTTCTGCGGAAAACGTGGCCACGGCTGTGTCAGCGGAAGAAGTTCACACGGCGCTCATGCACTCTCCCGGTCATCGCGCCAACATCATGAGCCCAAAATACAATGCTGCCGGCGTGGGCGTGGTGGAGGCCCGCGGCTATCTTTTCGTCACCGAGGACTTTGCCTTCGCCACGCGCGCCTATACAGAAGCCGAGTTTCGTGACAGGTTCATCGCCAGCGTCAACCGCGCGCGCAAGCTGAAGGGCATGGGCGCGATGGATGCCCACGCCGATTCGTCCCTGCGTTCCGCCGCCTGCTCCACCAACGGCAATTCACAAAGCGCGATTGCCGGCATCAATGCTCCGGCACAGGTGGTGACGTTTACGTTGTCTGATCCGGAAAGGCTGCCCAATTCGTTCATGAAGTACGTGGAAGACATGCGTTGGCGGCGGATGGGCGTGGGCGTCTGCTATCGTCCCGATGCAACGTACGGCTATGCGAACTTCTGGGTGGTAGCGGCGTTCGGGAACTGATGAGCTAGACGTTGTCATTCCGAATGGCTTTAGCCATGAGGAATCTGCTTTTTACTTTCAAAACCAACAGCAGATTCCTCACCGCTAGAAGCGGTTCGGAGTGGCAAGTGTTCGATGCGTCTTTCCGTTCTAGGTTTCGGATTCCAGTGTGCTTTCTTCCCGCAATGCCGTCAGCACCTCATCTTCCACGTCCCATTTCTTCAAGATCCTTACGGAGACGCCCGCGCTGAAGCCGGCGCGCAACAAGGCGCGAAAGATGCGTGCTGCATCCTTGTTACTTGCGGGCTTTTGCAGGCGTTTGCGGCGAAGAAAAGCCCGCGCCTGATCTTCTTCTTTCACGCTTGAATAGGCATCACCCACGGCCTTTTCGATCACGTCGCCATAGACGCCTTTGGCTTTCAAATCAGTGACGACGCGCCGCGGGCCAAATTTCTGATTGTCGCGGCGATAAGCTGAGTAAGTGGCAGCATAATTCGTGTCGTTCAGATATTTTTGCTCTTTCAGCCGCAAGATGACCATTTCAACCAGCAACTCGCCAACTTCGCCCTTTTCCACTCGCTGCCGCAACAGCCGCTTGAGTTCAGCCACGGAACGCATCTTGCGGCCCAGGGCGCCGATGGCGTAGTCGTAGAGCTCGGCTTCGTTGTAATTCTTCCTGGGGCGCTGGAATGCCACGAAGGCAAGAATAGCAGAAGCAGGTTTGGCCGCGAATGAACGCGAAGAGCACGAATTGAGAAAAAGAATAGGCGAGAGGCTTTTCGCTTCTCGCCTGACCTTTTGTCGTTCTTGCTCCGTGCCCTCTGTGCCCTCCGTGGTAGAGAGCTTAAATCCTTCCCGTACTGCTGAACCCGGCCTGTTCCATCTGCTCGCGCGCAGCATCGGCGGTGGAGTGGATGCCCTGCACCTTGAGTTTGAAGTCGTCTGGGTTGCTGGCGTTCTCGAGCGCGGTTTCGTAGCTGACCAGACCCTGCGAGTAGAGGTCGTAGAGCGACTGGTCAAAGGTCTGCATGCCGTACTGCGAGGTGCCGGCGGCGATGGCTTCATGGATCATGCGGGTCTTTTCCGGGACCATGATGCACTCGCGCACGAACGCCGTGGAGATCAGGACTTCGCAAGCCGGT
>DASVFK010000114.1:0-28488 GCA_036380095.1 Candidatus Angelobacter sp. | reverse complement strand
AGTACAACCTGGATAAGAACGCCATGGCGGACGATCTGGACGAATGGAGCCAGCAGCGCGACGAATATCTGAAGACCTATGCTTCTTCCGGCGGCAACTACACGCAGTCGCCGTATCAATACGGAGCCAACGACCTCAACTACTACGGCACGTACTACGACGTTCCGGGCTATGGTTATCTCTGGCAGCCCACCGGACTCGGCTTGGGATGGGACCCTTATACGAACGGTTACTGGAGCTGGTCGCCCATCTATGGCTATTGCTGGGTGTCAGCGTATCCCTGGGGATGGATGCCGTACCGCTACGGAAGATGGATCTTTCTTCCCGGCCGGGGATGGATGTGGCAGCCGGGCAACTGGCAGGGCTGGTGGCTGCGTCCGCGCATCACCAATCCGCCTCATGACTATTTCCCGCCACGGCCTCCGGGAGGTCGCGTGATCACGGGACGTCCGGGAACGCCGCCTCCGGTTGCGGTGAAGCCGCCTCCTGCACGACCGGCGCCGACTCCAGGGCAGGCAGGACCGCCATCCACTCGCCGGCCAGAGGACTACGACGGCAGGTTCAAGGTGCCCAAGACGGACGCCGATCGCGGCCAGCGCGGGCGTCGCGTCTTCACCAGTGAGGAGATTCAAGACCGCGTGCCGCGCATTGACAAAGACAAACCCACACAACCATCTGGAGCGGTGAGGATGGAGCCGCGCACGCCACAAGCGCCGGTCGTGAATCCGGGCGCCGTTCAACCCGGTGAGGGACGGCCTGCGGAATCTCCGCGCCAGCCCGCTGTGGGTCAGCGCGCGCCGGAAGTGCATGAGCGTCCTGCGCCGGCACCGCAACCTTCAGTGAGACAGCAGCCACCGGAGCCGGTACGCGAACGTCCAGCGCCGATCGCTGTGCCCAGGCAGCAACCGCCGGAGCCTGCAGTGCGAGAGCATCCGGCCCCGGCCCAGGTGCCTCGTCAGCAGCCACCGTCTGCGCCGGTAGCACAGCCTGCGCCGGCGACGCCACCCCGGCAACAAACACCGCCGCCACCGCCAGCGCCGCGTACGGAGACTCCGCCGGCGCCGCGTGTCTCGGCTCCACCGCCGGCTCCCGCGCCGCATGTATCGAGTCCGCCGCCATCGGCTCCCGCGCCGGCTCAGCACGCGTCAAGTCCGCCTCCGGCGCCGCGCGTGGAAAGTCCGCGGACGGAGTCGAAGCCGGACAGGCCGAAGTTCAGGTAAGTTGGTAATTGGGTTGAGTAGATTGGGAAATTGGGTAAGTTGGTAAATGGGTATTTGAGGAAACTCGCTCGCCTCAATTACCCATTTGCTACTTTCAGGCGGGGATCAAATTGCCCAATTACCAACTTACCCAATTACCAAATCCCTAAACACGCCCGCCATCTGCTCCAACGCCATCGCTTCCGCGCGCACGTCGGCCCTGGCGCCGGCCTGCTTCAGTGCGCTCTTGATGCGGGCTTCTTGGTAGACGGTCTTCAGGTTGTTGACCAGCGTCTTGCGCTTCATGGCGAAGGCCGTCTTCAGAAACTGGATGAATTCTTTCGGGGCAACCTGCAACTCATGGAACCGGGGCGCAACGGTCATGCGCAGCACGCTCGAATACACCTTGGGAGGCGGCGAAAATGCGCCCGGCGGCAGCGTGAACAGCTTCTCCACTTTCGTGTAAAGCTGCGCGGTGGCGGAGAGCAGGCCGTAATCGCGCGAGCCGGGTCCGGCGGCGATGCGCTCCGCTACTTCGCGCTGCACCATGATCACGATAGTTTCAAACAGCTCATGAAAATCGAAGAGGCGCAGCAGAATATCGGACGTGATGTAGTAAGGCAGGTTCCCCACCACGCGCGCGCGCGTGGGTTGCACCGGTCGCACATCATCCAGCGGGCTGATGCGCCTAACCACGGTGTGAAAGTCGATGTTGAGAACGTCGCCTTCCAGCACCTCGACGTTGGGGAAGCGCGAGTAGGTGAAGCGCAGCTCGGTGGCCAGCATGCGGTCCAATTCAATGGCGATGAGCCTGCCCGCGCGCCGCGCCAGGATTTCCGTCAGCGCGCCTTTGCCCGGGCCGATCTCCACCACCACCGTCTGCGAGATGTCGCCCAGGGCGTCCACGATTTTTTCCGGGGCGTGCCGGTCGGCCAGAAAGTTCTGCCCCAGCTTGGGTTTTTTCACACTGCGCAAAATTGACCCCTGTTCTTCCCGCGTTTAGACTTTGCTTTGACGGGATGTGCCCGCCCCTGATGTCTTGCTCGACCAGATCAGCCCTGGGAGGCCCCGATGAACATCGTTTTCGCCGCGTCTGAATGCGTGCCTTTTTCCAAGACCGGCGGATTGGCCGATGTGGCAGGCGCTCTTTCCCAGGCGCTGGCCGGACTGGGCCACAACGTCTCCGTCTACCTGCCGAAATATAAACAGACGCGCCTCACCGATGGCAAGGTGCTGCTGCGCAGTGTGACCATCCCGTTTGACGATCAGTACCGCTTCTGCTCCGTGCTGGATGGCGGCAAGCGCTCCGGGGTGCAATTTTACTTTATCGACTACCCGGAGTTCTTTGAGCGCGACGCGCTCTACGGCACGCCTGCCGGCGATTATCCTGACAACGCCGAGCGCTTCGCCCTTTACTCGCGCGCTGTCCTGGAGGCGTCCAAAATCCTGGGTCCGCCGGAGATTTTCCATTGTCATGACTGGCAGACGGCGCTGGTTCCGGTGCTGCTGCGCACCAGCTACGCCGACGATCCCGTCTTCCAATCTACGGCCACGGTTTTTTCCATCCACAACATGGGCTATCAGGGCCTTTTCCCGCCGGACACGCTGCCTTTGCTCATGCTGCCATGGGACCTCCTCAGCCTGGACAAGATGGAATTCTGGGGCAAAGTCAACTTTCTAAAAGGTGCGCTGGTTTTCTCAGACCACATCACCACCGTCAGCCGCCGCTACTCCCACGAGATCCAGACGGCGGAATACGGTTTTGGCCTGGACGGCGTGCTGCGTGAGCGTTCCGGGAGCGTGAGCGGGATCTTGAACGGCGTGGACTACAACGAGTGGGACCCTGCCAAGGACAGGCTCATCGTGCGCCAGTACTCGCCGGAGAACCTGGCCGGCAAGACCGAATGCAAGTTTGACCTGCTGCGGCAGTTCGGGATCGAGAACCCGAAGACCGCCGAGCTGCCGGTCATCGGCATGGTCACGCGCTTTGCCGCGCAGAAGGGCTGCGACCTGATTGCGGAGATCGTTGAGGACCTGGTCCGCCTACCGTTGATCATTACGCTCCTGGGCAGCGGCGACAAAGTCTACCAGGACCTCTTCACCAAACTGGGGCGCGAGCATGCGGAGAAGTTCGCGGTGAAAGTGGCATACGACGACTCGCTGGCGCACAAAATTGAGGCCGGCGCCGACATGTTCCTGATGCCTTCACGCTACGAACCCAGTGGCCTGAACCAGATGTACAGCATGAAGTACGGCACCGTGCCGATCGTGCGCGCCACCGGCGGGCTGGACGACAGTGTGGAGCCGTGGGACCCCGTCACCGGGAAAGGCACCGGCTTCAAGTTCACGCCCTATTCCGGCGCGGTGCTGCTTTCCACGATCACGGATGCGCTCAAGGCCTTTCAGGACAAAGCCAACTGGAAGAAGCTGATGCTCAACGGCATGAAGAAGGATTTTTCCTGGACCGCTTCGGCGCGCGAGTACATCAAGATCTACGAAAAGCTTGTTCCCCACAAGCCCGCGCCGCCGGTGGAGAAGGTAATCGAGTTCAGCCGGGCGTAATGGACTGTCGCCAATAAAAACGCCCAGCGCGCCTGCGCTGAGCGGAATTTTTGCCATGTACGCAGAGGGCTACTTTTTCGGCATGGTGTATTCGCCTTCCACTTCAATGACCATGGATCCATCGGCCTCCGGCTTTCCCTTGAACTTGCCACCGCCCTTGATACCTTTCATTTTTCCGGTCCCGCTGACAAAGCTCCACGTGCCCGATGTGCTCTGCGGTTTACCGTCCTTCAATGCGTCGGTTCCGTCGGTGCGGACGGTGAATTTGTCGCCGTTGGACATGGTGCCCAGCACGTATCCACGCGAACGGGCGCTGGTGGCTGTGATTTCCTCGTTGTTTGTGCCGACGTCTTCCTTGGTTTGAATTCCCTCGATGGTCATCGGCTTGGTCCAGGTGCACTTACCCTGGCTGATGGCGTAAGCATGGCCCGGTTTGTCGCCTATATCCATCTTCTGCAGCTGGTCAGGCGCGCCGCATTTGACAGTGCCTGAGATTTTCGTCTGGGCCGCGGCAAGAGCTGACAGCGCGAGAAAGATGAAGCACAATGTGGTGGCCTTCCGTCTCATAAAGCCTCCTGGGAGTGAACTTGCGTTGCGGTATCACTATAACCGAAGCAAGCAGCTTCCTGCTTGGACCGAGCGGTTCGAAATTGCAGAGAATCACGCTGTGCGTTTCTGTTTCGCGAAACATAAATACACCGGAATCCCCGCCAGGATCACCAGCGTACCGAGGAACGAATTCCGCAGATTGTCAGTAAAGGTGTAGTAGAGCAGCACAGCGGCCGCCACAATGAAGAGCGCGGGGACAACCGGGTATCCCCAGGCTTTGTAGGGACGCGGCACGTCCGGCTCGCGCCAGCGGAAGATGAAGATGGTGCTGGCGGCGATCATATAGAAGAGCCACTCGGCGAAGATCGCCAGCGAGAACAAATCTTTGAACTTCCCGCCGACCAGGAGCAGGATGATCGCCATCACTGCCTGTACCACAATCGCCAGTGAGGGTGTATGAAAGCGGGGATGGACTTCCGCCAGGGCCTTGAAGAAGTAGCCGTCGCGCGCCACGGCGAAGGGGATCCGTCCGCCGCTCATGATGGTGCCATTGAGCGTGACGAGCATGGAGAGCGCCATCCCGGCTGTGACCAGCAAAGCTCCAGCGCGGCCGATGGCGATCTGGGTTGCGGCGGAGCCGGGGACGGGCGCAGCCGCAACCGCGGCGGCGGGCATCACGTACTGAACCGCGCCGTTCACGCCGACATAGAGCACCGCAACCAGCGCCACGCCGGCGATCAGCGCCACGGGGATGGTGCGCTCGGGGTTGCTGATCTCGCCACTCACCATGTTGAGGTCGTTCCAGCCATCATAAGCCCACAAGGCCGCTACCAGCGCGGCCATGAATCCGGCCATGCCGCCCTTGGCGCCGAGAAACGTTGTACCAAAGTTGCTCCAGCTTCCTGTGGCTGCGCTGAAGCCGGCGAAGATGATCATGGCGATCATCACTACCTTGAGCGCGGTAAACACAAGCTGGAAATTACCGGCCTTGCGTACGCCCACGTAGTTGAGCGCGGAGATGAGGATGGTTGCGGCGATGGCAAGGATGTGTCCCCATGTGACGCTGTAGCTGCCCAGATGCAGGATTGGCTGCGGCAGGAAGCTGAACACGGCAAAGTTCCCCAGCACACGCACCAGACCGCTGGTCACGGAAGCAATGGACGCCGGCTTGGCGATCAGGAACCACGTCCAGGCGTAAAGAAAACCAGGGAGAGGGCCATAGCCATCGCGGACATAAACGTATTCGCCGCCGGCAAAGGGCCGGAGCGCGCCCAGTTCCGCGTAAGTGAGCGCGCCGAAGAATGAAAGCAACCCGCCTACGATCCACACCAGATACACAAGTTTCGCCGTGCCCACTGCCTGCATCATCTCGGCGGGAACCAGAAAGATTCCACTGCCGATGATGGTGCCGGCAACGATGGCTGTGGCGTGCCAGACATTGAGCTCGCGCACAAGCTCGGGTGCCTTGGTGTCAGCGGCCTGCATCGGTTTCCATGCGCTTTGCGCCATCCGTTTCTGCTGTGCTCCCTTCCATCATGCTGGCCATATAGCCGACCACAAACGTGGTGATCGAGCCAATGGTCACGTACCAGGTCCAGGGAACGCGGGTGAATCCCCAGACGTAAATATTCAGCGCCAGCCCGCAGAGCATACCAGCAATTGCGCCGTTTTGTGTGGCCCGTTTTGTCAGCACACCCAGCAGAAAGACCCCGAGCAGGCCGCCGTACGCCAGGGACGCGATGGTCAGGCCCTTTTCCAGCACGTTGCCGCCGTAGCGTGAAGCCAGTCCCAGGAAGAACAGCACCACGCCCCAGACGATGGTGGCCACGCGGGAAAGCGCCAGGCGTTTGCGGTCCGGGGTGTCCGGGCGGCGGCGCAGGTAGAAGTCGATCATGGTGGTGGAAGAAAGCGAGTTCAGCGCCGCGCTCAGGTTACTCATGGCGGCGGCAAAGATGGCCGCGATCAACAGGCCGGAGATCCCGTGCGGCAGGTGGTCCACGATGAAGGTAGGGAAGATATCGTCATTCTTGGCGAACGGCGTGGCCGGCGGAAACATGCGATAGAAAACCCACAAGCCCGCACCCATCAGCAGGAACAGCGTGAACTGCCCCAGCACCACCAGGCCGCTCGAAAGCAGGGCTGTCTTGGATTCGCGCTGGTTGCGCGCAACCAGCAGGCGCTGCACCAGGAGTTGGTCCGTGCCGTGAGTGGCCGTGGTGAGAAACATTCCCCCGATCAGCCCTGCCCAGAAGGTAAAGGTCTTGAAGAAATCGAGCGAAAAATCAAACACCTGCAGCTTGCCCGCCGTGCTGGCTGCCGCGTGCACAGCGCTCCAGCCTCCCGGAACCAGGTGCGTGAGGGTGAAGAAACCGACGATCGTTCCGCCCACGTAGATGAACATCTGCACCACATCGGTCCAGATCACCGCGGCCATGCCGCCTTCAAAGGTATAGATCAAGGTGAGCAGCAGCACGATGGCGACGGAAGCAACGTCATTGGTGCCCAGCGCGATGCGCACCACAATGGCCACAGCCCACACGCGAACGCCTTCCGCGGCGGCGCGTGTCATCAGAAAAACCCCGGCAGTGATCCGATGCAGCGCCTTACCAAAGCGGCGGTCAATCAACTGGTAAGCGGTAAAGAGTTCGCCGCGGAAATATTGCGGGATGAAGATCAGGCTGATGACCACACGTCCCAGCAGGTATCCGAAGACCACTTGCAGGAAGCCGAAGTTACCGGCGTACGCCAGCGCGGGCGTGCCGATCACGGTGAGCGTGCTGGTTTCCGCCGCCACAATCGAAAGCGCGATGGCCCACCAGGGAATGTTGCGGCCGGCCAGAAAATAGTCGCGTAGCGAATGTTGGGACTTGCGGAAACGGAGCCCGAACAGGGTGATCGAGATCAGATAGGCGACGATGATGATGACGTCAACGGAGTGAAGTCGCATCTTAGGGTTGTGTCCGGTGGGTCATCAAGGTAAGGAACATTCTGAGGCAAAATCGTACCGAGCGGTAACAAAATTTGTGGCAAGATGAACTGACCCCTTTGGCAATGGCACTCTACCTAGGCATCGATGCCGGCGGCACTAAGACGGACTGCGCAGTGAGCAACGGCGCTGCGCTGCTGGGACATGCCACTGGCCCCACATGCAAGCTGGCGCGCGTGGGCAGGATCAAGGCCCGGGAGAACCTGCAATCCGTGATCCAGCAGGCTTGCGAATCGGCGCGCGTGCAATCGCGCGAGGTGCAACACGTGTGCATCGGCATGGCCGGCGCTTCGCTGCCCGACGCGGTGAACTGGGTGCAGCGCACCATCCGCGAGCTGCTCCCCGACGCCACCATCTACGTTGCCGGCGACCACGTCATCGCCCACCGCGCTGCATTCGGCACGTCGCACGGCGTGCTGGTGATTTCCGGGACCGGGTCCATCGCATTTGGCCGCAACCAGGCCGGTGAGACCGCGCGCGCCGGCGGCTGGGGCCCCAATATCTCCGACGAAGGCTCGGCCTTTTGGGTGGGTCGCGAGGCGGTCGCCGCGGCTCTGCACAATTACGACCACGGGCAAACGGAAGGACTGCTCACGGCCATCGCGCAGCACTGGAAGGTGGCGCCGGAAGAAGTGGTACGGCTGGCCAATGCCGCCGAACCCAAGTTCGCCGAGCTGGCCCCGTTGGTGGTGGCGCAGGCAGATAAAGGCGATGCCGTAGCCCGCGAAATCACACACCGTGCCGGGACCGCGCTGGCCGAGCTTGGCTGCGCGGTGATCCGGCGGCTCTGGCCCCAGGGAGGGGTGGTGCCGGTGGCGCTCGGTGGTGGCGTGCTGCAGGGCGCCGCTCTGGTCCGCCAGGCTTTTAAAGACGCCATGAAGGCGGGGCTGCCGGAAGCAGCGGTCAGCTTCTCTTACGTGCGTCCGGTGCTGGGCGCGCTTGAGATCGCGGCCCAGCGGGGACGGCGCTGAGCTGCCGTGAGCGAAACCGTCCCAGCGAAAAAGAAAGCCTCCCTGCCCGCCGACGCGCAGCTCGATCGCCTGGTCCACGATCCCGCTCCTGAAATTCTCATTGCCGTGGCCGCCGATCTTCGACTCACGGAAGACCTGGCGCTCGCGCTACTCAACCGCCGCGACCTCCCGCCGGAGGCCTTGCCGGAGCTCAACCGCAACGCTGCCGTGGCCAAGCTGCCCAAGGTGCAGCTGGCGCTGGTAGCGCATCCGCGAACGCCCCGGCACGTTTCCGTTCCGCTCATGCGCGGACTGCACACGTTTGAGTTGAAGCAGATTGCACTGCAACCGGCCGTGGCGGCTGACGTGAAGCGCGCAGCGGAAGAAGTGCTCATTGGGAGGTTGACATCGCTTTCTTCCGGCGAGCGCCTTAGCCTGGCCAAGCAGGGTTCAGGGCGCGTGGCCGCTGCGCTGCTCACGGACAAAGAAGAACGCATTGTGCAGGCGGCGCTTCTTAACCCGCAGATGACCGAGATGTACATTGTGAAAGCGCTTAAGGGGGAAACAGGAACTGAGCGGCTGGCGCCCGCCGTGGCCCACCACACAAAGTGGTTTCATCGCACGGAGGTGAAGGCCGCGCTGCTGGGCAACCGGAATACGCCGTTTGCCCGCACCGTCCAGATCGCCGCTGACCTGCCACTGCACGCGCTGAAAGACGTGCTGCGCAACGCCAGGCTGGCACCCAATGTGAGTAAGTATCTGCGAGAAGTGCTGGCCAAGAGAGCGGGAAGGATCGGGTGATCGGATCATCGGGTCATCGGAACATCAAGGTTTCGGTTTAGCGATTTTCCGATGGACCGATGACCCGATCCATCTAGCCCGGCGGCACCAGGGCATCTAGCTCCAGGAACTGGCGGATGACCTCGTCCGGGCAGCGCTCCATTTCATCCATGGTGCCGAAGAAAATCGCGCGCGCTTCATGCAGGAAGACCACGCGGTCGGCCAGCTTTTTCGCCAGGCGCATATCATGCGTCACTACCACGCTGGTGAGCTTGAGCTGGTGCTTGAGCTTCTGGATCAAGTCGCCGAGAAGCGTGGCCATGAGCGGATCCACCATGGTAGTGGGCTCGTCATAGAGGATGCATTCGGGCTGTGCGGCCAGAGAGCGCGCAATCGCCACGCTGCGCTTCATGCCGGTGGAAAGGTCGGAAGGCAGCAGGTCGCGCATGGCCTTCACGCCCACCATGTCGAGCAAGCCGTCCACGATCTGGTAGATCTGAGCTTCGTCCAGGTCGCGCCGTTCGCGCAGTGGGAAGGCCACATTTTCGCCCACGGTGAGCGAGTCAAACAGCGCGCCGTTCTGGAACACCATGGTGACTTTCTTGCGGATCCCTTCCATCTGCTGCTCGGTGAAGTCGGTGATTTCATGGAAAGCGACGGTCACGCGGCCTGAATCCGGCTTGAGAAAGCCCATGATGTGATGCAACGAGACCGACTTGCCCACGCCGCTGCGCCCCAGGATGCACAACGTCTCGCCGGGGAAGACGAAGAAGCTCACGTCGTTGAGCACCTGCTTCGGGCCGAATGACTTGGAGACGTGTTCGAATTCGATATAGGGCTGCGCGTGCTCGTTGCCGTGATGTCCGTGACCGTTTCCGAAGCTCATGGTTTCGTTGTGCGCCGCCGTGCCCGCTCCAGATCTTCCGGCGTATTTAAATTGTCAAACATCTCCGGGGCGAAGGCAAACTTGCGCATCTCGGCCTCCGTGATGACGCAGGTACGGCCTTGGGGAAACAGCGGGACAATCTTGTAGTCAGCGCTCTTCTGCTGCTGTGTTCCGGCGTTTTCCCTGGGGAGCCAGTCTTTTCGGCCCACTTTTTGGCTGGCGGCGCTGTCTGGCCGCCCTTCCCGTTGCGACTCTTGGCCCGCCTTGAGCGCACGCTCGGCGATAGGAAGAAAATCGAGCGAGTACACGGCACACAACGGCTGCGTGTAGCCCGCGATCTCGGGCGTGGTCACCACGGCGCCTGATTCACGCGCACGTTGCGCCAGGTAGGCCAGAAACTTGGGATCAAGAAAGGGAGTGTCCACAGCGATGATGAGCGCGAAGAGCGCATCAGAAGACTTCGTCGCTGTCGGCGCCGCTGACTTGCTCTTCTGGGCCACGTGCGTCAGCGCCGCTTGGATCCCGCCCAGCGGCCCGCATCCGGGAACGATGTCTTCAATCACGGGAACTCCGTAGCTGCCATAGAGCTGGTTCGAGCCGAGGATTGCCACCTCGCCCGCCGCCTGACGGACGATCGCGAGCGCATGCTCGAGCAGTGTGCGTCCTTCGAGCGCGAGCGCAGCTTTGTTCGTGCCCATGCGCAGGCTCTTGCCGCCGGCAAGGACGAAGCCGAAGAGGTCTTGGTCAGGCACTCAAGTCAGTATAAGAGAACAGCCACCACCACGGAGACACCGAGGCGTTGACAATTGCCAGAATTGCCAAGACTGCCAAAGATTCAAACTGAAGACCCAGAGCATTCCCACGGATTGACTGCTGACTGCTTCCTTCAGCTAATCTCCAACCCCATGATCTTGCCGGCACCGTCGAGTTCGAGCACCCCGATGGTTTCTAGCACGGAGTCGCCGTTCATGCCGGGCACAGTCACGAACACACGGCCATCAACCACGCTGGCGGAATAGGTCCGCGCGATGTACTCAAGGGAGCGGTGGTCGCGGCAGGTTTCAGGCAGGGTGAAGGCCAGGTCAGCGAGCTCTCCGGTTTCAGTGATGGACACAGCCACATCGATCTTGTAGCTAGACTCGGTGCCGCGCACCTCGGCCGTGGGGTCGAGCGTGGGTTTGAAAGAGACGTAAAAGTGGAACCGCTCTTTCTCCGGGTTGTAAACGCCGCGCGCTACTCGCAGGGACATAGCAGGGAACGGAAGTTTTACCACAAGCGGGCAAAACCTTACCACTGATTTCACTGATGCAGGGGCCGATAATGATTAGAATCTCGGTATGAAGGTCTTCCTCACCGGCGCCACTGGCTTTGTCGGCGGCCACATGTTGAACCGGCTGCTGGATGAAGGCCACACGGTGCGCGCGCTGGTACGCGATCCGCAGAAAGCGGCTGCAAACATTCGAGGCAACGTGGAATTCATCGCGGGTGACGTTGTCTCCGGCGCGGGTCTCGATGCGGCCATCGCCGGATGCGAAGCGGTGGTGCATCTTGTGGGCATCATCGTGGAGACAGGCGCGAACACCTTTGACGCGGTACACCACGTGGGCACGCGCAACGTGGTGGAGGCCGCAAGGCGTGCGGGCATTCGGCGGTTCGTTCACATGTCGGCTCTCGGCGTGCGCGCGGAGGGCGTGGCCAGGTATCAGACCTCAAAGTGGAAAGGTGAGGAAGAGGTCCGGCGCAGCGGGATACCCTATTGCATCCTGCGGCCTTCGCTCATCTTTGGCCCCGGCGATGGCTTTGTCACACAGATGATGGACATGATGCGCAAGGCGCCGTTGTGCCGTCCAGTCCCCGGCGATGGCTCGCCGAAATTCAGCCCGATCTTTATCGACGACGTGACTGCCTGTTTTGCCCGTGCCCTGACCGCCGACGCTGCCACCAATCAGACCATCGAACTGGGCGGCGCAGACGAACTCTCGCTCAATGAAGTGCTCACGGAGATCGCGCGCTGTGCTGGGGTGCGTAAGCCGGCAGTCCACGTGCCGTTGCCGCTGATGTTTGCAGCGGCCGCTGTGGCTCAGACGATTCTGCCTAACCCGCCGGTCACCATCGATCAGTTGCGCATGCTGAAGGAGGGTTCCACGTGTGATATTGGCCCGATGACGCGGACTTTCGCCCTCACGCCCAGAGGGTTTCAGGGCTGCGGGAGATGAGTTTCGGATTGGCGCTAAGCCGCACGGTATTAAGAGGTTACTTCGGTGTTTCTAGGGTGTTGTTTGGCGCAACCTTGCCCCGCCTCGAGGGTTAGAATTCTTGTAGTGGCAACCCCCAAGCTGGGTTCAGCAATTTTTCCTGCTGGAAAGACCAAAGTCACTGGCCGACAAAAATTTACTTATCCAAACAGTCGATACCAGCAGCTCTGCATCTAACTTAACAAAGCCACTCGTACAGACAGGAGCAATCGAGGAGTTATGTATATGAGGAGATATTTTTGGGTGGTACTGGTTTCGCTGGCGGTCGCCGCGGGCTGCAATCGTGGGACCCGCCCCGATGGGCAGATCGCCGCGGACGTGCAAACCAAGATCCAGGGGGACAACACTGTCCCTGACAAGCAAGTCACCATCAATGCCACCAATGGCGTAGTCACGCTCTCCGGAAACGTGAGCAGTGACGCTGCGCGCAACGCGGCAGCCAATGACGCCGCGCAGGTGGAAGGCGTAAAGACCGTGGTCAACAACCTGCAGGTCACCCCTGCCGTGGCGCAAAACGCTGAACCCGAACCGGAGCAGCCGGCGGCGCGCGAGGAAGCCAGCCGGCCTTCGCCGCGCAAGCCGTACGCTGCGCCTAAGCGCTCCAGTGGCGGCGGCGACAGCGGACTTCGCACTACCGTGCCTGCCACCAGTGCGACCACAGCAAGCAACCCTCCGGCAGATACCTATAACCAGACGCCGAGCACGCCTCCGCCTCCGGCAGCGCCGCAACCGGTCACGCTTCCCGCAGGCACGCAGATCAGCATTCGCCTGAATGACGAACTCAACTCGGAAAAGGCGCAGATCGGTGACGTGTTCCACGCTTCCATCTCCACTCCCATCCAGATTGACGGCAGGACCGTGGTCCCGACGACGGCCGACGTGGAAGGCCGCGTGGTGGAAGTGAAATCGGCCGGCAGGTTCGCGGGCCAGTCTGACCTGGTCATCGAACTGACGCGCCTGCACATGAACGGCAAGAGCTACACGCTGGCGACCGATCGCTGGTCCAAGCAAGGCAGTTCGCGCGGCAAGGCCACGGCAGCCAAAGTTGGTGGCGGCGCGGCGCTGGGCGCGATCATCGGCGGACTCGCGGGCGGAGGCAAGGGAGCGGCCATTGGCGCGGCAGCGGGAGCAGGCGCCGGCACCGGCGTTTCTGCGGCCACCAAAGGCCAGCAAATTATCCTGAAGCCGGAGACCGTTCTGAACTTCCAGTTGCAGAACGCCATCTCCGTGGTCCCGGGCGCAAGCCGCCAGGCCATGAACTAAGAACTGATCAGGTTCGAAAAAGCTGAGCGCACCGGACCTGCGGTGCGCTTTGCTTTTAGAGGTCAGGCGCTTTGCGGCTCGGCTTCAGAAGCGTCATGCTCGCCAATCGTCATTTCCGGCTCAGCAGGTAAAGGCACACGCGCTTCCAGCCGTGTTCCTTCTTCCGGGCGAGATTGGAGCTTAAGTTCGCCGCCGGCCAGCCGCACTCGCTCACGCATGCTGATCAGCCCGATCCCGCCGCTGCGTTCCCCGTGTACCGGGTCGAACCCTGCGCCAGCATCGCTCACGGTAAGCAGCACGCTCCGGTTTTCTTTGCGCAGCCGCACCTGGCAGCTGGTGGCGTGGCTGTGCCGAGCCACGTTGTGCAGGGCTTCCTGGAGCACGCGATACAGGCAAAGCACAGTTTCCGGCAGAAGGTTTTTCGGAATGTTGCTCTGCTGAAAATCCACATGGATTCCGTTTTGCTGTGAAAAATCGCTGCACAGCCGCTGTGCGGAAGCAGCCAGGCCAATCAGCTCCAGGTGAGAAGAATGCAGTTGATGCGCCGTGGCGCTCAGCCCCATGGTGATCTCCCTGAGCTTGACGCCCACCTCTGCCAACCGCTGCCGCATGCCTTCTTGTGACGGTGTTTCCTGCCCCAGTTGCGCGAGCTCCATTCCCAGCGCCGCCAGTCGTTGCGTGAAATCATCGTGCAGTTCGCGCGCAATGCGGCGGCGTTCTTCTTCTTGTGCGTGGATCAGCCGGCCGCTCACCTTGCCCAGTTCTTCCTCAGACCGTTTCAAGGCCGTGATATCGAGCGAGGAACCGATATAGCCGCAAAAAGCTCCTGCCGGCGAATATCGCGGAACACCGTAATCCATGATCCAGCGATACTCTCCGTCGCGACGCTGCACCCGGTATTCCATCCTTATTTCTTTGCGCGCATCAAATGCCCCTTCGTATTCCTGGACGCAGCGCGCGCGGTCTTCAGGATGGATGTTGGCGGTCCAGCGTTGGCCCAACTCTTGCTCAAGGGTCTCGCCCATGAAATCAAGCCAGCGGCGGTTGACGTAAGTACAGCTCTTGTACGCGTCTGCCATCCAGATGAGCATGGGTGCGTTGTCGGCCACCAGGGCAAAGCGCCGCTCGGTCTCCTGCACTTCTTCAAACGCGCGCTTCCGCAGCACAGCCTGGTAAAAAATGTCCCCCAGGATTTGCAGTTGCGGGACTTGTTCATAAGTCCAGGAGCGCTCGCCCTTCATGGAAAGGAATACGATCAAGCCGCGGAGTTCCTCGCCTGAGAGCAGCGGGACAATGCCCACCCATTGCACGCCCTTTTGCTTCGCCGATGCTCGTTCCAGGGCGGCCGTTGCGGGTGTGGTTTCCGCGCTGTCAAGCAATACGCTGTTGCCGTTGAGCAGCATTTCCTTCATCCAGGGAAAGTTGTGCAAATGAAAGACCGCCGGCGCCGGAAATGCGCCGTTGGTGGAGGCCGAGTACAAGTGCTGGAACGCTGTCTCGCGTTCCAGGCGCTCGAACAAAGAAACGCGGTCAATTCCAAGGACTTGCCGCACCCGCTCCAGGTTGTCCTGGATGGCGGGGGCGATGGCGTGGGCCGGGGCCTCGATGACGCGAGAAGAAACGTCAGAAACCAGTTGTTCCAGTTCCTTGCGGCGAGCGATGGACTTTTCGGCGTCCCGCCGCAGGCGCGTTTCCAGAAACATTCGCATGATCAGCAGGGTCTGGATCAGCAAGATGAGAGCTGCGCCCAGGATCAACGCGTGATAGCGCTCCCACACCCCTAGCGTGCGATTCAGGACGATGGCGCCAGGCGGTATCCGGTTTTCCGGAATGCGCCAGCGCTGCAACTGCTGCCAATCGACTTGGATTTCGTTGGCCGGACCTTGCTCAACCGGGATGTCCTGAACACGTTCTCCGCGCAGGATTCGCAGCCCCAATTGCGCCCCTGCGCGTGCCGTCTTCTCCAGATTGACGACGCTGCCACCAACGATCCCTTGGCCCACGTAGGTCTGGATGATCCCATAAACGGGAGCGTTGGCGGAGACAGATATGAGCCGGCCAACCTCCGCCGGGATGTGCGATCGTCCTGCTGCGTCCTGGTCCATCACCAGGTAAAACACCATGCTGTTTTCCGGAAGATGGGAGACCGTGTTCAGCAGGTCATTCACTGCAAGGTTGTTGATATAGGTGAAGTCGACACTGCGGGTAAAGCCGCGCACATCCTGCTGAAAAGCGCTTTCCGCAAGCCGACTGAACTCCGAGCTGCCTGAAACCACGAACACGTTCTTCTTCTCGGGCTGCAGGCGCAGGGCAAGTGCCAAAGTCGCAGAAAAATCCTGCCGCCTGGTGATTCCGGTGATGGTAGGCGGCAGGCCGCTTTCTGGAAGTTCACGCTCGCCCACCATTATGAACACGGCGGGTGTTGCCCCGAAGACTGACTTGCCATGGGCCAGCAGAAGTTTGAGTGCGGGGGAGCCGACTGCCATGATCAAATCAAATCTTTGCGAAGAGTATTTGTGCTGGAGCGCCTCCGCTATCTCCGGAAACCGCTCTCCCAGCCTCCGTTCGTCCAGATATTCATCAAAGACCTGGACGCGGCGCTTCTCTTGCTCCGCCGCGAAGATCTCCTGGATCTCGGCGTCTACGATCTGGTTGAGCGGAAATCTCTGCCAGCCGAGATGCAGCACCAGGACGTTGTTGGCTGGCGGGGGCACTTTGGCGCCGGAACAAGGCAAGGCGGTGAAAATGGCCAACAGCAGAACAGTGGCCGGCTTGCACATCAAGGCCTCTCCTTCCCAACCCGGATGTTATTCCCACCGGCGCGGCCGCACAGTTATCTCCATCAGGGCCTTCTGCCTTTGGCTCCTCTATTTTGAAGAGGACCCACGGGAGTCTTGTTTCTCTTGTGCCGCTTCTTTCAGTCTCATGGTATGGGCGACCGCCGGTAAATGAATTCTCATGCTACACGAAGCTGCGCTGGCTCTGGGTTATGGCCTGCTTTGCAGACCAATTGGATCGCCTGAAAAGCGAATCAAGCGATGCGATGTCGGCAAGACGGCTGGAATGCGGCAAGATGCGATTGTTGACGCTGGCGTCGGGTTTTGGAAGTTATCCTTTTCAGCCACGAAACCGCTTCGCGTGCTTGGGCGCTAACGCGTTCGATATCGCCGGACGAGCAGCCCGATGCCCCCGCCGGCCAGACCCAGGATGCCGATCAGAGGCAGCAAAGTTGAAGTTGCCGGCAACTGTTTTATCGGCGCCTGTTCTCCCGGCTGCGGCGGAGCTACTTGCGGCGTGGTAGGTTGCGCGCCCGCTGCCGAGGGCCCGGTCGCATTCGCCGGTGGCTGCGCTTGCGCAGTCTGGGCCGGCGGAACTGCCGGAGTAGCGCCCAGCCGCGCGTTAATGTTGATTCCTCCCAGGCTCATGCTGGCGTTCATCCGTTCCACGTCTTCGTTGGTATAGCGACGAATGCTGGGAAGACCCGGCTTCTTGTATTGCGCCGCAACTTCTCCCAGGCTGGCCGCGATTGCCGGCGGAGGTGCCGCCGCACCTACCACAGCTGCGCCTGCGAAGCGCGTGGGCCCAAGCTCATAGGCAAGCCTGGGGCCGCTAATCGCCGGACCTGCGGCCGCAGGAGCTGCGATTTCCTCGGGAGCTGCCGGCGCTACCGCTGGCTCCACGTTCGTATGAACCACCGTGCTCGGCTGCAGTGTGCTTTGAAACGGGACGCTGGGTGTGCTGATGCTGATGCCGGTGCGGTCGGCGAGCGAAATCCCGGCCGTGGGCTGCGGCGAATCAAAGCGCGCGGTCGGGGTGGCGATGCCGTAATAGCCGCCGCCCGTGTAGCCGGTGTAGTACCCGCCCACCACCGGCGGATTCACGGGAACGTAAACCGGCCCCTGGTAGACCTGCGTGACTGGAGCGCCGGGAGCTGTAACCGGAGTTTGCTGGACCTGGCCGACCATCGTCAGGGAAGAAGTTGCAACAAGTGCCACCCACAGAAGCCTGCGCACCATGAGACACCTCCGCGCTCGTGCCTGTAACTTGGATTACATCTGCGGCAAGGAACGTTGCCACCAGACCAGCGGAAACCGGCTGGTCATCAGCACTCCCGGCGACAGGCGAGGAAACGGGCGCCCCAGTGGGCGCAGTACCTTGGACCTTCGGGATTCGCAAAGCGGTCCGAGTAGCCGATTGGATAACCATACTCACCTGTCTCTTGCTATATATTTCAAGTAGTTTCCGTGTAGCCGACAAACCATTCGCAATCTTTCATTTGGGCACCCACATCTTCCCGGAAGCAGACAATCGCAGGCGGTGATGCCAACCCAGGTCATATCGCTGACATCATCTACTCTGGATTGCAAGGCTCGTGGTGGGCGAGTGTTGTTTGCCTCTTTTGCCCGTTGGCATGTCTTCCCGGCCGCGAAGTCATTTGGCAAAACGCTGGTTCCAGAGCCGGGATCCTCAGCAGTACGAAAGAGAGAAGTAAGTCCAATGAAGATGCAAGTTCGTTCTTTCCGAGTCATGTTGTTGGCGATGGCAGCAATTCTGGTCGTGGCATTCACGATGCCGGCCCAGGCCCAGTTCATCTGCGGGGGCAGCGCCACGGGCGGCGAACCGCAGGGAGGAGGAGGGGCCAGCGCGAGTGGCGGTGCATTCAATTTCGCTTGCGGAACCAGCGCGAATGCGAGTGGCCTTAATAGCAGCAACACGGCGACAGGAAATGCCGCCGACAGCAGCGGAGATTTCGGCAACAACACTGCGAGCGGAGCGTTCGCCAGAGCTGACGGGGCCAACGGCGCCAACACCGCTACCGGAGCCCACGCGAATGCCAGCGGAGACAACAGCCGCAACACCGTGACCGGCGCCTTCTCAGATGCACACGGCAATACCAGCAACAACACCGCGACGGGAGAAGCCGTGGATGCTCATGGCGACGGCAGTTTCAACACCGGAACGGGCTCGGCAGCCGATGCCAGCGGCAGCAATAGCCGCAACACAGCAACAGGAGGAGTCGCCAACGCGCGTGGCGATGACAGCGAAAATACCGCTACCGGGTTCAGCGCCAACGCCAGCGGCGTCAAAAGCTTCAACACGGCGACCGGAGCCCTGTCCAACGCCAGTGGCGATTTCGGCCATAACACCGCCACCGGATTCCTCGCCGATGCAAGCGGCAACTCCAGCGCCAATATTGCAGCCGGGCTCGTGGCAGACGCGCACGGAGATGGCAGCAGCAATGTCGCAACTGGAGCCGGCGCCATTGCCGTTGGAAGTGCCAGCTCCAACTTAGCCACCGGTCCCGGGACCAACGCAAAGGGCGATGGGAGTGAAAACACCGCCACGGGAGCTTTCTCCAGCGCCAGCGGGGACCATAGTTTTAACACTGCGATCGGGGCGGAGGCCAGCGCTCGCGGCGACACCAGCGCCAACGTTGCCACCGGATCGTCTGCCCGCGCCGATGGTGACAGGAGCCACAACATCGCGACTGGCGCAGCCGACGCCAGCGGCAACGACAGCTCCAACATTGCCACCGGTCTGCAGTCCAACGCCAGTGGTGATAACAGCGCCAATATAGCGACTGGCTTCCTGGCGGACGCCCATGGCAACAACAGCCAGAACACGGCTACGGGACGCGAAGCCAACGCCAGCGGCAACCTAGGTAACAATAATGCTACCGGAAAAAACGCAGATGCCAGCGGCGACGGCGGCAACAACAACGCCACTGGATCCTTCGCCAGCGCGCACGGTAACAACAGCTCGAATATCGCTCTCGGGAACCAGGCCAACGCCAGCGGCGACAGCAGCGAGAACACCGCCATTGGAGGCGGAGCCAACGCCAGCGGCAACAACAGCTTCAACATAAGCACAGGCCCCGGCGCTTTCGCCGACGGGAACAACAGCTCCAACATCGCCACTGGATTCGTAGCCGTGGCAAGCGGCAACGGCAGCGCCAACATCGCCACAGGACAGGAAGCCAAGGCCTTCGGCAACAACAGCCGTAACGTCGCAACTGGGGCCAACGCCAACGCCAGCGGCGACGAAAGCTCCGACATGGCTACCGGTTCCCAGGCCAAGGCTACGGGCTTCTTCAGTACCAACACCGCTATGGGGGCAAACGCCGATGCCAGCGGCATCTTCGCCAGCAACGTTGCTTCAGGGGCAAACGCCAACGCCAGCGGCGATTTTAGCTCCAACACGGCGACGGGACCTTTGGCCAACGCGAGCGGGGCGTTCAGCAGCAACACCGCGGCTGGAGACCAGGCCAACGCAAGCGGTGACGACAGCCTGAACAGCGCGACGGGGTTCAGAGCGAATGCCAGCGGCGTTTTGAGTAAGAACGTGGCAACCGGGGCGGCAGCCAATGCCAGTGGCAACAGCAGCGGAAACATCGCCACGGGAACAAACGCCAACGCCCGCGGCGATAACAGCCTGAATTCAGCCGCCGGGTTCGCCAGCGATGCCAGCGGCACCAACAGTTTCAACACGGCAGCTGGGGCCATAGCCAACGCAAGTGGCACGAACAGCCTCAACTCGGCCCTTGGGGGTTTTACCAACGCCAGCGGCGACTCAAGCCACAACGTCGCCCTGGGATCCCTGGCTGATGCCCACGGGAACCAGAGCGATAACGTTGCGACCGGTTTCCAAGCCAATGCCGGCGGCAACATCAGCGGCAACATCGCCACGGGAGCAACCGCAAACGCGAGCGGCGGATTAAGTCACAACGTGGCAACCGGCGTTGCAGCCGATGCCAGCGGCAATGGTGCCAGCTCAAACATCGCGACTGGATTCGCTGCCGTTGCCAGAGGTGATCAGGGCGACAACACCGCCACCGGGTTCGGCACTGATGCTCGCGGCAACAACAGTTTCAATACGGCGACCGGGGCCAGCGCCAAAGCGAGCGGCACGCTCAGCGCAAACACCGCCACCGGGTTCGACGCCAATGCGCGAGGAGACCACGGCGCCAATATCGCCATGGGAGACGGAGCGAACGCCAGCGGCAACAACAGTTTCAACACTGCAACCGGCGAGAGAGCCAACGCCAGGGGAACCTTCAGCAACAATATCGCAACCGGATTCCTCTCCGACGCCCACGGCGACAGGAGTTTTAACACCACGATCGGGAACCAGGCCAGCGCCAGCGGCAACAGCAGCTCTAACCTCGCGACTGGGGAATTTGCTAATGCCAGCGGCAACGGCAGTTTCAATATAGCTTCCGGGGCCTTCGCCGGCTCCGCCGGAAGCAACAGCGACAACATCGCCACCGGAAAGTTTGCCTCGGCCAACGGCAACAGCAGCTCCAACCTGGCTGCGGGCGACGAGGCCAAGGCCAGCGGCAACGGCAGCGCCAACACCGCCTACGGCTCACACTCCGACGCTGGCGGAAGCGGAGGCAACAATGTCGCCATCGGCAGCCGTGCGATGGCCAAGGGCGCTGGAACAGAGAACACTGCGGTGGGGTCTCATGCGATGGCATCCGGAGACATGGCTTCCGCCTTTGGCGCGGGAGCGCAGGCAGCGTTCTTCAATTCCGCCGCCTTTGGCTCCAACGCCGTCGCTACCCGTATCAATCAACAGGTGTTCGGCACCGTCAAGAACACTTACACGTTCCCAGGCCTGCCTTCAGCCGCGAGCAGGGCGACACTGAGCGGTCCCACGTCGCTGGTTGTGAGTGACGCTGCTGGAAACCTGGCAGCAGTACCGGTCAAAGGCCTTGGCCCCGCATCTCTTCTCCCCGATGGCGCTCTGACGCTCGGCCCCGGCGATAACCGCAAGGCATTTACCGGTGTTGCGATGGCCTTTGCCATGGTTGGATCGCCTACCGTGATGCCAAACGAGAAGGTCGCGGTGAGCGTGAATTGGGGTACTTATGAAGGCGCCAACGGGTCAGCCATCAGCGCCGCGATGCGGATCTACCATAATGTGCAACTCAATGGCGGGTTCGGCTACGGGTTTAGTGACAAGGTGCCCGGCGGCCGCGTTGGCCTGCGTTTTGGGTTCTAAGCGGACTGGCAAAGAGGCCCCGGTTGAGTCCTGGTCCCAAAAGGCACAATTCGAGCAAGAAAGGACGGCTACCATGATTCAGAGAAGCCCCTTGTCGATTCCCAGCTGCTGGTTCGTTGCGATGTTGTTCCTTGCGACGAGCATCGCTGCATTCGGCCAAACAGGGCCAACCCGGACAGCGGCCACTCCCGCGGCGACGGACAGTCCGGGCAAGCCGGCGCAGGCCTCTCCACCGATCAGCCCTGGCCAGGCGACTTATCTGGTTCGCTCAGCCCTTATGACGCTCAACGACGCCAATCGCTCAGGCAACTACAGCGTGCTGCGCGACCTGGCCGCCCCCGATTTTCAGGCCAGAAACTCGGCGGCCGATCTCGCGCAATGCTTTGCCGACCTTCGCCGCCGCCACTTTGATCTTTTCGCAGTTGCACTTCTGGAGCCGCATTTCACAGCCGGGCCAGCTTCGGACTCGAGCGGCCGACTTCAACTCACCGGCTTTTTTCCCACCAGCCCGCTGCGGATAAGCTTTGACCTGATCTTCCAGTCCGTCAAGGGAGAATGGAAGCTCCTCTCCGTTTCTGTGGCAACACCTCCCGCGCCGACAGCCCAATCGCGAACCGACCCGAGTATTCCACGGCATTCGCCGGCGCTCTCTTACGGCTTTCGTGTCCTGTCCGGCACTGTGGGCTTGCGATGGTGATGCCGGACAGGCGAGTCCATCCTCTCCTTACTTCCCACCATCCGTCTCTTCGGGTCCATCTCCCTGGCCCTCTTCGTCGACTTGCAGCGACGCCACGGCGATTCCGGAGCGTCCGTCCGCTAGTTCATACTCGAAAGCCAACCGGAAATGGTCATTGAACGCGAACCGGCCCACGCTCACCGCGGTCACTGTGGAACCAAATAGCGGGTCGCCAGTCTGAAGCACGGCGATCGGCGATGCCCCACCGGTGAGTTCCACGAAAATACCCTGGGCGCCGTTCGCCTCGAACGTGGAGAATGCCACCGCTCCGTGGTTATTGATCGAAGGGTGCTCGAAATCGGCGAAGAACCCGCTCGTTGCATCGGTCCGGGCCGTGACGCCCCTGGCATTTCCGGAAAAAATCTCCAACCCTTGGCCGCCTCCCCCAGAATCCGCGACCACGCCCGCGTCATTGATCACCGGATCGCCGAATCCAGACAAGCCAAAGTTGTTCGCATCGGCGATGTCAACCAGGCTTACACCAGCAGAGATGCCTCCGCTCGCTCCTGTCTCATTCCGGCTTGGAATGGCGACAAAAATACCATCGCTTCTGTCCTTGCGGATTCCCCGGAAGACGACTTCGCCCCGGGCGTTGATTGCCACGGCTCCAAATGATCCGAATTCAGTATTCAAGGAATCGAACATCGGCGTGAGCGCGCCCCCGTTTCCGGTGAAGATGATGGACGACCTGAAGCCATTTCTGAAAGCCCCGAAGGCGACCGTTCCGGAGGCGTTGATCGAGGGTGGTCCGATCCCGAAGCCGGGTAGCGCTTGCTCTGTCGAATTGACGATCGTCTTGGTAGCAAGCCCGTCGCTGATAAAGATGCCGGAAGCGCGGCCCACTGTGCCCAAGCTGGCCTGGAAGCCGACAATGCCGGCGGCATTGATCACCACATTGTCACTGAAAAAGGTGAAGGGGCTGCCGGTGGTGGAAGCGATTGTTCTTAGCTCGCGGCGTTCCCATTTGAAGACGTCCTGCTCAGTCCCGTTTTGTGTCGCCACGAACGCGACCGCGCCGCGATTGTTGATCGCGGGAAATTGTGAGAAGTCCGAAAGGCCCTGAGTGCTATCGGCTACATTGACGAACCTGATATTGGCGCCTTGCGGGGACTGGGCCACCGTTTGGCGCGCAAACAGCGTGAGCATAAGAACCATCGCCAAGGTTCCGAGCTTCATGGCAACCGAACGAGAGGTTTGTACTCGCCTGACTTCGGTTTCTTTGAGGGCGCCGAATATGCCATCGCGCGACCTCGTTAGTATGTTCAACATTGCATTCTCCTTTTGTGTTGTGCCTTGGCGGAGCTATCGCCGAAGCCAAAGCATTTCGAATCTGTTTGATTTTGTTTGAGAGGCTTTGTTCGTCTGCCGGAAAAAGTAGTAATCGGCAGAGTAGGGGACGAGGGTTTGCTTGCCCACGTCGCTTGCGACCGAGCATCCGGTAGCGGGAGCCGATCCGCCTTGCGTGTTCAGGCGCTGGATAAAAGTCGTGCTGGTCAATATTGTTCCGCCCGCCGGCCCCTTCTCTGACCCGATCGACTGCAGCAGGAGGCAGCCAATCGTGTGCGGATGCGGACAACTCGGGTCGGAGCCGGCGGGGATCGAGTTCAGCGCTTTTCCCCAAACCTTGCTGCTGTCCGTGGAGCTCTGCCAGGTCGGACTGCCGAAGGGCAGCGGGTCTGGCGCGAACTCGTTGGGGTTTGTAACCGGGCTGAGAAAGTGCGCCATGATCTGAGCGTCGTGCCCCGGGGCGGCGCGAAAAAGCGTGGCTTCGGGGCGGCTGCCGCTGACGGTCCAGGAAAACCCAGTACTTGTGGGCAAGCAGATATAGCCTTGTGTGCCCACCGCATGGCCTGCCAGGAATACACGGTTCCCCGGCGGCGGGCCTATGGTGGCCGGAGTCGTTGGCGAGCTGATTTTCTGCGCCGTCGCCCAGGTCACCATGGCAAACGCCCATGTAAGCAACACCAGCACGGCAGTGATTACGATCCGGGTCTTGCCGGCATCTCCGGGATGTTGCACAAAGTTGTAGCTCATTGAATTCTCCAGTTCATGCGAGGTGAGAACTGTTGTTCATTCCCACCTCGCTGCTTTGATTGCCGAATAAACCAGCTGTCGTCCTTACTTGCTTTCTCCCAACTTTGGGATGCCGGCGGCAAACCAGACTCCACCCACATTGCGAATCAGCAAGACCGGGTTGTCACAGGGAGTGGGCGGGGGTGGTGAAAGGAAATCGTCGATCCTGAAATCCCCGTTGGCTTCAAGGGCCACACCGGCCGGATTGGAGTTGTGTGCGGTTGCCGTGGCTGCCGGCCCGCAGAAAAGCGTAGCGTGCACGCTCTGCCCGGCGTTGGTTCCAATGCCGTTGCCTGAAGCCAGCAGCAAGCCATGCCCCACGACCTGGATATGCCCGTCGAAGGTCACCGCGGCCTCGAGGTTTGCGATCCTCCACGGTGCGCCAGGGGGAACGCCCCGCACCACGTTGAGGTTCACGGTCCCATTGGCCGCGACGCCGGTAACAGGGATGACTCCGATGCCACCCTTGAATTTCACCAGCGCGTCAGCATTGTCTTGAGCGCCGGCCATGCAGGAGGTTGCCAGTGTTACGAGTGCTACCAGCAATCCTCCCAGGAACTTCTTGCGATTGATGTTCACTTGTTTCTCCTTATCTAATAAACTCACGGGCCTTCGTCCGGCCGCGTCAGTCGAGAGTTCTTGCGGCATTTGGCGGCCTTCCGCTAGAATCTTGCTGAAACGCCGCTAGATCGCCGGCCCCAGATCAACCTAGGCTCTACCGCTCGAAATCGTCCTTAGCGGCTCATCAAGAATTTCCAGGTAATTTCCAAAGAAGTTCCAAAGGCAGTTATGCCCCAGGAAACAAAGGCGTTATACGAGTTCGGCAACTTCCGTTGCGACCCCCGGGAACATCTTTTGCTGTACGAGGGCAACCCGGTTTCGCTGGCGCCGAAGGCGTTTGAGATCCTCGTCGTGCTGATTCAAAGCAACGGCCGCCTGCTGACCAAAGACCAGCTCATGCAGCAGGTATGGCCTGATAGCTTTGTGGAAGAGTCCAACCTGACGGTCAATATCTCCGCCCTGCGTCGAGCGCTGGGGGAATCACCCGGAGGTCAGCAATACATCGAGACCGTGCCCAAGCGCGGGTACCGTTTTGTGGCGCCGGTCACGGAAACCCAAGAAAGCCCATCGGCGGCGGCCTCTGCTTCGCAAAAAGAAACAATGCCCCAGATTACGGTTGGACCGGCGCCGCCAGTCTGGTTCCGTCGATGGTGGGTACGGGCTGCCGGGCTGCTGCTTGTCTTAATCCTGGTCATCCTCGTCTCGGCAGTTTTGGTTTCCTTCCGGCCGGTGAGGCTCACGGACAAGGACACGGTAGTGTTGGCGGACTTTGTTAACAGCACGAGCGATCCCGTTTTTGACGACGCGCTGCGCCAAGGCCTCTCCTCACAACTGGAGCAGTCACCGTTCTTGAACCTGCTCTCGGACGAACGTATCGCGCAGACGTTGACCCTGATGTCCCGGCCCAAAGACTCACGCCTAACGCACGAGGTGGCGCGTGAAGTTTGCCAGCGCACAGCAAGCGCCGTGGTTTTGGATGGGGCGATTGCGCAAGTTGGCACCCAGTACCTTCTGACCCTGAAGGCGATCAACTGTTCAACTGGGGAATCGCTGGGGAGCGCGGAAGAGCAAGCCCCTGATAAGGACCACGTTCTTGATGCCTTGGGAAAGGTAGCCTCGAAGATCCGCAACCGGCTGGGCGAATCACTGGCGTCGGTGGAGAAGTATGACGCTCCAGCGGAAAACGTGACAACAGCATCGCTTGAAGCGCTTAAAGCTTACAGCCTCGGCCGCCAGACCATGGTGGTTAAGAGCGATTATGTTGCCTCCATCCCGCTTTTCCAGAGGGCGATCAACCTGGACCCGAATTTCGCCATGGCCTATGCCAGGATGGCAACGTGCTATTCCAGCCTGAACGAGACCCCTCGAGCGATCGAGGCCATGCAAGCAGCCTATGCGCTGCGAAAACGGGTTAGCGAGCGGGAAGACTTCTACATCGCCGAGCATTACGAGATTTTCGTTACCGGAAATCTGGAGGCAGCACGCCGCGTCGATGAGCTGTCGGCTCAGACTTATCCACGCGACACCTCGTTCACGAATCTCGGCCTCATCTACAGTGAGCTCGGCGATTATGACAAAGCTCTCGCTGCTTTCGAAAATGCTCTGAGATTCAATGCTGAAACCGGGTACAGGTACGCAAATCTCATGGCCGGGTACCTGCAACTCAACCGTCTGGACGAAGCCAAGGCTGCGGCGGAGGAGGCCCAGCGCCGTCATCTTGACTATCCTGAGATTCACCTCAATCTTTATTGGGTCGCTTTTCTTCAGCATGACGCTGCAGCCATGGAGCGGGAGGCGGCGGGCATGATGGGAAAGCCGGGACACGAAGATCAAATGCTCAACTATGAAGCAGACACAGCCGTCTACGGCGGCCAACTTGCCAAGGCGCGTGCACTGACGCGCCGGGCGGTGGAAGCCGCCCAGAAGGCAGATGAGAAAGAAGCGCCGGCGCTCTACCTGGCGGATGCTGCGGTCCGCGAGGCGCTGGTGGGCAATGCGGATTTAGCGAAACTGCAGGCGCGGGCCGCGCTCGCGATCTCAAGCAGCAGAGATGCCGAGGCCTTATCGGCAATTGCGCTGGGACTGGCAGGTGATTCTGCACGAGCCACGCAACTGACTGGCGACTTGGGCAAGCGCTTTCCGCAAGACACGATTGTCGAATCCAATTATCTGCCGATCATCCATGCTGCAGCATTGCTTCGGGTTAATGCGCCTGGCAAGGCCATCGAGGTGCTTGCCGCGGCGGCACCGCATGAACTTGGAGGCAATATTGAGACCTTGAATTTCGTACTGTACCCGGTCTACATGAGAGGCAAGGCGTATCTGGCTGCGAAGCAAGTCACGCCCGCGGCCGCAGAGTTTCAGAAGATTCTCGATCACCCCGGCGTGGTCCGCAGTGAACCCATCGGTGCGTTGGCGCGCTTGGAGTTGGGCCGGGCGTTGGCATTAGCTGGAGACAAGGCCAAGGCAAAGGCAGCGTATCAGGACTTCCTCACGATCTGGAAAGATGCTGATCCCGACATTCCTGTGTTCAAGCAAGCCAAGGCGGAATACTCCAACCTGCAATAGGCGCGGAGGGCGCCCCTTTCAACTTCCGATGAACACGTTTGTTAATGTGACTGACGATCGTCTCCGGATGGCGTCTCGATGATCCCGGACCAGTAGCTTTTGCGTGTTTGGATGAAAGCGTCCGGATAGTCAGGGACGCGAACCTTCAGAGTGTGAAGGCCCACGGTCGGGACCGAGGGTGGCCTGAAGCTGAGCAGGTAGTAGTTATGGATGCGGTTGGAGATGAGTTGCAGCTCGTCCTCCAGGCTTCTCTGGGTGGTGAAGCGCATGTACTCTCCGCCGGACAGCAACGCCAGTTGGGAAGCAGTGTTTCGCCGCAGAGCGTTGACGGCCATGGTGAGTCCTGAAGGCCACGTGAAGCGCGGCGGGTGCACCAGGTAAATGGGTTCCGGCGGCAATGAGGAGTCATTCTCCTCAGGAGATGGTTGGGGCGAAGGAGTGGGTTCGGGCGAGGGAGAGGGTGGTGGAGAGGATGAAGGAACAGGCCATGGTTTGTATTCGGGCTCAGGCTGTGGCCGGCCGTAAGGGTGGCGGAGCGCTTCAGTGATGCTGTCCCGCCCAGGGGAAAATGTCAGGGAGTAAATCACTGTATCGGTGACTCCAAGATCGGCCACGACGTCCTCGAGCTTGGAGTGGCTCCCGTGATCGCGGTTTTCGCTGATCAGCAGGATAGCAGGGCGGTAATGGTTCTTCCGGCGCTTTAGCATGCCGATGGCGTAATACACGGCATCGATGGTGATGGCTTGGGCGGCACAGCCGCAAGGCTTCAGCCGGGAGAGCGCAGACTTAACAACCTGGGGCCTGCTGGAAAAATTGCCCAGCAGGTAGGGCGCCTCACCGTAACTCATGACGGCGATTTCATGAGGACCGTCGCCGACGATCGCTTCAAGCATCGTGCCCAGGCTCTTGAGCTTGTCTAATTCTGCCTCCGCGAACCTGCTGCATTGCAGCACCATAACGAGCGACAGCCCTGCAGCCTCCGGATTTTCCTCGATGTGCGCAGTTTGGGGTACGCCGTTGTCTTCGATGATGAACTGCTCCGGCTTAAGGCCATAGATGGGTTCACCGTTCTTTTTTTGAACCCGAGTAGGAAGGAAAACCAGATTCGAATGCACC
>DASVFK010000113.1:0-17481 GCA_036380095.1 Candidatus Angelobacter sp. | reverse complement strand
CCGCGTGGCGGCGGGCATGGTCGCTCACGGAGAGACTTTCCCGATTTCGCCAGGCTCAAGACCAGACCCAAATCGCAGTGGACCATGAGCTTGCTGCAGAGACACTTGCGCTGTGGCGATCCGGCTCTCCTTTCGACAAAGACCCTTACTTTGCCGACCGCCTCACGATGGAGGGGACAACGGAAGAGGAGTTCACGCGTCTTCTGGGCACGCCGGTTGAAGCACTCGGAGGTAACGGCGCGGCGCCTGCCTGGGTGGAGATGATGCGGCACGCCTACTCGCCGTCACGAAAGCCGCCAAGCGAACAACGTGCGAGTTGGGACGAGGTTGGAAGCCACCCAGAAGCCGGGTTTTTGCATTTGCTTGAACCGCTGTTGATGGATGCGCGCTTCCAGTTGCAAGCCAGAGTAGAGAAGATCAAGCACGACTACCCTGCGGCGCCTTTTGAGACAGCCCGCGCGGTGGACGCGCTGTACGCCAATCTGCCCGGACGCCTGCTCATGATGATTGCCAAGACCCTGGTGCTGGAACTACATGTAGCCAGGCTGGAGGGGATGCTCGAAGGGGACACGCCGGCAGAGCGGTTCGCCAGTTTTACACGGCGTTTGCAGCGCACGGAACCAGCGCTGAAGCTTCTCGAGGAGTATCCCGTGCTGGCGCGCCAGCTTGCACTATCGATTAACCATTGGATCAACTTTAGCGCCGAGTTTCTTGAGCGCCTGGCTGCCGATTGGAGAGAAATAGCCCGGCTCTTCGCGATCGGTTCCGAATGCGGCGTGCTGGTGGAGGCGGCCGCCGGAGCGGGAGACACGCATCGCCGGGGCAGGTCCGTTCTCATCGCGCGGTTTGAGAGCGGATTTCAGCTCGTCTACAAACCAAGATCCATCGCCGTTGACCAGCACTTTCAAGACTTCATCCGCTGGGTGAATGAAAAAGGCGCAAAGCCTGATCTCCACAGCTTGAAAGTGCTGAATCGGGAAACACACGGGTGGGTGGAGTTCGTCAACACTGCAGGCTGCCGGTCGCGCGAGGAAGTCGTCCGCTTCTATGAAAGGCAGGGAGAGTACCTGGCCATCCTCTATGTCTTGCAAGCGACCGATTTTCACTTTGAGAACCTGTTGGCGTGCGGTGAGCATCCGGTTCTGGTGGACATGGAAGCGCTGTTTCATCCCTGGCTTCGCGAGATCGATGTGAAACAGCCCGATGTCCAAATGGTGGCCGTGGCCAAGAGCAAGTCGGTCCTCCGGGCTGGTCTGCTTCCACGGCGAACCGGCGCGCACGGCGACTACATTGGCATGGAACTCAGCGGGCTAGGCGGCGCTCCGGGCCAGGTAACAGACAACATTTTGCAGTGGGTGAGCGAAGGCACGGACGAGATGGCCGCAGTCAGGCAGCCTTTCCATATGCCGGGCGCGCGCAATCGCCCCACGATCGAGGGCGCGGAGATTGACGTCCGCGAATATGCCGAACCGATCATCTCCGGCTTCACCAGAATGTATGACCTGCTTCGCTCGCATCGCGACGAACTGCTCTCCGATCACGGGCCGCTCGGCCGGTTCGCTGAGGATGAAGTGCGCGTCGTCGCCCGGGCCTCGCGCGGCTACGGAGTGCTGCTCTCACAGACGTTGCATCCGGATTACCTGCGCGATGCGCTTGACCTGGACCGTTTGCTGGACCGTTTGTGGGCAGGCGTGGAAGACCATCCGTACTTGGTGCGGCTCATCCCCTTCGAGCGCCGCGACCTGATGCAGGGTGACATTCCTATCTTCACCACCCGCCCCGCATGCAGCCACCTTTTCGCCAGTGACGGCGAAAAGATCGATAGTCTGTTCGCGAAAACTGGAATGGCCATTTCCCGTGAAACCATTGCCGGCCTGGGCGACGATGATCGCCGCAGGCAGATCTGGTTCATCCGGGCGTCCATTGCTACTCTTGATCTCCAGGCAGACGACCTGACGCGTACACGATACCAACCGGTGTGGCCTGCTGCCCGATTGCACCGGAATGAACGGGCTCCCCGGCTCATCGCAGAAGCGCGGCGGATCGGAGACCGGCTGGAAGAGCTGGCGCTGCAGGACGAACACGACGCGACCTGGATCGGATTTGCCTACGTGAACAAGACCTGGTCGCTGGACGCTCTCTTGGAAGACCTCTATGCCGGATCTTCCGGGATCATTCTTGCGCTGGCGTATCTCGGCTCATTCGGCTTCGGCAAATACACGAAACTCGCTCGCCGGGCGCTGCATTCCTTGAGAGCGCGACTCGAGAACAGGGGCAAGCATCTCCGCTCCATCGGGGCTTTCGACGGTTGGGGAGGAATCATCTATATGCTCTCCCATCTTGCCGCATTGTGGAGGGATTCAGAACTTATCTCATACGCCAACAGCCTGGTTGACCGCTTGCCGGATCTTATCGATCAGGATAAAGCCCTCGATGTGGTAGGCGGCAGCGCCGGATGTATCGGCGCCTTGCTGGTCCTGCATCACGTATCGCCTTCAGAAAAAGCTCTGGTCGTGGCCGCTCAATGTGGTGACCGGCTCATCGCCAAGGCCCAGCCGGTGGAAGGCGGGCTGGGGTGGTTCAACAACATCGAGACTGTAAAACCAATCACCGGCTTCGCCCATGGAGCAGCGGGAATTGCCTGGGCCCTGCTGGAACTGGCTGCAGCCACGGGAAACAAGAAGTATCAAGGTACCGCGCTGGAAGCGATCGCGTATGAACACACGCAGTACTCTGCCGCGGCGGGAAATTGGGCTGAGAACGCGCCAGGATCGGAACAACAGAGCGGGCCTGCGATCGCCTGGTGTTATGGCGCTCCGGGCATTGGCATGTCCAGGGTGGCCGCCATGGAACATGTCGATCATCCAATTGTGCGCGAAGATCTTGAGCTGGCGATTCAGGCCACACTGAAACACGGGCCAGGCGCCAACCATTGCTTGTGCCACGGCGACCTCGGCAACCTGGATTTCCTGCTTCAAGCCTCCCGGGCAACCGGCAGCGAAGAGCTGGCCCAAAATGTGGACGAACTGACTAACCAGGTCATTGCCGGCATGGAAAAGTACGGATGGTTGTGTGGCGTCCCTCTGGCCGTTGAGTCGCCGGCTTTGATGAACGGCCTGGCGGGAATCTGTTACGGACTTCTGCGAATGGCAGAGCCTGACCGCGTACCTTCTGTCCTCACACTTTCCCCGCCCATAGCGTGAGCTCAGAATAGGAGAGTCGCGCCAACCTGCTACCATCATCGCAGTACATGCCCGCGCTCAAGCTTTCGAAATGGTATCTGGACCGCGTCACGGATGCCGGTGACGTTTCTATCGTCTACACCGGCGCAGCCCACTGGGGTGTAGTGCAACTACATTACTCTAGTCTGCTCGAAAGCACGGGAAGCGTTGTCACCAGCCAACATTCTCTCCGCGAGCAGGATGAGCCGGTGCAGGAAGGCGATTGCATCCGCTGGCAATCGAAGGCGCTGGGCGTGGAAGGTGAATGGCAGTCGAACCCGGCTCCGTTGCACGAAACTATCTATAGTTCCGCGGAGGGATCCATCGAGTGGCATTGCCTCATGCCCCAGGCAAAGACCCGATTTCGCGACCGGCACGGGCTTGGATACGCTGAGCACATTGCCATGACCATTGCGCCCTGGAAGCTGCCTATCGAGACGCTGCTGTGGGGCCGCTTCACCAGCGCGCAAGATTCGGTGGTGTGGATCGACTGGCAGGGCGAAGCCGCGCGCCGCATGGTCTTCATGAATGGCAAGGCGGTTTCAGGTGCAGAGATGGATGATGATCACATAGAATTTCCAGGCGGCTCGCGGCTCACCATGGACCGCTCTCTGGTCTTGCGTGAAGGAGCGCTCGGCAGCACGGCGCTGTCTGTGATTCCGGGCATCAGGAAGATTTTTCCTGCGCGCTTGTTGCAGGTGAACGAGTGCAAGTGGCGCAGTCGCGCGCGGTTGCAGTTACCGGGAAAGCCGGCAGTGGAAGGCTGGGCCATCCATGAGAGAGTGAGCTGGCCCAAATGACCGCCGCAAAGATTCTGTACGGCGTGCTGTTCGTGGCTATCCTTCCCGGACTGCTGGTCCTGTGGGCGATCGCGGCGAACGCGAATGTGGCGATGCCCGTCTATGGCTCTGCCGCGCTGGGCGCTTGCTTCGCTACGCTTGGCCTTGCCCTGATGCTCACCGCCATGTACCAGTTATGGCGTTTTGGCGCGGGTCTTCCCATGAACGCGTTTCCACCCACGCAACTGGTGGCGCGCGGCGTTTACCGCTGGCTGCCGCACCCCATCTATACCGCCTTTGTTGCGACTTGCCTGGGAGTCTCCATGGCGGCGCGGTCTGCTGCCGGCCTCTGGCTCATCACTCCCAGTTTGGTGCTGGCGTGCGCGGCGCTGGTGGTTGGTTACGAGAGGCTCGACCTCGCGCGGCGTTTCGGCCGTGCTCTGCAGGTGCTGCCCGCGGATGAAGATGTGGCTCCGACAAAGCTGGAAAGGGCCCGCGTGCTGCTCCTGGTGGTGCTTCCATGGCTGGCACTGTACGAGTTCACGATCAAGCTCCCGCTGCGAGGCACAAGCTTCGGGTTCGCCTTTGAAGACCACCTTCCCATCCTTTCCTGGACCACGATCCTTTACGAGAGTACCTACGTCACGGTTGCCCTGGCGCCGTGGTGCGCGCGGACGCGCCGCGACCTGCGCCGCCTCATGATCTCCGGCTGGGCGGCGATGGCCCTGGTATTTCCCTGGTACTGGTTCTTTCCCTCCGCCGCGCCACGGCGCCCGCTCGCGGACACCAACTGGATGACCCATCTGCTGGGTCTGGAGCGCACGACTTACCCTCCGGTCGCGGCCATGCCGTCATTCCATGTTTTATGGGCAGTGTTTGTCGCCCGGCTTTATCGCCCGCGCTGGCTCGGTGTGAGCTACGTTGCGGTAGTCGCCATTACTTGCGTGACCACGGGAATGCACTATGTCGCTGACGTGCTCGTCGCTCTGGCCTTGGCGCCGCTGCTGCTTGAACCGCAGCGGGCGTGGAATGCCGTGCGGCGGGCTAGTGAACTCCTCGCCAACTCATGGCGGGAATGGCGCATTGGTCCCGTTCGTATCATCAACCACGGCTTCTATGCCGGAGCCGCGGCGTTCGTGCAAGTCGCTGTGGTGCTGGCCGCGCTCGGTCCAGGACGTGAGTGGAAGGTGCTGGTCACCGCCGCTGCCGGCCTGCTGGGCGCGGGCGCATGGGCGCAATGGGTGGAAGGTTCTTCGCTCTTGCGGCGGCCCTTTGGTTTCTACGGCGGCTTGATCGGCGTGGCGGTGGCCTGCCTGTTCTTTGAAGAGCGTTGGCTCTTGCTTGCGGCGCACTGCCTGGCTGCTCCCTGGATGCAGGCAATCGGCCGCCTGCGCTGCCTGGTGAATGGATGCTGCCACGGCGCTCCCGCATCTGAAACCGTGGGCATCCGGGTAACGCACGAACGATCTCGGGTCACGCATCTCGCTGGACTCGCCGGCGTGCCCATCCACGCCACCCAGCTCTACTCCATCTTGAGCAACGTGGTACTCGGCCTGCTGCTGGCGCGGCTATGGATTTCCGGTTGCCCGCTCTCGGTGACCTGCGGCATCTACGCTATCGGTAATGGGATTGCACGCTTTGTGGAGGAGGCTTATCGCGGTGAGCCGCAGACACGGGAGATTCTCGGTCTGCGCTTATACCAGTGGATGGCCGTGGCATCAGTCATGCTCGGCGCAGTGTTGACGGCCATGAACTCGCCTTCGCCACCCGTGTTGCAGTTCTCGTTCGAAGATCTTGCGCTGAGCGCAACGTTCGCCTGCGTCGCCGGCGCGGCCTTGGGCATCGATTTCCCTGAGAGCAACCGTCCGCTGGCGCGACTGACATGATTGGCTTCTCTTACTTTTCCACGATTTGCACCAACTCCAGCATCATCTTTCGCACCGGCCCCAGCAGCTGCCTGCCAGAACGGTTTTGCATGGATACTCAGGCGCGGATGTATTTGCCGAGGATAGTGCCAACGACTCCAATGGCGATGATGGCCACCGGGCCATGGTTCTGTGCGAGTGCCGTGGCCCAGTCCGGGCCTTGCGTGGCCACGTAGGTGCCCCAGCAAATGCCCGCGACGATGGCGACGCCGCCGAGGGTGCGCAGGGCCGTGCTGCCCGGTTCTCTCTGACGTTCCCGGAGGGGGCGGAATGCGCCGCGGTCTTCGTAGCCTTCGCGAGCGCCGGTGCCCCAATCATCCTTGAATTCCTTACGTTTGGGCGGGGGCGACTGCATGAGGCAACTTTGCCCCAAGATCCAACCAAATTCAACCGCCAAAAACACCTAAGAGGGTGCTTCAGGGGTTACCCCGAATGGTACCGGTAACGGGGGATGGTCCCGGGGCACGTCACCGCTGCGGACCTGCACAAGCGAATCCCCAACGGCGGAATGCGGCCCGGCGGAGGAAAAAAGTGTGAAGCCCTCCGTCATCAAGGCGACACTGAGTTTCTAACCCCATGGTGCGCTCCTGAATCTGGCCGCAAATTCTTCTGTGATGCTGCGTAAGGCGGAGTCCAGCCGGGAGAGTGTTTGCTCTTTGATCGGCAAGGGCACGCCTCCATAGAAGGCTTCTGCAATGCCGCCTGCGATGCACGCCAGGGTATCGGCGTCCCCGCCCAGGGAAATAGCGTTGCGAACGGCGTCTTCAAAATCGCTGGCTTCGAGAAACGAGAGCAGCGCAGCCGGTACGGTACCTTGACAGGTCTCGTTGAACTCATATCCCGGACGGAGTGCATCAAGACTCTGCCCCAAGTCATACCCGAACGCGTGCTCGACATAAGACCGGATGTCATCCTTGCTGTTGCCGGTGCGGGCAAGAAAAATGGCAGCGGCAGTGGCCTGCGCGCCCTTGATTCCCTCGGGGTGATTGTGAGTGACTTCCGCGCTGCGTTTGGCCTCGGCCAGCACTGTCGCCAGGTCGCCAAAAGCAAAGCCCACCGGGCTGACCCGCATAGCCGATCCATTGCCGAAACTGCCATAAGGCCGTGGCTCCGGCAACTCGGCCCATCCATGAAAGAACCCGCCGTATCCTCGACCAGGATACTGCCGGTAGTAGTGTTGAAACCGCTTGGCGTAGGTGCCGCCATGCATGATCACATCTGCCACTGCGACCGTCAAGACACTGTCGTCAGTAAAAGAGCAACGATCGTCAAAAAGCGGAAAATCCTTGCTCTTGATTCCGTCGAACTCATAGATCGAGCCGATCACGTCGCCTGCAATCGCGCCAATCATTCCCCCAGAGTATATTCCCAGATAGCGCCCGCGGGGCGTGGGGTTTCCCGAGAGCAGGGAGAGGCAGTTGGGCGGGGAGAATTTACAATGGGCGTTTGCCTATGGCCCATTTATTCTCGCCGCTTGTTCTGCGCAGTGTAGAGCTGCGCCACCGTATTCTGGTGTCGCCCATGTGCCAGTACTCGTGTACGGACGGTTTGGCCAATGACTGGCACCTGGTCCACCTGGGAAGCCGCGCCGTGGGACGCGCTGCCGCCGTCCTTACGGAAGCCACCGCCGTTACCCCGGATGGCCGCATCAGCCACAAGGACCTGGGCCTGTGGAGTGACGCTCACATCGAGCCGCTGCGCCGCATCTTCTCGTTTATCGAAGAGCAGGGCAGCGTGCCCGGGATGCAGCTTGCACACGCCGGCCGCAAAGCCAGCACCGGCGAGCCGTGGAAGGGCGGCAAGCCGATTTCGCCGCAGGAAGGGGGATGGGCGCCGATCGCCGGCCCAAGCCCCTTGCCGTTCAACGAGGGTTACCAGGTCCCGCACGGGCTTACGAAAGAGGAGATTGCGGGGATCGTCAACGCGTTCGCGGCAGCGGCAAGGCGGGCGGAAGCGGCCGGCGCCAGGATCATCGAACTTCACGGCGCGCACGGTTACCTGCTGCATTCATTTCTTTCCCCGCTCAGCAATCAGCGCACGGATGAATATGGGGGCACATTTGCCAACCGCACCCGTATCATCTGTGAAGTGGTGACGGCGGTGCGTAAAGTGTGGCCGGAACGCTACCCGCTCTTCCTGCGCATCTCCGCCAGCGATTGGACGGAAGGCGGCTGGACGGTGGAGGACTCCGTGGCCCTGGCGCAAACACTCAAGCCCATGGGAGTGGACTTGTTCGACTGTTCCTCCGGGGGCAATGTGGCAGCGGCAAAGATTCCGCTGGGTCCGGGCTACCAGGTGGCCTTCGCGGAACGAGTGCGTCGCGAGGGCGGGGTGCTGACCGGGGCTGTGGGCATGATTACCGATCCCGCACAGGCAGACCAGATTATCCGCTCCGGACAGGCAGACGTGGTTTTCATGGCGCGTCAGTTCCTGCGTGAACCTTACTGGCCGCTGCTGGCGGCGCGCGAACTGGGCCAGGACATCAACTGGCCGCTGCAATATGAGAGAGCAAAACTGAAATGAGCAGATGGCAGTTAGCACTTAGCAATTAGCCGTTAGCTCAGCTAAAGCAGACGCACGAGAAGAACGCTGAGCTTTCCGTTTTGAAAGCAAATTGCTAACTGCTACTTGCCAATTGCTATTTGCTGACTGCTATTTTTTGTGCGCTGCTTGGGCGGCCTGAGCCGCGGCTTCATCCTGCCTCTGGATTTCGCGGCGCTCCACCGGCGATGAAAGGACAATCGAGGTGGACGTGGTCCCGAAAGGCGTCAGCCGGTCGATCAAAGATTCCAGATGCTCCACCGAACGCACGTGGACCTTCATAATGAAAGAGTCAGCCCCGGTGCCGCGATGACACTCCACGACTTCCGGCGAATTCTTAACCACCGCGGTGATGCGGGTGAAGACGTCGCCCACCACGGACATGCGGATGAACGCCGTAATCGGCATTCCTACCTTCATGGGATCAATGTCCGCGTGGTAGCCGACGATGATGCCGGCCTCCTCCATACGCTTGACGCGCTCCACCACGGCGGGTGTGGTCAGGCCGACACGGCGTCCGAGTTCGGCATAAGAGAGCCGCCCATTCACCTGTAATTCGTGAAGCAGCTTCCAGCCGATCTGGTCGAGTAGCTTCTCGTTCTTTAAATTGGAGTCCATATTTGATTGCTATTCTAAAACAGATTGGCCGCTTTCTCTGTCGCGGTCTTAACAATGTCAAGTATTAGCGAGCCTTAACCTTGGGCTTTATTGGGCATACATTAAACCACTTCAGGGAATTCCTGGCCAGAAGAAATTCACTCCTCTGCGGGAAGCCCATGGACCGCCGGAAACACACTTGTTCAGGCAGTTTTTGATGGGTTGGACCTGTTTTTGCACTTAACTGTGTGCAAATCGGCTCCATCCGGCCTGCATTATAGGCAAAACCAATTGTTGCTCCATTCAAATCAAACCCTCTAAGACCCTTTAGAAACAAACGTTGGCCGAGGGCAGATCCCTAAATTTTCCAAATCTGGAAAAGTCAGGTTTTCACGTTGTCCAAGTCTTAACTTCATAGTACACTCCAGCAATTCTCCTCCTTCCGGCGGGCAGCCAGAACAGCTCGTGCTGGAGATCCATGAGCAATATGCATAAGTGGAGATTCTGTTGTCTTTTTTGAACGGCTTCTTCGGTTCATCCTTGGTCGACTGATGCAGCAAATTCAAAAACTTGAGGTCATCGAATGACATCTCCTTTTGGAAAAGCGAGATATGCTTTGGCTTTCCTCTTTGTGATTTTGGCCGTCAATTTCCTGGTGGCGCAGAAGGTGCGCCAGGAATCGGCGCCTGAGGGGAATAAGCTGGTTCCCCATGGCGATGGCAGCGTGGATGCGGTACCTGATACAGGCGCTGCCCCTACGGGCCAGGCTGTTGTCACCGGCAACGGGATTAACTACAACGGCGGCCCAGTACTCAAAGGCAATCCCGTCCCCATTTATGTGATCTGGTACGGTAACTGGAACGGCACGGGATCCAACACCCAGGCTACGGTAAGCTTGGTCGATACGTGGCTGAACAGCGTAGGCAACACCGGCTACGAGAAAATTAACACCACTTACGGCGACGCCACGGGCAACGTCAGCGGCAACCTGAATCTGGGGGGGCAGATCTTCGATACCGGCTCACAGGGGACTCGTCTGAACAACAATCGGCTGTCAGCGATCGTTTCCCGCTCATTCACGAACGGTTTGCCTGTTGACGCCAACGGCGTGTACGTTGTTATCACCGCCTCCAACATCAGCGAGCAGGGATTCTGCAGCCAGTTCTGTGGATTCCACACACGCCAGACTCTGAGTGGCGCGGACATTAAGTGGGCTTTCGTCGGCAACACCGACCGTTGCCCCTCCGGCTGCGAAATCCAGGCCACCGGCCCCAACAGCCCGGCGTCCGGCGTAGGCGGAGCCGACGGCTTGATCAATGTCCTCACCCACGAAACGGAAGAGGCCATCACCGATCCGGACCTGAACGCATGGTTCGACGCGTCTGGCGCCGAAGATGCGGACAAGTGCAACTTCAAGTTCGGGCCGACCACAACATGCACGACCACGAATGGTTGTACCGCAGCGGGGGCCGCTGCCGGAGCCAGGTTTAACCAGACCTTCGGAGCACACAACTGGATGATGCAGATGGAATGGGAAAACAGCCGCGGGGGCGGTTGTGACCAGACCCTCGGCGGTCCGTTTTTCACCAACTAATTCCGAAGCAGTTGACTAAGGCCGTCCGGTCCGCTGGACGGCCTTTTCCTTTGTGCAGGTGACTTCAACGCCGATTCCCAAAACGGAACACGCTGAAAGCATTTCTGAACTCGTTCGGTAGAAACTCACTCTCTCCTCCAAAATGATCTGGTACACTCCTCACGCGCCAACAGGCCCAGCCCCACGGCCTCTGGAAAGCGAAATTCTCAAGCGATCTTTCCGTTTGTTTCGGCTTCTTCTGTTCATTTCTTCGGCAGATGCAGCAAAACTCTCAACGTGCGAGGATCATCGAATGACAAACCCCCTGGGAAAAGTTAGAGTGGCATTGGCTGTTCTTTTTGTAATTCTGGCCGTGAACTTCATGGCCGGGCAGAAAGTCCGCGACGGGGCCGGGCAGGAAATGGCGCCTGCCGGCGAAGGTCATCGTGTTCAGCCAGCCGAACCAGCCGCGCCAGCCGACGCAGCCGGACCTACTGGGCAGGCAGTGGTCACGGGCAACGGCATCAACTACCACAACGGCCCGGTCATGAAGGGCAATCCTGTCCACACTTACGTCATTTGGTACGGCAACTGGGCCGGTACCGGATCGAACACAGCGGCCACCAGGAGCTTGATCGAGCACTTCCTGGGTACGATTGGCGGCTCTGCAATAGAACGAGTCAATACCACTTACGGCGACACCACGGGCAACGTGAGCGGCAATGTCAGTTTCAACGGCAGCACCATCGTCAGCAGCAGCACCAATTTGAGTGACGCGGGTGTTCGCACACAGGTATCCAACGCCATCAGCAGCGGAAGACTGCCGAGCGATGCGAACGGCGTCTACTTTGTTCTGACCTCCTCGAACATCAACGAAACCTCCGGCTTCTGTACACAGTACTGCGGCTGGCACACACATGCCACCATCGGCGGTGTTGATATCAAGTACTCCTTCGTGGGCAACGTGGACCGCTGCCCCAGCGGCTGCGAAATCCAGCGTACCGGCCCCAACAGTCCGGCAGCAAACGTTGGCGGCGCGGACGGTATGGCCAACGTAATCTCGCACGAACTGGAAGAAGCCATTTCCGATCCTGACTTGAACGCTTGGTTTGACGCCAGCGGCCAGGAAAACGCCGATAAGTGCAACTTCAACTTCGGCGCAACCTCAACTTGCAATGCCAATGGCTTGTGCAGTGCAGCCGGCACCTCGGCGGCGGCCAAGTATAACCAGACCTTCGGCAGCAACAACTGGATGCTCCAGCAGAACTGGCGCAACTCCGGCGGCGGCGCCTGCGCGCAGCACCTGTAATTCTTAATCCCATCAGTAAATCGGCCGTCTGCTTGTGCAGGCGGCCTTTTTCATCCTGCCGAGCGGAGTAAGAATTCAAGAACTTCTCTGCGCTGGGCGGCTTTTGGCGCCGCGTTTGACCCGGTCTTAACAAAGGCTCGCATTGCGCCCCCGCGCTCTTCATTTATTGCAGATAAACTGCACGGAAAATGATGCATCCAGCGTTGTGTTCTGGATTTTTTTCGGTGTAGACTCTCGCAGCTCAATTTGTGCCAACCCAGGTTTTTGATCAGGCCCAAACATGTGCTTCCGGCTTCATCTGTTTCCCTGTTGGGAAACGGGCGTTGTAAATCCCTTATGTGAGGGCAACATGATATCTCCCTTTGGAAAAGTCAGATTCTCTCTTGCTTTGCTTTTTGTGGTTTTGGCGGTCAACTTTTTGATGGCGCAGCGCGTCCGCGAAGGTTCGGCGCCTGCAGGCCACAAGCTGGTTCCCCACGGTGACGGCAGCGTGGAAGCCGTACCCGGCACCGGCGCTGCTCCTACCGGCAACACCGTGACTCTAGGCAACGGCATCAACTACAACGGCGGGCCCGTGCTCAAGGGCAATCCCGTCCCTATCTACATCATCTGGTACGGCAACTGGAACGGCACGGGATCGAACACGCAGGCAACCGTCAGCCTGGTGGATACGTTCTTCAACAGTCTGGGCAACACGCCCTACGAGTTGATCAACGCCACGTACGGCGATAACACGGGTGACGTGAGTGGCAACGTGGCCCTGGGTGGCCAGATCTTCGACACCGGTTCGCAGGGCGCAAAGCTGAATAACAAAAAACTTGGGAACGTCGTCACCCGAGCATTGAGCAATGGCCTGCCCACCGACGTCAACGGCGTTTACCTGGTGCTGACTTCTTCCGACGTCAGCGAATCAGGTTTCTGCAGCAGTTTCTGCGGGTTCCACACGCACCAGACCATCAACGGCGCCGACATCAAGTGGGGATTCATCGGCAACACGGACCGCTGCCCCTCGGCCTGCTCCATCCAGCCCACCGGCCCCAATAGCCCCGCTGTGGGCGTGGGCGGCGCGGATGGCATGATCAACGTGATTGCGCACGAGCAGGAGGAGGCCATTTCCGACCCCGACCTGAACGCATGGTTCGATTCGGGCGGCCAGGAAAACGCGGACAAGTGCAACTTCACCTTTGGCACTACCTCGGGATGTACCGCAGGAAGCCTGTGCACGCCCACCGGCATCAGCGTGGCGGCACGGTTCAACCAGACCTTCGGCAATCATGTGTGGATGATCCAGGAAAATTGGAAGAATGCCGGCGGCGGCGGCTGCGTCCAGCATCTCTAGGTCTCTGCAATCGTTCAGACAGGCAGGCCGTCTGCTGCGCAGGCGGCCTTTTGCTTGTTCATTTTTGTGCCCGATAGTCTTTATTTCTTACGCGTAAATTCCTCTCCGGACAGTGTGTTCCGCGTTGTGCTCGGGTTTTTTTTCATAGTAGACTTCCCAGATCATTCCGGGTTGCTGGATTTCGGTCCTGCTGCTCCCGTGGTCTATAGCATATGCGGATCACATTTCATTCCGGCCTCTTCTGTTCCTTCATTGTTGAAACAGACGGCGCAAATCTCCAAAATGAGGTCGCAACATGAAATCCCCCCTTGGAAAAGTAAAGTATGGTCTGGTTTTTCTCTTTCTGGTTTTGGCAGTGAATTTTTTGATGGCGCAGAAAGTGCGTGACGCCTCGGCGGGCCCGGGCCACAAGCTGGTCCCCAACGGTGACGGCACCGTCCAGGAGCTGCCGGACGATGGAACCGGCAACGCCGCTCCCACAGGCAACACTGTGACTTTGGGCAACGGCATCAACTACAACGGTGGCCCGGTCATGAAGGGCACCGTGAACGCTTACATCATCTGGTACGGCAACTGGAACGGCACTGGATCAAATACCGCGGCCACCAGGAGTGCGATCGAGCATTTCCTGGGGACGATTGGCGGCTCAGCCATTGAACTGGTGAACACCACGTATGGAGACAACACCGGCAATGTCAGCGGCAACGTGGCTTTTGCTGGCAGCACGATTGTCAGTTCCAGCAAGAACCTGAGCGACAGAAGCCTGCAAAGCACGGTTGCCAACGTGCTCAACAGCGGGGCCCTTCCGCGCGACGCCAACGGCGTGTATTTTGTCCTGACTTCTTCGAATATCAATGAGACGTCAGGATTCTGCACGCGCTATTGCGGTTTCCACACACGCGCCACACTTGGTGGCGTGGATATCAAGTACTCGTTTGTCGGCAACTCGGACCGCTGCCCCTCCGGCTGCGAAATCCAGGCCACCGGCCCCAACAGCCCGGCCGCGAACGTGGGCGGCATTGACGGCATGGCCAACGTCATCTCGCACGAACTCGAAGAAGCCATCTCTGATCCCGACTTGAATGCCTGGTTTGATTCCAGCGGCCAGGAAAACGCCGACAAGTGCAACTTCAACTTCGGCGCCACCTCCACCTGCAACGCGAACGGCCTGTGCACGGCGGCGGGCACGGCAGCGGGCGCACGCTACAACCAGACCTTCGGCAACAACGACTGGATGCTCCAGCAGAACTGGCGCAACTCCCTTGGCGGCGCCTGCGCGCAGCATCTCTGATCTCATAAACCGCAATCGCAAAGGCCGTCTGCTTGTCAGGCGGCCTTTTTGTGCGCCCGTTTCCCAGATTGCGTTCTTTCATTACAATCAACCTGACTCTAAGGGGGAGAGATTCACCATGCAACACCGCTTTTTTCAGCGTTTGTTGTCCGTCATGATCGCCGCAGCCGTGTTCGTCTCAGCGCAAGAGCCGGTGAAGCCCAAGCTGAATTCGCGCATCATCACCGCTACGAAACAGGTCCAGATGTTCCTTGAGCTGGAGATGCAGTTCCTCAAGGCAGTCCAGAAAAAAGACCAGGCCGGGGTGCAGGCGATGCTGACGGAGGAGTTTCAGATCCAGATGCCGGATGCGGACCCTCTGGCGGGCGACGACTGGCTGGAGCAGGTGATGGCGAAGGATTTTACTCTGCAGAATTTCGGCATCCGCGAGATGACGGTGGTGGACCTGGGCAACGCAGCGGTGGTCAAATTCGAGCGCCGCCAGGACGCTACCTACAAAGGGCAGCCCGCCAACGGCGAGTTCTTTGTGCTGGACGTGTGGAAGAAAGAAGGAGATGCCTGGAAACTGGCCAACCGCTTTGTGAGCCAGACCAGCTCGGCGGCCATGCCCAAGAAGCCGGTCAAACCCACGGGCAAACAGTAACGTCTATGAGTGGTTTACCTGCTCAAACATCTCCGCGAGACGGTAGGCTTCGTCCTGGCTTGCGTCGGTAATCATGTGGAACTCCAGGCCGCCCTCGCGCCAGCTGCACGAGTTGAAGGAACGCTCACGCTTCCAGGAGGGCGAGCTGCGCGCGTTATCGCTTGCCTGAAAGATGAACACGGAAACCTTGTGCCCGCCCGCCGTGTAGAAGATCTGGGCTCCAGGCTTTTGCTGCACGAAAACCTGCTTGGCGCCGACCAGGCTGAACGAGGAGCCTTCCACGTTCGGCAGAAAGAAAGTGAACGGCACTCTGTTCTGGAACCATGGCCTGATCTTGTGAGTATCCGGAGACTGCACGTCGACTGGGTTCACACTTGCAAGGGTCATGAGGTGCTGGTCCACCAGACCGGCCACCATCGTCTTGTCTTCCACGGACCTGGGAAACACCAGAAACACCGCCAGAACCACTGCTGCCAGGCCCGCGGCCATCGCCGTCCATCTCCACCAAGAAGCCGATTGCTTTTCAGGATGCAGTTGCCGGTAAATCGCCGCATGCAGCTCCGGCGGAGCAGCGAACTTGCTTGCCGCCGTGCGCACTGCTTTCTTGAGCGCCAGTTGTTCGGCCAGCGCTGCCGTGCATTCGGAACACTCCGCCAGATGTGCGGAGAACTCCTGCCGCGCCGCGGGCGCAAGTTCGTCGTCCGCATAAGGACCGATTTTTTCTCGCCACTCACAACTCATGGTTTTGTACCTACTGTCCTGCTGCCCTCAAGGCGGCCCGCGATCTGCTGCCGCAATTGCCGGCGAGCCCGGGCCAGGCGGGACATCACCGTGCCCATGGGAATAGCCAGCGTGTCCGCGATCTCCTGGTATTTCATCTCCTCAACGTCTGCCAGCACCAGCACTTCGCGGAACCCGGGTGACAAGCGGCCGATCTCCTGCTGCACCAGTTCGATATCGGCGCGGCGGATGAGTGACACTTCCGGCGTGTCATAAGTGGTCACCGAGTCTTCAAAGCCCTCCTCCGCTTCCTGCTCGGTATTGCGGCGTTCCAGGCCGGTGCGGCTGGTGAGAAAGGTGTTGCGCAGGATGCGGAACATCCAGGCGCGGAAGTTGGTCCCTGGCTGGAAGGAAGCCATGGCCTTGAGCGCCTTGGCAAAAGTCTCTTGCACCAGGTCGCGCGCCTCGTCCGCATCTGAACCCAGCCAGCGGGCAAAGTTATACAGCGGGTCCAGCAGAGGCAGGGCCAGCGTCTCGAAGTCTCTTGGTTCCAGGCCGCTCACTTTCCCTCGTGCAAAACTATTCGCATTGAATTTTATTCCCAAAGCGCCGAAATTGCCCGGTGAAACAGAAACGGCCGGCTCCGGAGAGAGGACAGAGCCGGCCGTTCTCCGGCCGCCCAGGGGACCCCGGCCCGCGCGATTCTCTTGGGCTGAGGCTGCAAGGGGACTCCGGCACGCAGGGCTTTCGCGCGCTGGGGCTAGAGTCATTTCACAACAACCGTGGCAGTCATTTTGGGATGAATGGAACAAAAATAGTTGTATGTTCCTGCCTTAGTGAAGGTGTATGTGAATTCCTGGTCGGTATCCAGGGTGTTTGATGTGAAAGCCTTGTCGCTGCTGACCACCGTGTGCGGCACGTCATCTTTGTTGGTCCAGCGCACCGTGGCGCCGGGAGAGACAGTGAGTGTGGCGGGCGAGAAGGTGAAGTTGTCAATCTTCACAGCGTTCGCGTCCGGTGAAGTGGATTTCTGGCTGGCCGCCGCGAGGGCAAGAATGACCGTCAGCGCCGGCATACCCAACATCAATAATTTGTTTTTCATGTTTTGCTCCGTGGAACCAGCAGCGCCTGCGCATGAGCCGGGGGCTACGTTCCTTCCAGCGTTGAATCGATCACAGCCAGAGCATGTTTCCCTTGCTGGAAATTCACGTCAGTGATTCCCAGCAGGCTGCGCAGTTGTTCCGACGGGACTTTCATGGGGCCGGGAGAAGGGGCAGCGCCGGGTTTAGGCTGCGGGAAAGCCGTGGAGGCCGCGGTGTGGAAGGTAATGTTGCCTTCCACCTTCTGCATGGTCTGGTGGATGTGGCCGTTGAGCACAGTGACAGAACCAAACCGCTTGAGGTAAGAGAGCGCCTGCGCGCTGTCGTCCGTTCCCCAGCCCCATTCGGGATAGACGCTCCACAGCGGGATGTGGGCAAAGACAACGATCGGTGTGCTCTTGGAGAGATGTTTCACGTCCTTTTCCAGCCATTCCAGTTGGTCG
>DASVFK010000112.1:0-27478 GCA_036380095.1 Candidatus Angelobacter sp. | reverse complement strand
GACGTGGTGAATGCCGTGATGTATTTCGCCGCCGCGCCGCACTTCATCACCGGCCAGATTCTTACCGTGGATGGCGGGCTGAGTCTGGCGTAGACACCTATCGCTGCTGGCTCACGAACGCCTTGGTCACGATGGCCCGAGGGTCCGTGCCCAGCGGGATCATGGTCTCCAGCGCGGGTGCGTCCAACTGCGACCGGCCTTTGCGGTCAATCAGCGACAAAACCGTAAGGTCGCCGCTACCCGCGTTCACCACCAGCAGCATGAACTGGTTGGGCGAGAACGCCATCGCCAGCGGATGACTGCCGACGTTGACAGAACTTGTGCGCTTGCCGGTATCAATGCTGTAGACGGCCACGGTATCGGAACCGAAGTTGGCCACATAGAGCATGGAACTATCAGGCGAGACCAGCGCCTGCACCGGCCGGTTGCCGATAAGGAACGTGTTGTTCACCTCATTGCTGCCGGCGATGATCTCCGAGATCGATTGATCGTCATGATTGCAGACAAAAACCTCTCCGCCGTCGGGCTTCACCGCGATTTCGATCGGTGTTTTGCCCACATCGAGCAGCGCCAGCAGCTTGTTTTCCTTAAGGTCAATCACTCCCACCTGTTTCGATCCGCTGCACGCGACAAAGACCTTGCTGGAGTCGGGCACAATGCCCAGTTCCACCGGCCTGGTGCAGGCCTTGACTTTGGCGCGCAGGGAGAGTGTTGCGGTGTCCACAATGGCCACGGAGTCTTCGTCGCGGAGCGCCACCACCACCAGCTTGCCGTCAGGTGTGAGACGCGCCAGCGTGCTGCCGTTGCCGGTGGCGATGGTCTTGATCACCTTGCGCTGGCCCAGATCGATCACAGAAAGATTGGCGGAGCCGGAGTTGGGCACGTAAGCACGCTGGCCGTCACGGGAGACTTCCACGGACGACGGCTGGCGGTGAACGCCGATGGTGAACACCACGCGATTGCTTTCCGCGTCAATCACGCTGATGTTGTTTGACTCGGTGTTGGCCACGTAGATCTCATTGCGTCGTGGGTTCGCCGCAAGTCCCGCAGGACTCTTTCCCACCTGGATGGTTTTGCTGGTGGCCAGCACGCGCAGGTCTACCACGGTAACGCTGTTGCTGCCGGCATTGCTGATGTAGGCGAACTCGTGGTAGTTGGGGACAGGCTCGGGCGTTGCGTTGCAGCCACAGAGCCCCGCGAGTAGCAGGCACACCATGGCCAGCCTGCGTTGGGGAGTGTTCTTGCTCAACTTACTTGCCGGCCTTCGCCACAACTGGCTGCGTGAGCGGATCCTGCACATTGCGGTGTACCACGGGGGCGATACTGCGGATTTCCGCCATCAACTCGTCAAACTGGTCCGGGAAAACGGATTGCATGCCGTCAGAGAGGGCGCGATCAGGATCGTGATGCACTTCCACGATCAGGCCGTCAGCGCCCACGGCGACAGCGGCGCGGGCCAGCGGGAGCACTTTGTCGCGCTTGCCTGTGCCGTGGCTGGGGTCCACGATGATGGGCAAATGGCTGGCCTTCTGCACCGCGGGGACAATGCTCAGGTCCAGCGTGTTGCGCGTGTGGTCGGCGAAGGTGCGTACCCCGCGCTCGCACAGAATCACCTCGTAGTTGCCCTCACTCAAAAGGTATTCCGCCGCCATCAGGAATTCTTCCAGGGTGGCCGCCATGCCGCGCTTGAGCAGCACCGGTTTGCGTAAACGCCCGGCTTTCTTGAGCAGCGAGTAGTTCTGCATGTTGCGCGCGCCAATCTGCACCACGTCCGCGTATTCCGCCACCAGGTCGAGCGATTCATGGTCAATCGCTTCGGTGACGATGCGCAATCCAAAGCGCTCGCGGATCTCCGCCATGATCTTCAAGGCTTCTTCTCCCAGGCCCTGGAAGGCGTAAGGCGAAGTGCGCGGCTTGTAAGCTCCGCCGCGGAAGAAACGCGCGCCGGCTTTGGCCACGCGCTCGGCGATGGTGAACGCCTGCTCGCGCGATTCAATGGAGCACGGCCCGGCAATCACGCCCAGGTGGCGGCCGCCGAAGCCCGCGTCCGTCCCAGGGAAGCGAATCTGCGTATCTTCTTCTTTGGCGTCGCGGCTTACCAGCTTGTAGGGCTTGCTCACCACCACGACTTCCTGGACGCCGGACATTTCTTCCAGCGTCCCGGCTTCCATCGCGCCTTTGTTGCCGGTGACGCCGATGGCGGTGCGCTGCGCCCCGGGAATGGGATGCGCGCGATAACCAAGGCCTTCGATTCGTTCGCACACGGCGCGCACCTGCTCTTCGGTGGCCTGCGCCTTCATGACAACCAGCATAGGTATTGAATCCCCGTAGACCTGAGTTTACTGTGATCACGCGGTTGGGAGCAACGGAAAGCACAGGCGAAGGAGGGGGGCTTTCTGCATATCTTTTCGCTTACTCCCCAAACAGGTATCCTGTTCTTGGCAGCCTTGCTTCGGTGGAGGTTGAGAATCGTTTATGGTTACAGCGCCGGTCGAGGACCCTGTTCCTGATTCGCAGTTTGCACCCGCGGAGAATCGGGTTTCTTCCCAGTGGAGACATAAGGATTTGCGGCTTGGCTTTGATGTGTTCTTCGGAATCATCGCGCCGCTGTTATGCGTCTATTTTGACCCTGGGCTTTTGAACGGCAACAGCGTTGTCGCGCCCCATCTCCTGGGTTCTTTACGGCTGTTCGTCTACGTTGAAATTGGATTGGGCGCCGCGGTCCTGGCCTATTACCTCATTACACGGCGTAATTCTTCCTGGTTGGCCGGCGCACTCTTTGCCGGCGCCCTTTTTGCCTTTTTCGTGGGCATCTTGATTCTGCCGCTGACGCTAGTCATGCTTTTGGTGCTCATTGGCATTCCCGGTTTGACTCCGTTTTTCACGGGTTACGTTTTTCTGCGCAATGCCAGGCAATGCTGGCAGCAATCGCCTGCAGGAAAACATGCTTATAGAGCTCTGCCTGTCGCCTTGTTGAGCACGGTCCTTGTGCTGGGCGTGCCTCTGAGCCTGCAGTTATCAGCCAATCGCTTGGTGAACCGGGCCCAAACGGCCATAAGGACAGGCTCCGGGCAGGAGTTTGATCGCGCACTCGAAACGTTGAGACGGATCCGCTTTGCCGTCTATATCGATACCGGCCGGATGGCACGTGATTACCAGCGGACCACCGATAGTGTGCTCCGCGCTCGACTCGCCCAGGTATACCGCATGCTCACCGGCGACGCCATCGAGAATTACCTGGCTGATTGAAGGGAACGACTCGACCAACCAGACACTGGAGCGCAGAGGCTTTCCATGCCGGCCGGCAAACGACTCAGTATGAAAGACGTGCTCCTCTGGTCCCACGGCGAGCCGCCTCCTCCTGGCCCGCGTCGCGTCGGCATTCACACATCCACCGCGGGAGGAGTAGCTCTCGCGGCTGAGCGCGCCTATCGCCTGGGCGCAAACACATTCCAGATCTTCTCCTCCAGTCCGCGGCAGTGGAAGCCGTACGAACTGAGCCATTCGCAATGCGACGAGATGCGCCGCCTGCGCCAGAAATACAACTTGGGGCCGCTGGTCATTCATACCGGCTATCTGGTGAACCTGGCCGGCGCGACCCAGGAATTTCACCGCAAGTCCGTGCAGGCGTTTCGCGGCGAGCTGCAACGTGCCCTGGCGCTGGGAGCTGAGTATCTCGTCATGCATCCGGGTTCGTTCCGTGGCCGCAGCCGTGAAGAGGGATTGAAGTTGGTGGCCCACTCGGTCGCGGAAGCTGCGGACGGATTGGCCCTGGAAGAATCCGGTTTACGAGTCCTGATCGAAAACACCGCCGGCGCCGAGTTCTCGCTCGGGGGCTCGTTTGACCAGGTGGCGCGTCTACTGGAGTATTTGCGGCCGGTCTATCCCGTCGGCGCTTGCATCGATACTTGCCACACCCATGCCTCCGGATATGACATTGTCTCGGAGCCCGGCTGGCGGGAGAGCATGCGCCAGTTGGATGCGACCCTCGGTCTATCAAACGTTCATGTCTGGCACTGCAATGATGCCAAAGACGCGCGGGGATCGCGCCGTGACCGCCATGAGCACATCGGGAAAGGAAGGATCGGATTGCAGGCTTTCCGGCGGCTCCTGAACCATCCTCGTACCGCGCACGCGGCCTTCATCGCGGAGACGCCGATTGAAGACCCGGGAGACGATCTGCGCAACGTGGAGACGCTAAAATCATTGGTACGATCTACCACTGCACGGGCGAAAAGAAAACAGGCATAATGGAATATGGCCGAAAGACCTGAAGTCACCAACCCGCCCCAGCAGCGGCAGAGCGAAGACCGCTACGATCCCCAGCGCATAGAGGAGAAGTGGCACGCCCGGTGGCAGGCCGATCCCGCGCTCTTTGCCGCCGAACCGCACTCGAGCAAGCGCAAGAAATATTACGTGCTGGAGATGCTGCCGTATCCTTCCGGCGCGCTGCACATGGGGCACGTGCGCAATTACGCCATTGGCGACGCGCTGGCCCGCTACATGTGGATGCGCGGCTACAACGTGCTCCATCCCATGGGATGGGACGCGTTCGGCCTTCCTGCGGAAAACGCCGCCATCAAGAACAAAGTGCCGCCCAGGAAGTGGACGCTCCAGAACATCGAACACATGAAGCAGCAGATGAAGCGGCTGGGCTTTGCTTACGACTGGTCGCGCGAGGTCACCACCTGTCTTCCTGAATATTACCGCTGGAACCAGTGGTTCTTTCTCAAGCTTTATGAGAAGGGCCTGGCGTATCGCAAGAAGAGCAAGGTGAACTGGTGTCCCGAGTGTGCCACCGTGCTCGCCAACGAACAGGTGGTCGGCGGCATGTGCTGGCGCCACGAGGAAACGCCGGTGGAACAGCGCGAGCTGGAGCAGTGGTTCGTCCGCACCACCAAATATGCTGACGAGCTTCTCCGCGGGCTCGACCAGCTAGAGGCCTGGCCGGAAAAAGTCCGCACCATGCAGCGCAACTGGATTGGCCGCAGTGAGGGCGCGCTGGTGGATTTCAAGGTCGAGGGGCCCAGCGGCCCGGCCGGAGACAAGATCACCGTCTTTACCACGCGCATTGACACGATCTACGGCGCCACGTCAATTCAGCTTGCGCCGGAGCATCCCTTGGTTGCCGACCTTGTGAGCGCCGACCCTGATTTGGGCGCAAAGATCGAAGAGTTGGCGCGCGAGCAGACTCGGGCCCGCGAGCAGGATGTGGTGGAAGCCATTGAGAAGCACGGCGTCTTCACCGGCCGCCATGCCATCAATCCTTTTAATCAGGAAAAGGTCCCCATCTGGGTGGCCAACTACATCCTGATGGGCTATGGCACGGGGGCCATCATGTCCGTGCCGGCGCATGACGAACGCGACTTCGAATTTGCCCAGAAGTACGGACTTGAGGTCCGCATCGTGATCCTTCCGCGGCGCACGGGCGAGCCGGCTACCTCGGGAGAGCCTGAGTCGCCCATGCTTCCTTACACCGCCATGGACAGCTTGCTCATCAATTCCGGCGAGTTCAGCCAGCTCTCCAACGAGGAAGCCATTGCGAAAATGACAGCGTTTGCCGAACAGCACGGTTTCGGGAAGGGAACCGTCACCTATCGCTTGAAGGATTGGGGTATCTCCCGCCAGCGCTATTGGGGCACGCCCATCCCCATGGTCTATTGCGAAAAAGATGGCGTTGTACCGGTGCCGGAGGACCAGCTACCCGTTCTCCTGCCGGAAAACGTTGACATCACGTTGCAGGGCGGATCGCCCTTGGGCCGGGTGCCGGAGTTCGTGAATGCCAAATGCCCCAAGTGCGGTGGCCCCGCGCGCCGGGAGACCGACACCATGGACACTTTCGTGGATTCGTCCTGGTATTTCTATCGCTACACCAATGCCCAGCTCAATGACCGTCCGCTTGATACCGCGACCATCGATTACTGGTTCCCCATTGACCAGTACATCGGCGGCGTGGAGCACGCGATCCTGCACCTGATCTACTCGCGCTTCTGGACGCGCTTCATGCGCGACCAGGGCATGGTGCACAATGACGAACCCGCCACGCGGCTGTTTACTCAGGGCATGGTAATCAAGGATGGCGCCAAAATGTCCAAGAGCAAGGGCAATGTCGTCTCACCGGACGATATGGTGGCGCAGTTCGGGGCGGATTCCACCCGCATGTACTCGCTGTTTGCGACTTCGCCCGACCGCGAGCTCGATTGGCAAGAGGCCGGCGTGGAAGGTGTGCATCGCTTCCTGGGACGCGCTTATCGCTTTGTGATGCGCCATGCCTCGACCGCACGAGTGTCTGCACCTAGAGACGGGGCAAGCCCCGTCTCGCCCAAGGCCCGCAACATTCAGCGCAAACTCCACCAGACCATCAGGCGAGTGACGGAAGACTTCCAGGGACGTTGGCATTTCAACACTTCGGTGGCCGCCATCATGGAGTTCGTCAATGAGCTTTACGGCGCAGAAGATGAAATTGCAACCGGCAAGTTTCCGCCTGCGCTGTTGGCGGAAGTGCAGCACAAGCTCGTTTTGCTGCTGGCGCCCTTTGCGCCGTATCTCGCGGCCGAACTATGGGAGGCCATCGGCGAGCGAGACCAGCTTCTTCGCTATCCCTGGCCTGAGTACGATCCGGCCCTGGCCAAGGAAGAGGAAATCACATACGCCGTACAGATCAACGGCAAGCTCCGCAGTCATGTGGCCGTGGCAGCGGAGTGCCCTGAGGATACTGTCCGGGAGCGCGTGCTGGCCGACGAAAAAGTTAAAGCAGCGGTTGAAGGCAAGCAGATCGTGAAGGTCATCGTGGTGCCGGGCAAGCTGGTGAACGTTGTGGTGCGCTGAGCCAGGGCCAAGACGGTCCGGCGCGGTTTTCCACAGCACTCGCCGTCCATTCATCAAAAAGTAATCCGGCGTTCATCGCTCCTCAAAACAGAGTTGCTATCCCTTAGAGCGCGGGGTGCGCTGCGGCCCGTCCAAAACGGCCTCAGCGCGCGCCGCCAATTTTTCTATGGAGGTAGTAATGTCCCCCAAACGTCTCGGAATGCTGAGCGTATTTGCCCTGGCGGCTATTTTCAGCCGCGTAAACGCCACGGCGGAAGAAATCAAGACGGTTTTTGTCATCGCGATGGAGAACCACAACTGGACCCAGCCCGCCAACCAGTTCAGCGGCAATATTCAACAGATTTTTCAAAATCCGGCGGCCCCGTTCATCAACAGCCTGGTCAACGGGACCGCGTTTGCCCTAGTGGACGGCCGCGTAGTCCACATCAGCGAACAAGTCGCCTACGCCACCAACTACCACAGCGTTCTGGCCACGCCCAATGGCAACAACCCGCATATCCATCCTTCTGAGCCGAACTACCTGTGGGCCGAAGCGGGCACCAACTTTGGCGTGCTGAATGACAATGAGCCCTTCCGTGTCCCAGGTGGAACGAACCAGAACACCACGCAGCACCTGGTGGCGTTGCTCACGCAGGCGGGAAGGACGTGGAAGTCGTATCAGGAAGACATCGACCTGACCACAGTGAACGGCCAGCTCACCAATGTTGTTCTGCCGCAAGACCAATGGACCGTGCCGCTCAAGAACTCTTCCGGGCAGTTTGCACCCGGCAGCTTCAATCAGTTCAACGGCTCGAACCAGTTTGACTATGCGGCCAAGCACAATCCGATGGTGTTCTTTACGGATTCGAACGGCGGCAACGACGCAACCACAGCGAATCCGTTGCGCACACAGTACGCCCCGCTGCAGCAGTTGTTCACTGATCTGGAGAACAACACCGTGGCTGACTACAACTGGATCACCCCGAACCAGCACAACGACCAGCACACAACGTTGATTGGAGGCTTCAAAGGCCTGACCGGCGATCCGGCCAAGATCCTGCAGGGAGATGAATTTCTGCGGCAGATCATTCCCGTGATCATGGCTTCCAAGGCGTACAAAGAGAATGGCGCGATCATCATCTGGTGGGACGAATCGGAGCAGGACGGCGTGGCCGGCGACAACCCGGACGATTTCAACCACACGATCGGCGAAATCGTGATCTCCAAACACGCGCACAAGAACGTGCGCGGGTTTCCGTATGCAAGCCCGCTCAACTTCACGCATTCCTCGGACCTGCTCACCATGCAGCAAATCTTCCGCCTGCCGGGGGCGTTTCTGGGCGACGCAGCGAACGCGACTGATCTTTCCGACTTGTTCCAGGAGGGAGCAATCCCGAAACCGGACAGGGGCAACGACCGTTAAATGTAGAGACGTGGCGTACCACGTCTCGGAGACGCGACGGTGTCGCGTCTCTACGTAATGAGTATTTGGTACATGCAAACCAGACGCCCCCGGATTGATCACATCGCTGGGCATTGGATCATCCGAGGGCTTCTTCTTTGTGAGTCACGATGAGCATGATGTGGACGATCAGCGCGCAGCTCGTAGCGGCCGGCTCGTTTGCAGACTGAAATGGTATCCTGCTCTGCGTTCGATCTACTTTTTGTTTGCGAGGTTATTCCGTCATGAGGCAGTTGGCTGCGTTCGTGCTGGTCGTGCTTTCGGCGCTCTTCCTCGGTGCTTTGCCGACGCCGGGCGAAAGCGTGGGGTCATTGGAGCTGGCGCACGCGAGAGGCGTTGCCCACACTCCGGACGTCGAGATTGCTTATGAGACTCTAGGCAAGCAAGGAACTGCGCTCCCGGTGATCGCGATCAACGGCGGACCGGGGCTTACGCACGCCTACATGGTGCAGAACGATTTGTGGGAGCGCATCGCCAAGAACCGCCTCGTGGTCTTCTACGATCAACGTGGTACAGGCGCATCCAGGCCGCGCAGGGAGGGAACTGCAGCGGCGATATCGCAAACCATGGACGCGCAGGTTGCCGATCTCGAGGCCGTGCGTCAGGTGCTCAGGCTCGACCAAGTTGCTCTGGTCGGCGACTCCTACGGCGGGCTGGTCGCCATGGCCTATGCGGCGTCTCATCCCGAGCATGTGGCGAAGCTGGTGCTCTCGGATTCTCCCGGACCAAGCTGGAAGAGCATTGTGCATGTGCTGCCGGAAGTTTTTCCCGATGTGCAGGAGCAGAACCAGAACGAAGCGCAAAAGCTCGGCGCCCAGCTTGCTCAGGACCAGCGCGCCGACGCGGTAGCGCGCGCCGGGCTGCGCAACCACTTCCGCATGATCTTCTACTCGCCGGAAAAACGTGATGCCTACATGAGCCGCATGGGCGACCTGGGATTCGAGCCGGCGGTCAGCGAAGCCGTCTCCAAAGCTACCGGCGACCTGGACCTCTCGGCGAAGCTGGCTGGTTTTCAGTTTCCAACCCTGGTGATCACCGGCCGCTTCGACCTGAATGTTGCTCCGCTCACCGCCTGGCGCCAGGCGAAGGCGATCCCCGGCGCCAAGCTCGTCATCTTTGAGCACAGCGGGCACCTGCCCTCGTATGAAGAGCCGGAGAAGTATCACGAGGTGCTGGAAGATTTCCTGAACCAGAAGTGAGAAGTGAGAAGTGTGAAGTGAGAACGATGATCCGCGAGAAGCGCTTTCCGCCCACAAACCCTCGTGGCCGTGAAGTTTAAGTGGTTGAGTGTTGATTGCTCGCGGCTGATTGCTTCTCGATCAGCCCACTCATGGCCCAGATGCCCAACAGCGGGCCGATCGCCATGCTGGCCAGCGCCCATTGCCAACCAAAATGGTCAGCCATGGCGGACATTGACCGGATGGCCACAGCGGTGAGCAGAAAACCCACGGCCACCTGGCACGTCAGCGCCGTGCCGACGTAACTTTTATCAGAGACCTCGCTGATGATGGTGGAAAACTGGGCCGAATCTGCAATCACGGCAATGCCCCACACCAGCGAGAGCGACACAAGAAGCATGGGACGGTGAAAGACCAGCGCGGCCACAAGACAGCACACGGCGCTGATGGCCATGGCAATGATGGTCACGCGGGCGCGCTGGCCCACGCGGACGGACTCAGATTGATCCTGCAGGCGGTCGCTGGCTGCGCCCGCCCATATGCAGCCGACGGCGCCGATGGCGATGGCCACGGCCGCCGCCATCTCGTATTTCATCCGGGGCCAATTCGCGGAAGCGGCGACGATCACAGCGATCCATCCCCAAAAACTGTAGAGCTCCCACATGTGGCCCAGGTAGCCGAGGTTGGCCAGACGGAGCCGGCGATTGCGCACGATCTCAAACATCTGCCCCACGTCCAGCTGTGACTTGGGCATCGCGTATGGGCCTTCGCGCACCGCGAGCGCCACAATCAATGCACCTAAGACAGCCTGCGCGCTGCCCAGCAATACCACGCCGCGCCAGGCGATCCCGCCCACGGAATTCACGGCATGCGGCACGGCGGAACCCACCGTCAGCGCGCCGATCATGATGCCCAGCGCCAGGCCGCGTCCGCGCTGGAACCAGCCGGCGATGATCTTCATGCCCACGGGATACACGCCGGCGAGAAAGAACCCGGTTGCGCCGCGCAGCAGGATCGCCGGCAGAGGTTCGGTAGCCACGAATGCGAACGCGGCGTTGGCAGCAGCCGCAGCCAGCGCAGAGAAGAAAAGTACTTTGATGGGACTGAAGATGTCAGAAATGTTGAACAGCGCGAAAACGATTGCGCCAACAGAAAAGCCAATCTGTACGGCGATAGTCAGCCACGCACCCAGCGCGAGGCCGGAGTGCCACAACGCCGTCACTTGGGGAAGGACCGCGGTGCCGGTAAACCACAAGGACATCGCCAGCAACTGCGCGAGCGAAAGCAAAATAAGCGCCCGCCGCGAAGATCCTTCACGGCGGGCGGGAGGTTGGGAGAGGGTGATATCTAGCTCTTCAGTTTCTTGCGCTCGCATACTTCCACAATCTTGGTGGGATCAACGGCCTCGCGGTCAACCTGCGTCTCGATGATCTTTCCATCCTTATCGATGAGGAAGGTGGCGCGGCGAGCAGCTTTGTACTGCGGGTTAAACAGGCCGTATTCCTTGGTGATGTCGCCGCCCCAGTCGCTCAAGAGCGGGAAGGTCACTCCGATTTCCTTGGCCCATGCTGCGTTGCTGAACGGGCTATCCATGCTAACACCCAGGACCTGGGTGTCTGCGGCTTCCAGCTTCTGCAGGTTCTGCTGGAAAGCCTTCATTTCCATGGTTCAACCGCCGGTGAAGGCGAAGACGTAAAACGCCAGAGCAACGCTCTTCTTGCCACGAAAATCGCTGAGCTTCACTTCCTTTCGGTTTTGGTCGAGCAGCTTGAAATCCGGCGCCATATCGCCGACCTTGAATTTCAGTTCCGGCGGCGGCTCTTTTTTCTCGCCCTGGGCCCAGAGGTTTCCTGTCCTGGGGGCGGCGAGCACGAACATCCATAACAGCAGTACGGCAGCTTTCGCGCGCATGAATAGCTTCCTCCGCAGCTTGATGACTACCCGTGTAAGCCTATCGTTCCGGGGCCTGATAGGTCAACGTTACTCGCGCGCCAACAGCGCCGCACGCGGAACTTTGCCCGAGGCCGGTGTTAGTATCGGCAAGAGGTGCAGGATGAAACGACTGCTTTCCTGGTGTGCTGCGCTGGCCCTGGTTCCTGCCGGCATGTCTTTGGCGCAGACAGCGCCCACAATCACCGCGCAGGCCAACACGGTCTACGTCGGCGCCGACGGGAAGTATGAAGCCGCACCGGACACCGCCGTGCTGCACGTGGACATCGCCACGCAGCAGGAGACGGCGCGTGCGGCGTATGACCGCGTGGCCGCTGCCGCCGAACAGGTGCGCAAAGTGATGCGCGACAGTGGCCTCGATCCCAAAGCTGCCCAGATTGGCTTCTATGCCGTCCAGCCGATCTATGACTGGAAGAACCCGAAACGTAAGATCCTTGGCTACCGCGTGGTGACGTCAGTTACGCTCAAGCTGCATGATCTGGCCAAGATGGAAGCAAAGATCGGCGCGCTGACGGAGCAATTGGCCAACATTGAAGACGCTCAAAACCAGACGCTCAGTTACACCCTGGAAGATGTGGAGCAGGCCAAGGCCAAGGCCACCGAAGACGCGCTCAAGAAGGCGCGCAACCAGGCCGCCGTGGTCGCAACCACGGGCGGACGCTCGCTGGGTGATCTGCTGTTTGCCTCCGTTGACGTAAGTCAGCCCGTGATCATACCCATGATGGCGCAGCCTGTTATGGCCCGGGCGATGGGAGCCGAAGCGGCGCCTGCGACCTCGCAGTTTACGCCCCAAACCGTGACTATCACCGCGCACGTGAATGCCATGTTCGGCCTGAAGTGAGGAACTAGTAAGAGTCTTGGGTAGTCTGGCTGCTGCTGGAATGCCGGTAGGAATCGCACCAAAAACGGTGCTGTTAAGTCATTGATTGTATTGCGGTTACATCTTGCCGCTGGGGCTGCGAAAAAACCGCTTGGCGTCGCTCCCGTCTACCAAGCTTTACCGGGAAAAAATTTCAAAGACAGGGAATTACTACCGTATTGAGAGTTCCTGGATTCGGCATAACCCTTTTGTTTTCAGCAACAGGACGATTGGCATGGGGGATGCAATAACCCATGCCAGACGAAGTGGCGCGCATCGGGGCGCTTTCGAGGATCTAACGGCCAGAGATCTTGCGAAAGTGCCTCGTTGCATTTTTGGCGCAAAGTTGGGCTAATCTCACTGCGCCTATGACAGTTCGGTTTGCCTTGGCTCTACCCTTCATCTCATTCCATTCTGGGCGGCTTGTTAGTGGCATTATCCTTGCCAGCAAGCCTCTGCTTGGGGACCATCCGTTCCTTGTCTTGGGTGGAGTGATCTTGAGTGTGGTTATTGCACGGGTCTTGTGGCAACGGCGTACCGCGCAATGGCCAATGACTCAGGGAACGATAGAAACAGTCAATGTCAGCACGATTCGGGGCTTTCGTGGCGGGCCGAACGAAACCTTACTGACCGCTCAGACCAGCTGCACTTTTTCCCGCAGATCGATCCCCGCGCGCCGCAGGAGCCCGGCAATCTCTCCGTCATTCATGCGAGTGGCGTCATACTCCACCCGGATTGTGCGCTCTTTCTCATCGAACTTGATCTTGCGCACGCCGTAGACTTCAAAAGCGTTGTTCAGCGCCAGCATCTCTTTTTCGCCGGGCGGCATTCCATATTTGAAAACCACGTCCAAAAGGGTCATTGAGGGCCTCTGGGTCGATCCTGAGTGCAAAAACCATCGTACTACAGGCCCGGCTGCAGGCAAGATTGACTTAATACCCCATGGGGGTATAGTGTATAAATCGAAAGGCAGGGACCATGACCAATTCGGCGAACAGGAAGCCCCGCCATGCCGCGCACGTGGACATTCACCTGAAAGGGGACCTGCAACTGCGGCTTCGCCGCGTTGAAGGCCAGGTGCGCGGAATTCAGAAAATGGTGGAAGAGGAGCGTTACTGTCCCGACGTGCTCATGCAGATGTCCGCGGTGCACGAATCGCTGCGCGCGGTGGAACGCATCCTGATGAAAAACCACCTACAGCACTGCGCCACGGAGGCCCTTCGCTCCGGCGACGACAAGAAGGCGCAGCGCACCTACAACGAATTGACAGATCTGTTTTACAAGCACGTCCGCTGAGCGGAGACCAATATGGATGCGATCAATACACTGGCCAAAGACCCGGTTTGCGGCATGACCGTGGACCCGAACATAGCGCGGGGCAGGGCTGAGTACCTCGGCAAGACGTATTACTTTTGCAGCGCGGGCTGCGAAACCAGGTTCAAGGCTGATCCTGTGAAATACCTCTCGCCGAAGCAGGAAATGGCTGGCAGCCACCAACACACACCGGGAACGGTGGTGGATCCTGTCTGCGGGATGTTCGTTGATCCGCAGAAGGCCCGCGGCCCGGCCGAACACAAAGGCAAGACGTATTACTTCTGCTGCGGGGGATGCCAGACCAAGTTCACCGCCGATCCCGAGAGATATCTCCAGCCCAAGCCGGCGGGCGGACTCGTTCAGTTAGGTATCGCACCGGCAAGGAACCAACATCAGCACGAGGGCGAGGCGAAGCCAGCAACGTCATCAGCGGCTGCACCCGTGGCTGAGCCGGAGCATCCGGCCAAGGGAAGCATTGTTTACGTCTGCCCCATGTGCCCTGAAGTGCGGGAAGAGAAGAATGTGCCCTGCCCAAGCTGTGGCATGGCGCTGGAGCCGCAAGCGATCGAGTACACCTGTCCCATGCATCCGGAGATCGTACGTGACCGGCCGGGAAACTGCCCCATCTGCGGCATGGCCCTGGAGCCGCGCATCACGGCCGGAGAGGCTGAAGAAGACGACTCAGAATTGCGCAGCATGACGCGGCGCTTCTGGGTGGGGGTGGCACTGAGTGCTCCACTGCTGGCGCTGGCGATGGGCGCCATGCTTTCACCACGGCTGACCCATGACCTGCCTGCGGGCTGGCTGCAATGGATACAGTTTGCTCTGGCTACGCCGGTAGTGTTGTGGGGTGGATGGCCTTTCTTTGAGCGCGGATGGGCATCATTGGTCAACCGGCGCTTGAACATGTTTACCCTGATCGCAATCGGCACGGGGACAGCCTATGCTTACAGCGTGGTGGCGGCCATCGCGCCGGGAATCTTTCCGGAATCGTTCCGGATGCACGATGGCAGCGTGGAAGTTTATTTCGAAACCAGCGCCATCATCGTGACGCTGGTGCTGCTGGGCCAGGTTCTGGAGCTGCGGGCACGGCGGCAGACAAGTTCGGCGATTCGCGCCCTGCTGGACCTGAATCCCAAGACGGCGCGCCGGATTCGGCCTGACGGTTCTGACGAAGAAATCTCTCTTGGCGACGTGAGGGCCGGAGATCGACTCCGCGTCCGCCCCGGCGACCGCGTGCCTGTTGATGGCTCGGTGGAAGAAGGAAGCAGCGCGGTGGACGAGTCGATGATTACAGGCGAGTCTATCCCTGTTGAGAAAGCTGCCGGCGCCAAGGTTATCGGCGGCACGGTAAACCAGACTGGCTCATTCATTATGCGTGCAGAGAAACTCGGCTCGGAAACGCTGCTGGCGAATATCGTTCGCATGGTGGCGGAGGCGCAACGCAGTCGCGCGCCCATCCAATCCCTGGCGGACAAGGTTTCCGCATACTTCGTACCTGCCGTTGTGGCGGTGGCTGTTCTGTCTTTTGCCGGATGGGCGTTGTGGGGACCCGATCCCCGGCTGGCGAATGCCGTGGTCAACGCTGTTGCAGTGCTCATTATTGCTTGCCCCTGCGCTCTGGGGCTGGCCACGCCGATGGCGGTGATGGTCGGCACCGGCCGCGGTGCGCAGGCCGGGGTCCTGGTCAAAGACGCGGCGGCTCTTGAGACGCTGGAGAAGGTGGACACGCTGGTGGTGGATAAGACGGGCACGCTGACTGAGGGTAAACCGAAGCTGACCGGCGTGGTTACAAGCGGTGGAATTGCGCAACTCGACTTGCTGCTCCTGGCGGCAACCCTGGAGAGATCAAGCGAGCACCCGGTGGCAGCGGCCATCGTCAAGGGCGCAGAAGAACGTGGCCTGACTCTTGGCGCAACGGAAAGGTTCCAGTCGTTTACCGGGCAAGGAATAAGCGGGGAAGTCAAGGGACATCAGGTCATCGTTGGGACCGCGGCATTTCTCAAAGCAAGAAATGTTGAAACTGGTTCGCTGCTTGGGCAAGCGGACTCTCTGGGCGCTCAAGGACAAACCGTGGTATGGGCCGCGATCGATGGCAAGCCTGCCGGACTGCTAGCGGTGGCCGACCCGATCAAGTCTTCAGCGCGAGAGGCGCTCCGGCTGTTGCGCCAGAGCGGGCTGCGCGTGGTCATGCTGACAGGCGACAATCGCCAGACGGCTGAGGCCATTGCCCGCGAACTTGGCATCGACGAGTTTGAAGCCGAAGTCCTGCCCGACAAGAAAGCTGACGCAGTAAAAAGACTCCAATCGCAGGGCCGCATTGTGGCCATGGCAGGTGATGGCGTGAATGACGCTCCCGCGTTGGCGCAGGCCAACGTTGGAATCGCCATGGGAACGGGAACCGACATAGCGATTGAGAGCGGCGACGTCACCTTGGTGAAGGGCGATCTGCGCGCCATCGCACGCGCCCGCAACTTGAGCCGGGCCACCATGCACAATATCCGCCAGAATTTGTTCTTTGCTTTTATCTACAACATGCTGGGCGTGCCCATTGCGGCTGGCGTTCTGTATCCGTTTTTCGGACTGTTGCTGCAGCCTGTTTTCGCTGCCGCCGCCATGAGTTTCAGCTCGGTTTCGGTGATTGGCAACGCGCTGCGGCTTAGGCGGGCGAAGCTGTGATCCAAGCAAGCATGACGGCCTCATGCTGAGGCCGAGCTGAATACTATCTGTCGTTCCGGAGGGTTCACGGCGAGGCCGAAGAACCTGCTCTGCCGCCCCAAAATAAAAGATGAGACGTCGGGTTCTTGTTCCCCTGAAGCACAGCAGGGCAGGTCCCCTCTCTCCTCAGCCTCACCAAGCCTCGGCTTCGGAGAATCGGGATGGCGTGTCGAGAGGGGAACTGAAGTTGAGAATAAGAGGCGTTTAAGTTCTCGCCTGCGCCTCGCCGTTGGTAAATGTGGTCCTGCTTCCACGAGAGAGCCCGAGTCTAGAAGCTGCGAATTAACACGAGCAAGCGCGATTTCTTGAAGCCTTTGTCTTGATTCGCGCTTGTTCGCGTCCATTCGCGGCCAGCAGTTCGCCCTTAAACGACCTTCTCCTTCCACTTGCCTTTTCTGAATACGTAGATTCCGATGAGCGCGAGCAAAACTTCCGCAACCAGAATGCCGTAATAAGCTCCGTTCGGGCCGAGGTGGAAGTTGAACGCCAGAACAAAAGCCAGCGGCAACTGCACCACCCAATAAACGAAGAAGTTGATGAGTGTGGGCGTCCAGGTATCGCCTGCGCCGTTAAAGGCCTGCACAATGATCTCTCCGTAGGCCCAAAGTACGTAGCAAAGGCTGATAATGCGCAAGCAACTTGCGCCGTAGCGAACGACTTGCGGGTCCGCACTGAAAAAGCTTACCAACTGCGGCGCAAAAATCAGAAACACCGCGGAGACCAATCCCAGGAACACGGCATTGAACAAGCAAGACCGCCACACGGCTTGCTCCGCGCGTTCCGGTTGCCTGGCGCCCAGGTTCTGTCCCACCAGCGTGGCTGCCGCAGAACCCAGGCCCCAAGAGGGCAAGGTGGAAAAGATGACGATACGGATCGCCACCGTGTAACCCGCTGTGGCCTGGCTGCCGAAGGACTGGATCATGCGTACCATCACGAGCCAGCTTGCCGTCGCCACCAGAAGCTGCAAAACGCCGATGCCGGCAACTTCGAAGATATTCCACATCACGCTGAGCGTGATGCGAATGTGCCGGCGCAGGATCTTCAGGTGCGCGCTGCCCTTGCTGAGCATGTAAAGCTGGAACAACACGCCGACGCTCCGTCCTATGCTGGTGGACACAGCCGCGCCGGTAACACCAAGCTTGGGAAACGGCCCGAGGCCCTTGATGAGGCATGGATCGAGGACCAGGTTGATGAAATTGGCGAGCCAGAGTACGCGCATGGCAACGGCAGCATCACCGGCTCCACGGAACACGGCGTTGATCAGGAAAAGCATCACGATCACGCCTGAGCTGCTCAGCATGATCCTGCTGTAGAGAGAGCCCACCTTCAAAATCTGAGGTGTTGCTCCCATCCAGGAGAGCAAGGCCGGAGCAAAGGCGAGCGCAACGGTCAGAAACAGAGCGGCACAACCCAGTCCAATCAGGATCGACTGAACAGCGGCCTCAGCAGCTCCGTGTTTGTCGTGTTCGCCAACGCGTCGCGCGACCACCGCGGTGGTGCCCATGCTGAGTCCAAACGCCACGGCATAAACCAGCACCAGCAGGCCTTCCGTGATCCCCACGGTCGCGGTTGCATCGGCGCCAAGATGCGCAACAAAGAAGATGTCGACGATGGTGAACAAGGATTCCATCGCCATCTCCAGCACCATAGGAACCGCCAGGAGAATAATCGCGCGATCGACGGAGATGGCGGTATAGTCCTGGCGCGAGCCAAAGACGGCCTCTTTCAGCAGGGCGAACCAGTGGGTCCGCGGGGTTTGCGTGGAAGTAGAAGCAAGTGAACTCAAAACGTCTCTCCGAAAATGCTGATCGAAAGCGATCAGGAGGCGCAATCGATTGTTATGAGCTGGTTCACTGTGGCGGAGCACCGCCACGGTGAGTCAACGGAAGCGCGATGAGTTAGGAGAGGCGCATCGGCGTAGATCATTTTGTATCACAGGTGCGCGGCTGAGGGCAAAGCGGACGGCGCACAGCTGGGCTCAGGCCTGATCATTTATCATGCCTGCAGTGTGAAACGCATTACCGTAAAACTTAAACCTGAGAGCTATCACGTTCTGGTGGGTGCGGGATTGCTGCGCCGGGCGGGCGGCGAGATACGCCGTTTGCTGCCGGCAAAGTCCAGCCGGGTCTTTCTGGTCACCTCGCCGGTGGTCCGCCGCCACTGGGGCGACGCACTAGAGGAATCGTTGCGCCGCGCCCGCGTCGGTTTCGAGGTGCTGGAAATGTATGACGGCGAGCCGGCCAAACGTCTGCAGTCGGTGGAGCAGTTGGCCGAGCAGATGGTCAACGCAGGCGCGGACCGCAAGTCCATGGTGGTGGCGTTTGGCGGCGGCGTAGTCGGCGACAGCGCCGGATTTCTCGCGGCCATCTTCATGCGAGGCATCCCGGTAGTGCAGGTCCCCACAACCTACCTTGCTCAGGTGGACGCAAGCATTGGCGGCAAGACCGGCGTAAACCTGCGTGCGGGCAAGAACCTGATTGGCGCGTTTCACCAGCCGCGGGCCGTGCTGGTGGACCCGGAAGTTCTGGGCACGCTGGACGCTCGTGAACTTCACGCCGGCCTGTTTGAGGCGCTCAAATGCGGCGTGATCCGCGACACAGCGTTGTTTGAATTCATGGCGCGGCATCGGAACAAGATCCTGGCCCGCGACCGCAAGGCTCTGGAGCGTACAATCCTGGCCTCCATCCGCATCAAGGCCGCGGTGGTCTCTGCCGACGAAAAAGAGTTTGGCCTGCGCCGCATCCTGAATTTTGGGCACACCATCGGCCACGCACTGGAATCGGCCACCGGCTACTCGCACTTTCTCCACGGTGAGGCTGTGGCCTGGGGCATGATTGCCGCCTCGCTGGTTGCGCGTGATGCCGGCTTCTGTTCCAAGGAAACCGCCGCACGAATCACAACGCTGGTGAAGGAATACGGGCCTTTGCCGCCTGTCAGGTGCGCCACGGAAGAAGTATTGCGCCGCTTGTCCGCCGACAAGAAGACGGTGGCAGGCGAAGTCTACTTTGTGTTGCCGCAGCGCATCGGGAAGATGGCAATATCAAGCGACGTTCAGGCGGAAGTGGTGCGCAACGCTGTGGACGAGATCAGGCATGGCTGAAGCCCTTAACAGCGGCCGTCCACGACCGGGAGCCGTCGGCACCACGCCGCCCGGGGCCACTGACGAGCGCTCCGCCGCCCAGGCGGTGCGCGAGATGTTCGATGAGATCGCCCCGCGCTATGACCTGCTCAACCACGTGCTCTCCATGAACGTGGACCGGCTTTGGTGGCGACGCACCGCGCGGACCTTCCGCCACATTCTGGCGCGCAGAGAGGCCCGCGTGCTCGACCTGTGCGCCGGCACCGGTGACATGGCCGTGGCCTTGCGTGCTGCCGCCCTGCGCCAGGGCAGCGACGCGCAGATTTACGCCTTGGACTTTTCTCACCAGATGCTGCATCACGGCCTGGAAAAATACGGCGCAAAAGCGATCCAGCCGGTGGAAGCCGATGCCCTGCGTTTACCCCTGCCTGATTCTGCCCTGGACCTCGTGGTTTCAGCCTTCGGATTTCGCAACCTGGCCAACTACGATGCCGGCCTGCGTGAACTCTTTCGTGTCCTGAAGCCGGACGGGGAAGTGGGCATTCTCGATTTCAGCGAACCCGGCGGCCTGCTGGGCAAACTCTACGGCTTCTATTTTCGCAACGTCCTGCCGCGCATCGGGACGATGATTTCCGGCGTTCGCGGGCCATACGAGTATCTGCCGGCTTCCGTCCAAAAGTTCCCTTCGCCGCAGCAGTTGCTAGCGCGCATGGAAGCCGCTGGGTTCAGAAGTGTGAGCTGGACGCCGTACACGTTTGGGATTGCAGGGCTGTATAGAGGAAAAAGGCCTGATTAGTCCTGTGTCCGCTCCAGGTTAATTCTTGCTTTAGCCAGGGGAGAGCGGGCAAAGAACTGCACTAGACTCTGCTGCTCGGGCGCGCGTGAGGTGCCCTTCCCGAGATCTTCTGAGCGCAGCACAGCAGCTGAGACCGCCTTACCAGTGCTCTTGCGGAGTTTTGTTCGCGTTGTCTGCCTACGCTTGTTCATTCTGATCAATGGCCAGTCTAAAAGAAACGCCAGGTTTGCGCTACCCGCCGATCGCTCCCGTATAAATCGCCATCCCCACTACGGCGTCCGCTCCGATCGCGTCCAGCTCTTCCACTTCTTTCAGCGATCGGATTCCACCGGCGACGATGAGCTGCTTCGCCGTTCCCTGGCGCAGCTTGCGCGCAACCTCCATTGGGAAGCCGGTCATGGTGCCTTCGCTGTCAATGTGGGTATAGAGGAAGGCGCTGCAGTAAGGCTCCAGCGCACGGAGCATCTCCAGAGGATCGATTTCGGTTGCTTGTGTCCAACCGTGGATGGCAACCTTGCCGCCGCGCGAGTCAATTGCAAAGGTCAGCCGTTCAGCGCCCAGGCCACGAGCCAACTCTTCAGCCAGCGCGGTGTTGATGGCGCCGTTCTTGAGCAGCGCGGAACCGAAAATCACGCGCCGCGCGCCCAGTTCCAGCAGTTCGCGTGCGCGCTCCAGCGTGCGGATTCCTCCTCCGGTCTGGCAGGGCAGGCGCTTGCAGATGGAAGCAATGAGCTCGCGATTGGCGCCCGTGCCCATGGCCGCGTCCAGATCGATGAGCTGCACCAGTGGATACTTGGAGAAGCGCTCAACCCAGTAGTTGAAGTCGTCAAACTCCAGGGCCTTCTTCTGCCCCTGAATAAGTTGCACGATCTTGCCGCCCATGAGATCGATGGAAGGGATCAGCACGGCCACCTCATGGGAACGTCTGCGGCAAGAAGCGCCTCCTTCAGTTCAGCCACAGCATGCGTGCCAAAGTGAAAAATCGAGGCCGCCAGCGCGGCGTCCGCGCGTCCGCGGGAGAATACGTCCACGAAATGCTGTGCGTTGCCCGCGCCTCCGGAGGCGATCACCGGGATAGAGACCGCGCCGGCCACCGCGGAGGTGAGTTCGCAGTCAAAGCCCGCCTGGGTGCCGTCGCGGTCCATGGAGGTAAGCATGATTTCTCCCGCACCGCGCTGTTCGGCTTCGCGCGCCCATTCCAGGGCCCTTCTGCCCGTGGGCTTGCGTCCGCCGGCGACAAACACTTCCGCGGACTCAGGCGGCTGGTCTCCGCGCCGCGCGTCAATGGCCACGATCACTGCCTGCGATCCGAACCGGTTGGCAATCTCGCCCATCAGTTCGGGCCTTGCTACCGCCGCCGAGTTGATGGTGACTTTATCTGCGCCGGCGTCGAATACCGCAGCCGCATCTTCCAGCGTGCGAATGCCGCCGCCTACGGTGAAAGGAACAAAGAGCTGGCGGGCTGCGCGCGCTACAGTATCAATCAAGGTCTTGCGGTCTTCATGGGTGGCAGTGATATCGAGCAGCACGATCTCGTCCGCGCCGGCGTCGGCGTGGGCGCGTGCTAGCTCCGCGGGATCGCCCGCGTCACGCAGTTGCTCGAACTGAATGCCCTTGACCACGCGGCCGGCGTCCACGTCCAGGCAGGCGATGATTCGCTTGGCAAGCCGCTCAGAGGGCACAGAAATTCTCCAGGATCTTCAGGCCTGTCCGGCTGGATTTTTCGGGATGAAACTGTACGCCAAAGACATTCCCACGCTCCACGGCCGCCGAGAATGCGCCGCCGTACTCGCTGCACGCCACCGTTTCCCTGACCACGGGGGCGCGATAGGAGTGCGTGTAATAGACGAAAGCTCCGCTCTCGATCCCGCGCAGCAGACGCGAGCCCGCTTTCACATCGATCTGGTTCCAGCCTACGTGCGGCGACTTTACGCCGGCAGGGAAGCGCGAGCACTCGCCGGCAAACAGCCCGGCCCCGGCAGTCTCTGGAGCTTCCGTGCTGCCCTCAAAGAGCCATTGCATGCCCACGCAGATGCCCAGAAACGGTTTGTCTTGCGCGATGGCGTCCAACACTGGCAAGCGAAGTTGCGTGTTCAGCGTTTGGCAACGGTTGAAGTGGCCCACGCCTGGCACCACCAGCTTCTGCGCTCCGGCGATGGTCGCAGGATCACTGGTCACCTGCGCCTCGGCGCCAAGGTGCTCCAGAGCTTTCTGGACGGAGCTGATGTTGCCCGCACCGTAGTCGACAATCGCGATCATAGCAATCCCTTGGTGCTGGGCAGCATCCGGGCCAGTTGCTTGTCATGTGAGCAAGCCACGCGCAGGGCGCGGGCAAAGGCCTTGAAGAGCGCTTCAACTTTGTGATGGTTGGAGCGGCCATAGAGCGTCTTCAGGTGAACGTTGGCGCGAGCGCCGCGGGCAAAGCCTTCAAAGAAATCGTCCACCAGTTCGCTTTGCAGATCGCCCACCAGCTGCGTGGTGACGGCCGTATAGATCACCGATGCGGCGCGTCCGCTGAAATCCACGGCAGCCACGCCCAGAGTTTCATCCATGGGCATCACGAAATATCCAGCGCGCATGATGCCGCGTTTGTTTCCCAAGGCGGAGAGAAAGGCCTCGCCCAGCGCGATGCCAACGTCTTCCACCGTGTGGTGCTGGTCCACGTCCAGGTCGCCGCGCGCCTTCAGCTTCAGATCAAATGCTCCATGGCGGGCAAACAGCTCCAGCATGTGGTCCAGGAAGCGGATTCCCGTGCTGACCTGGTAGCGCCCGCGGCCTTCAATCGTGAGCGCGAGTTGGATGTCGGTTTCCGTAGTCTTGCGATGGAGCGAGGCCTTTCTCATTGCGCCGGCTGCTCCTCTTCCTCGTTCTTTTCGTCATTATTCTTTTCTTCTTTCTTGCCGGTGAGCAGGCTTAGCGCCTGTTTGAGAGCAAGCACCACCACTTCCATTTCCTGCTGCTTGCCGATGGTGATACGCACGCAACCTTCACAATCAGGCCGGTCGCGCAGCGCGATGCCCCAAGTACGCATCTGCGCCAGGATGGCTTCCTTGTGCTCGCCGAGGTTGACCAGCACGAAGTTGGCCGCACTGGGCCAGAACTTGAATCCCAGTTCTTCCATCTGTTTACTGAACCACTCCCGCGTGGTGCGGACCTGGGTCACGTAATCGTTGACGAATTTCTGATCGCGCAGCGCTTCTTGCAGGCACTCCACAGCGAAGACGTTGAGGTTGAACGGCCCCGCCGTGCGCCGCACCGCGGACATGTGGTCGGTCGCGCCCACCAGCACTCCTACTCGCATTCCCGCGAGACCGTAGGCCTTGGAGAAAGTACGGGTGATAAAGAGGTTGGGATACAAGCCGATTGAGTTCATCATGCTCTGGCCGTAGAACTCGTAATACGCCTCGTCCACCAGGACCGCTGCATCCGGGGCGGCTTTGAGTACCTGCATAATCTCGGTATCTTTGGTCACAGCCCCGGTGGGATTGTTGGGGTTGGTGATCACGATCATCCGGGTGCGCGGATTGATTGCCGCCAGCACTTCGGCCAGCGGAAACTGGAAGTCCGGCCCCGCGGGAACCTTCACTACTTTAGCGCCTGCGGCCTGGCCGAAGACTTCATACATGGGAAAAGCAGGCGGAATCACGATCATCTCTTCTTCCGGCTCGATATAGGCGCGGCAGACCAGGTCAATGCCTTCATCGGCGCCGTTGGTGAGCAGGATCTGCGCCGGCGGCCTGCCGATCACCGCGGAGACCATGCGTTCCGCTTTTTCACGGCTGGGATAGAGCGCGATGGTCTTCGCGTCCAGGCTCTGCAGGCGGGCCAGCACGCGCGGCGAGCAGCCGGTGGTGCTCTCATTCATGTCCAAGCGAAGCTCGGGCTCAACGGCGGACAACGGCGAGTGGTACGGCCTGAGTTCGCGCACACACTTGCGGGGTTTAAGCATGAGTGCTCCTTACTCGAATGGATTCGGCATGGGCTCGAAGCCCTTCGGCTTCCGCCAGGGTCACAACTGCGGCGGCAATGCGGTCCAAGCCTGCCTGCGAAAGATGCTGCACAGAGATGGTCTTCACAAAATCCTGCAGGCCCAGACCGCCGCGCACGCGGGCCACGGCGCCGGTGGGAAGCACGTGGTTCGGTCCCACGGCATAATCGCCGGCAGCTTGCGGGGAGTAGTCGCCCATAAAGATGGATCCGGCGTTGCGGATGAGCTCCAGGTCTTCTTCATTTACCGTAATGTGCTCGGGCGCAATGCGGTTGGCAAACTCCAGCGCCTGCTCGTGCGATTTCACCAGGAGCACGGCGCCTTTGGCTTTGATTGATTGTCGGGCGATCTGATTGCCGGCGGCAGCAAGGTCTACTTCGCGCGCCACTGTTTGGGCCAGTTCCGGCGACGACGTGATGAAGATCACAAGCGCCTCCGGGTCGTGCTCTGCCTGCGCCACCAAGTCGGCGGCGATGAAGCGCGGCTCGCCGTGTTCGCACAGCACTACAGCTTCGGTGGGACCGGCCAGGAAATCGATGCCGCAGTCGAACGCCACCATTTTCTTGGCTGCCGTGACAAACAGGTTTCCCGGCCCCACGATCTTGTCCACTCGTGGCACGGATTCTGTTCCATAGGCCAGGGCGGCGATGGCTTGCGCACCGCCCACCTGGTAGAACTCGCGAACGCCGAGGTGATGCGCAGCCGCCAGGGTCTCACGCGCCGGGCGCGGCGATACCACGCGAATTTCTTGCACTCCGGCGACTTGGGCCGGAATCACAGTCATGAGAAGCGTCGAGGGGAGAGGATAGCGGCCTCCGGGGACGTAGCAGCCGGCGGATTCGAGCGGACGCACTACCTGGCCCACGTGAATACCTTCCACAGGCGAATGGCGCCATCCTTGTGGCTTCTGCCATTCGCAGTATCGTCTTATGTTTTCCTCCGCAACATTCAAGGCTTGCTTGAACTCTTCTGTAGCGCTTTCCCATGCCAACTGCATTTCGGAACCTTCGACCCGAATGGGCTGGTTCGCGGCCAATCCATCCCATTTTGCCGCGTAGCGACGGAGCGCACGGTCGCCGTTTTTGTGCACGTCGTTCACGATCCGGCGCACTTGCTTTTCCACGCGCGCCAGGTCGACGCCGCTGCGCAGTTCCAGCTTGCGCACCTGGAGCTCGGCGGCGCGCCCGCTCAGAACGCGCATTACAGCACCACCTTATTCAGCGGATACTCCACGATCCCTTCCGCTCCGGCGGCCTTCAGTTGCGGCATGATCCGCCAGGCCGTGGTCTCTTCAATGATTGTATTCACTGCCACCCATTCAGCATCGCTCAGGGTGGAGACCGTAGGCTTTTGCAAGGCGGGCAGAACGGACAGGACTGAGTTGAGGTCCACTCTGCGCACGTTCAGCATGAGTCCGACGCGCCCCTGAGCGTAGATGGCGCCGCAGAGCATCAGGGCCAGGTTCTCGATCTTGCGCCGCTTCTCGCCTTCCGCCCAGGCCTTTTTGTTGGCGATAAGCTGGGTACTGGACTCCATCACGGTTTCAATAATGCGCAGACGATTGGCGCGCAGCGAGCTGCCGGTCTCGGTGATTTCCACGATCGCATCCGCCAGCATGGGCGGCTTGACCTCCGTTGCTCCCCAGGAAAACTCGACCTTTACCGGCACGTTCCTGGCGGCAAAGTAGTTGCGCGTGGCGTTGACCAATTCGGTGGCGATGATTTTTCCGGCCAAGTCTTCGGCCTTTTGAAACGGAGAATCTTCCGGGACCGCCAGCACCCAGCGCACTTTTCCAAGGCTTTGCTTGGCGTAGACCAACTCTGCCGCGGTGACCACTTCCAGGCCGCTCTCTACCACCCAGTCTTTACCGGTGAGACCGCAATCGAGCACGCCATGTTCCACGTAGCGCGCCATCTCCTGTGCGCGGATCAGCATGCACTCGATCTCCATATCGTCTGTAGCGGCGAAATAAGACCGGCTGCTGGTGTAGACGTTCAACCCGGCGCGCTTGAACAGGGCCAGCGTTGATTCCTGCAAACTGCCTTTGGGAATGCCGACGCGCAGCTTCATCGCGAACCCTCCGCCGCCTTGACCAGCACAGCTTCAGTAAAGCATGACTTGGTTCCCGTGTGGCAGACCAGGCCGTCGCCCTCAATAAACACGCGGAAGAGCAGCGTGTCGCGGTCGCAGTCGGTGAGGGCGGATATCACGCGCAGACGATTGCCGGAGGTCTCGCCCTTCATCCACAGCTTCTGCCGCGTGCGGGAATAGAAAGTCACGTAGCCGGTCTCGGCGGTCTTGGCCCAGGCTTCCGCGTTCATGAAGCCGACCATCAGGACTTCGCCGGTGGAGTCCTCCTGCACAATGGCCGGGGCCAGGCCGTCCATCTTGTCAAAGTCAATTTGCATAGTCACCTCGCCGCATCAAGCACAAAGAAAAACCCGCCGATTCGTTGGTTCGTCTCGGCGGGCTCTCGTTTCCTATGATTGCTCTGTTTAATTCTTCGAGGCCGCTGCCGACACGTTCGCCGCATGGTGATGGTGATGATGGCGATGCGTCAGATAGGCCATTTCGCTGCTAACTTTAGCCAACCCGCGGGCCGATTGTCAAGAAAAGAAGCAGTCAGTAAGCAGGCAATCAGCCGTCAGCATTCAGCCCCTTGATCAATCGGGTCATCGGGCGATCGGGTCATCGGTTCATCTGTAAAGCAGAAACAAGCTGAGATGTGGAAGGACCAGGACTTCGAACGGATCGCCCGATCTCCCGATGATCCGATCTGTTCCGGCTGAATGCGCAGTGCTGAATACCGATTGCTGGTTAGAATTAAAAGATGCTTCAAGTCCGGGAGATGCGCCAGGAATTTCGTCCGATGCTGCGCCTTGCCGCGCCGCTGGCGCTGACCGAACTGGGCTGGCTGACCATGGGTTTCGTGGATACAGTCATGGTGGGACGTTTGCCGGAGAGCGCCACTGCCATCGGCGCCGTGAGCCTGGGCACCACGCTGTTCTATACCATCGGCATTTTCGGCAGCGGCATCTTTCTTGGCCTGGATACGCTGGTAGCGCAAGCTTATGGAGCAGGGAAGCTGGAACAGTGCCATCGAACTCTGTGGAACGCTCTCTATCTCGCTCTGGCGTTGAGTCCGCTGCTAATGACAGCGGTGCTGGCATGCTTACCGTTGTTTCCGCACTTTGGGTTGGCGCCTGCGCTTGTGGCGCAGACCATTCCATTTCTCAAGGCGTTGATCTGGAGCACGCTACCGCTGTCACTTTACTTTGTTTTCCGGCGATATTTGCAAGCCATGGGGATCGTCAAGCCCGTGGTCTT
>DASVFK010000111.1:0-3418 GCA_036380095.1 Candidatus Angelobacter sp. | reverse complement strand
GCGCGTGGCGTCGCCGGAAAAGCTGAGCGGGCTGAAGGTAGATGAACGCCCAGGCAAGCTTAAGCCCCTGGCATCTGATGTGTGGTTCGGAGGCAAGCGCGTGACGACTCACGTGCTTCCGCGGGGGTTGCTGAAGTCAGGGCGCAGGTATCGCGGGCCAGCCGTCATCACTGAGTACAGCGCCACCACGGTTGTCCCGCCTGGGATTCACTTCCAGAGTGACCGGGCGGGGAACATCGTGCTCCAAGTTCGATAGCTCGCTAAGCCGCCTGGATCAAACGCTACAAAACGTCCGTGCGCCACCTCGCGCTGAACTGTGCCAAATGCCACACGTCTTCGGCCGGATGCCGGTGAAAACGAAGGCCCACGCCTCATCTGGCGTGACAAATATCACAGCGCGCTCGCAATTCGCCGCATAAAGTAAGCTGAGTGACGGTCGATATTTCCAAAATGGGGTTAACACAAATGGCCCGGGTGGTAACGGAAGCAGATTTGAAATCGCTGGCGGAATTCCACGATGAACACGGCCATGCAGTCTCTTTTTATTTCAGGCCGGGGGACGGCAGCGAGCGCGACGGCGCGCTGATGAACCTGCGCGTGCGCAACCTCATTAGCAATCATTTCTTGTGCGGAGAAAAGAGCCACGGGCTTCTGCGCGACCTGGATGCAATCCTGGAGCTCTCAGAGGCCAAGACGGAGCAGCCAGGACAGGTGAAGGTGGTCTTTGCCTGCCATGACCAGGGAATCTGGTGTGAATTTACCGTGCCTTCGTCTGCGCGGATTGTCCGTCTGGAGGCGGGGAAAAAATTTGATGTGTCGCCGCTGCTCAGGCTTCTGCACCCTGGTAACGGCCTGGCAGCGAACATTGCCTGATTTTGGACAGGCTGCACTGGTAGAGTTACGAACTCTCTTCGTTATAGCCACGAAGAGAGTTTTTGATTTGGGGAGCGGGCCTGCGCCGATTCGCGTTGAGGCAAGTCTGAGCACCAGCGGGCGTAAAATAGCCACCAGCATCTATTGCAGGAGTTGCACGTGGCCAAGACTCTTACTCAGCAAGAAGCAGTTGCAACGGGTCCGCTGACACCTGAAGAACTTGGCAGGATCAACGGTTACTGGCGAGCAGCCAACTATCTTTCCGTGGGCCAGATCTACCTGCGGGACAATGCTTTGCTGCGTGAGCCGCTCAAGCTGGAGCACACCAAGCCGCGCCTGCTGGGCCACTGGGGAACCACACCTGGCCTGAATTTCATCTACGCGCACATGAACCGCGCCATCAAGAAGTTTGATCTGGATGCCATTTACGTTACGGGACCGGGGCACGGCGGGCCGGGCATCGTAGCCAACACGTATCTGGAAGGCTCGTACACCGAACTCTATCCCGAGGTGACACAGGATGCGGCGGGCATGAAGCGGCTCTTCCGGCAGTTTTCCTGGCCGGGAGGCATTCCCAGCCATGCTTCGCCGGACACACCTGGTTCCATCCATGAAGGCGGCGAGCTGGGCTATTCCGTACTCCACGCCTACGGAGCAGCGTTTGATAATCCAGAACTCATCGTGTGCTGCGTGGTGGGCGACGGAGAAGCTGAAACCGGCCCGTGCGCCACGAGCTGGCACTCCAACAAGTTCCTTAACCCGAGGCGTGACGGCGCGGTGCTGCCCATTCTGCACCTGAATGGATACAAGATCGCCGGCCCCACAGTGCTGGCGCGGATATCCAAGGATGAGCTGAAGGACCTGTTCGTTGGGTATGGCTACAAACTGTACTTTGTTGAGGGTGACGATCCGGAGATCATGCACCAGCTCATGGCCGCCACGCTGGATGCCGTGATCGCGGAAATCCGCAGAATTCAGAATGAGGCGCGGCAGAATGGTTCCACGGAGCGTCCGCGCTGGCCCATGATCATTTTGCGCAGCCCCAAGGGCTGGACGGGGCCAAAAGTAGTGGACGGCGAGCCGGTGGAAGGCTCGTTCCGTTCACACCAGGTACCGGTGGCCGACTTGGCCGCGAACCCGGAGCATCTCAAAATCCTGGAAACATGGATGCACAGCTACGATCCGGAGAAACTGTTTGACAGTTCGGGCAAGCTGGTCCCCGAGCTGGCGGAACTGGCGCCGCAGGGGCAACGACGCATGGGGATGAACCCGCACGCCAATGGCGGACTGCTGTGCCAGGAACTGAAACTGCCGGACATTCGTGACTACGAAGTGAAGGTAGGGACGCCTGGCACAATTTTCGAGGAGTCAACGCGCGTGCTGGGGCGGTTCCTGCGAGATGTGCTCAAGCTCAACCGTGAGAACGCCAACTTTCGCATCATGGGTCCGGATGAGACGGAGTCTAATCGCCTGAGCGCAGTGTTTGACGTGACCGACCGCGTTTCCATGGCTGAAATCCTGCCTACCGATGTGCATGTGGGCCGCGACGGCCGCGTCATGGAGGTGCTCAGCGAACACATGTGCCAGGGCTGGCTGGAAGGCTATCTGCTCACGGGACGTCACGGCTTCTTCTCATCGTATGAAGCATTCATTCACGTGGTAACTTCCATGTTCAACCAGCACGCCAAGTGGCTGGAAGCCACGCTGCGCATTCCCTGGCGCAAGCCCCTTGCATCACTGAATTACCTTTTGACTTCGCATGTATGGCGCCAGGACCATAACGGTTTCAGCCACCAGGATCCGGGGTTCATTGACACGGCGATCAACAAGAAGCCGGAGGTGGGACGAGTCTATCTTCCGCCGGATGCAAACTGCCTGTTGTGGGTGGCAAGCCATTGTCTGAGCAGCCGCAACCTGGTCAACGTGATCGTTGCCGGCAAGCAGCCGGAGCTGCAGTGGCTGGACATGGAGTCGGCTGCGCGGCATTGCGCGGCAGGGATTGGAGTGTGGAAGTGGGCGAGCAATGACGACGGCGGCGAGCCTGACGTGGTGCTGGCGGCGGCAGGAGACATTGCCACTCTGGAGATACTCGCGGCGACTGCACTCCTGCGCCGCTACCTGCCGGAGCTGAAGATCAGGGTGATCAACATCGTGGATCTCATGACGTTGCAGCCTGCGTCGGAGCATCCGCATGGGCTGCACGACGACGAATTTGACGCCATCTTCACCACCAGCCGGCCCATCATTCTGGCGTATCACGGATATCCCTGGCTGATTCACCGCCTGTGCTATCGCCGCCACAACCATGACAACCTTCACGTCCGCGGCTACAAGGAAGAGGGCACCACCACCACGCCTTTTGACATGGTGGTACTGAATAACATGGACCGTTACCAGTTGGCGATCGATGCCATCCACCGCGTGCCCGGCCTGCGAGTTACAGCGGAAAATGCGGTGCAGGCATTCGAGAACAAGCTGGAGGAACACAAGCAGTACATCAGGCTCCATGGGGAAGATATGCCGGAAGTGCGCGATTGGCGGTGGG
>DASVFK010000110.1:0-3022 GCA_036380095.1 Candidatus Angelobacter sp. | reverse complement strand
ACTCGCCAAGATCGGTCTCGCCCCCGCTAGACCACACGCTGGCATTGTTCTTCCATCAGCGCTTGTCCGGAACATAGAGAACCCATGTTCCTGAAAAGACACGGCGGAGGGTGGTTCACCCCAGGCTTCGTCTCGCGTTGAGGACGCTCGCCGCCATAATGGCGCCATGCTCGGTGAAGGCATACGGCAGAAAACGGCGCCCGCCACGGCCTTTGTTTGAGGTTGCAAATTGCAACCTCAAAGCCGTGTGCTCCTGGGCTGTAAGGCGGAACATGAAATCTTCGGGAAAGCGTTCTATGTTGCGCTTCACCTGCTGATTCAAGTGACTTACGCTGACGCCGCACAGCTCGACCAAGTCACTATCAAGCAGCACCTTGTGCCCTCGCACGAACAGAATGCGCCCCTCAACCGGCCGTTCAATGATTGACGCTTTGCCCATTGCCTGACGCTTCCTTCTTTGAGATCACAAATTGTGATCTCAAAACCGTTGGCGCGGTCGGTGAGTTCGCCCTGCATCTCGCGCACCTTCCGCCGCACAATTTTTGCTGCGTCGACTCCGGTAGTGTGCAAGAGTTGAACGCCTTTGAACCGCGCTACTTCTCCGCTTTCTTGGCGGTAAAAGTCCCGCTGGCCTGGCCGCCGTAGTCGCAGGTGCCTTCCATCTGAGTTGCGTCGGCGTTCAGCTTGCCTTCGTAATGGACTTTCACTCCCTGGGTGTCGAAGTCAAAGGTGACCGCGTTCCCCTTGACGCTCCCGGTGAGCGGGGCGTCTCCCAGGGCGCCGGTGTAAGTGCCGGTGAGTTTTTCACCATCCTGCTTAAAGACGAAAGTAGGCGAGCCGCCCTGGCCGCCGCCGAGATCCACTTTGGTATTCCAGGTGCCGCTGATGCTCGCCGCGTAGGCTGCCAGAGAAAGCACAGCGACGATTGCGAAAACTGCAGATAGTTTTTTCACGCGCCGCACAATACCACATGGCCGGAAACAAAGCGAGCGCCGCGCTGATGCGGCGAACTCAATGCCCATGTCTTCCTTCTGAGACTTGCTCTCGACTTACATCGAATACAAGCGCGAGAAGGAGGTGGACGCGATCCGGCTCAGGCCGCATCCGTATGAGTTCGCGCTGTATTACGACATTTAGGGCATGGTGAGTTGCGCGCGCCTTTAATAGAACCGCACCTTTGTATCCGCGCGCTTGACCAGGTGGATGCTTTCCACAAAGCGCACCTTGCCGCTCTTGCGCGTCATCACGATGGATGAAGTGCGGGTGCCGTCGCCGAAGAAGCGGACGCCTTTCATCAGCGCGCCATCGGTCACGCCGGTGGCGGCAAAGACCAGGTGCTTGCCGGGAGCCAGGTCGCGCGCCGTGTAGACGCGTTTCTTGTCCGTGATGCCCATCTTCTTGATCCGCTCTTCGAGTTCCGGCTTGTCGATGACCAGGCGGGCGAGGATTTCGCCATTCAGGCAGCGCATGGCCGCAGCGGTGATCACGCCTTCCGGAGCTCCGCCGGAGCCCATCACGCAATGGACGCCCGTGCCCACCACTGCAGCAGCGATGCCGGCGGAAAGATCGCCGTCGGTGATCAGGCGGATGCGCGCGCCGGCCTTGCGAATGTCTTCGATGAGTTTCTGGTGGCGCGGGCGATCCAGCACCACGACGACCAGATCGGTGATGTCACGATTCAGTGCGCGAGCGATGGCTGCCAGGTTGTCCTTGACCGGCGCATCCAGATCGACCACGCCTTTGCATGAGGGGCCGACCACGAGCTTTTCCATGTAGCAATCGGGCGCGTGCAGCAGGCCGCCGTGCTCGGAAGCAGCCAGCACGGTGATGGCGCCGGGGGAGCCGGTAGCGCAGAGGTTGGTGCCTTCGAGCGGGTCCACGGCGATATCTACCTGCGGCAAGCCCGCGCCGTCTTTCCAGCCCGCACCCACCTGCTCGCCGATATAGAGCATGGGCGCTTCATCGCGCTCGCCTTCGCCGATGACGATGGTGCCACGCATGGGAAGTTTCTCCATGGTGGCGCGCATGGATTCGGTGGCAACCTGGTCGGCGTGGTGGCGGTCGCCCTGGCCCATGGTCTTGGCGGAGGCGATGGCGGCTTCTTCCACCGTGCGCACGAACTCGAGCGCCAGCTCAAACTCCATTGTGTTTTCCATCGTGCTTGCCTGCGTGGACTTGTCTGCGATGTGCGTGGCCATGGATACCTCCTTTTATTCGAAAACCGCTTACGGGTCATTTTCGACCGAACTGTATTCCGCACCTGCGGCGCGCCGCTCGGCGCGCCAACCGGCCTCGCGGCTTCTGCACCCAGGGGTTAAAGCCCGCTTTACTGAAGGCGCTTTTCGGCACGACTAAAGTCATGCCCTGTTACCCGCAGTGGCTAAAGCCGCAAGCTAGAGGCGCATTTCCAACATGACTAAAGCTCGTGCGTTGATACGGACCGCTCTCGCAAAGAGTCTAAAACTCGTGCGTTGATACGAAACCCGGTCTCGCGACAGCTCTCAACATACGGGGAAGTCATGCCCCGACACGAATTTCTTGAATCAAATACCACGTACCAAATACCAAGTATCAGAGACCAAGTACCAAATACCAAAAGCCAAGTACAAAATACCGACTATCAACCGCTTCAAGCCAGCCGCCAGCAGCTCGCCGCCCGCAGCTTCTTCAATATGCGCCTATCCCGGTGATGTTTTCGCCGATGATCAGCGCGTGGATATCGTGCGTGCCTTCGTACGTCTTTACCGATTCCAAATTCATCATGTGGCGCATCACCGGGTAATCGTCGGCGATGCCGTTGCCGCCCAGGATGTCCCGTGCCATGCGCGCGCACTCCAGGGCCATCCACACGTTGTTGCGCTTGGCCATGGAGATGTGCTGATGCCCGACCTTGCCTGCGTCCTTGAGCCGGCCCACCTGCAGTGAGAGCAGTTGCGCCTTGGTGATCTCGCTGATCATCCAGACGAGTTTCTCCTGGACGAGTTGATGAGATGCAATCGGCTGGTCGCGGAACTGCTTGCGA
>DASVFK010000109.1:0-19543 GCA_036380095.1 Candidatus Angelobacter sp. | reverse complement strand
GGGTAGAATTTTTGCGAGAGCACGACCGCAAGGCTACCGAAGATATAGAAGTCGTACCATTCGATCATCGTTCCGACCGACGAAGCCAGAATCACCATCCAGATCTTCTGCGTAGAAATCTGGTCTGATGAAGTAACCGGTGTGGGAACACTTGACATACGGCCCTCCTGAAAAGAAGCCCGGCCGGCCTGGGCCTGGCTTCTGTTGTCAAATTGTCATGGAACTTGATAGCTTACCCGCGGCCTGACGGAAGCAAGATCTTCCACGCCTGCCCGGGACAGCCCCTATATCACGGAAATTTCCCTCTTCAAACACAAGGGAGTTCCCGGCCCTTTTTCCAAATCATACTCTCAAGCTGCTACTCGCACTTCACGTTGATGTGGGTGCTTCACACGGAGCTGGGCTGGCTGCCGTGGCGCAAGCTACCCCTGGGAAAACAACCCCCTTCCGTCCATCGTGGAAACAGAAGCGGGGTTTTGTTGGCCCCCTAGCCTAGCGGGATTCTCCATATTGTCAAGTGGAAAGCGAACCAGGGAGAGAGTTTGTCACGCCGGGGATGTGAGCGCAGAGCCTGCGCTTGCGACGTGGCAACGCCAAGGCTACTGAAGATCGGGCTAGAACTTGCGTGAATGCTCTTTCGCCCAGCGTTCGATCACAACCTTCTTTTCAGTGTAGAACTCCACCGCGTCACGGCCCTGGCCGTGCATTACGCCGAAGAAACTGTCCTTCCAGCCGCTGAAGGGAAAATACGCCATGGGCGCAGCCACGCCGATGTTGATCCCGATATTCCCCGCCTGCGCCTCATAGCGGAACTGCCGCGCCGCCGCGCCGCTGGAGGTGAACAACGACGCCTGGTTGCCGTAGCGGCTGCGGCCCAGGAATCCCAGTGCCTCATCCATGTCCCGTGCATGCACCAGGCTGAGCACCGGACCGAAGATTTCCGTATCGGCCAGCTCGCTGGTCACGGGCAGGCCGTCGATTACCGTGGGCTTAACGAAACTGCCGCGCTCGTGCCTGGCGATGGAAGTATTGCGGCCGTCAAGGATGATCCCGCCTCCTTCCTTCACCCCGGTTGCGATCAGCGATTCAATGCGCTGCTTGCTGGCCTGGCTGATCACCGGCCCCATCTGCACGCCCGCTTCCAGGCCGTCGCCCACTTTCAAGGACGCCGCCGCCGCGGTGATGGAGTCGCGAAACGTCTTCTGCGCGGCGCCTACCGTCACCGCAACCGACACGGCCAGGCAGCGTTGGCCGGCGCAACCGAAAGCGCTGTCGCCGATGATCTGCGTGGCCATCTCCATGTCCGCGTCAGGCAAAACGATTACGTGGTTCTTGGCCCCGCCCTGCGCCTGCACCCGCTTGCCCCGCTCACCGCCGCGAGCATAGACGTGCCGCGCCACAGGTGTGGAGCCGACAAAGCTGATCGCCCGCACCTGAGGATGGTCAATCAGAGCATTCACCACTTCCTTGCCGCCGTTGACCACGTTCACCACACCCTTCGGCAAGCCGGTCTGCTCCAGCAGTTCGGCCGCGCGGCGCATGGTCAGGGGCACGCGCTCGGAGGGCTTCATCACCAGCGTGTTCCCGCAGGCAATGGCGTACGGCAGGAACCAGAAGGGGATCATCCCGGGAAAGTTGAACGGTGTGATCGCTGCTACCACGCCCAGCGGCTGGCGGATCATGATCTCGTCAACTCCGCGCGCCACGTCTTCCAGGTTGTAACCTTGCATCATGGTGGGAATGCCGCACGCGACCTCCACGTTCTCGATGGCGCGTCGCATCTCCCCTTTGGCTTCGGCGAAGGTTTTCCCGTTCTCCTGCGTGATGATGCGTCCCAGTTCGTCGATGTGTTCTTCCAGCAGCGGTTTCAGCTTGAACAGGAATTGAATGCGGTCTTCCGCCGGAGTACGGCGCCATTCGGGAAAGGCTCTGGCTGCGGCGTCCACCGCCGCGTTGACTTCGGCCGCGCTCGAAAGCGGAGTGCGGGCGATGACCTCGCCCGTGGCGGGATTGATCACCTCCTGCGACTCCGCGGCAGACGATTGCGTCCACTCCCCATTGATGTAATTCGGAACAGCCACCGCTGCGGTCTCTGCGCTGATCATGTTTCCCCCCTGGCAACTCTTTAGTTTAGCGGAAGAAAGCGACCTTCACAGCGTGGAATTCCTATCGCAATAAGACACCCATTACGGTGCACCGCTTGCGATTAATGTCTTGTCCTCCCGCCCCGTTGCCAGTATGATGCGAGGCGTTCTTTATAGCCCGCCGGAGCAGAATTTTCCGTACTCTCTGGATCAACAACCTTCTTGGGGAGGAGATTGTATGAGCAGTCTATCTTTTCGCAGCGCCATCAAGTCTCTCGTGCTCCTGATCTCGTTCATCGTGGCCCTGGGGGTGTTTACCGCCGCGGCGCAGGACACCATCAACATCGGTGTAGTCATGCCCATCACCGGCGCCGAAGCGAAGCCGGGTCAGTACCAGAAGGAAGGCATCGAGCTTGCCATCAAGCAGATCAATGACAAGGGCGGCATTTTCGTAAAAGACAAAGGCAAGAAGATGCTGGTGAAAGAAGTCTTTTACGATGACGGCACCGACCAGGCCAAGTCGTCCTCGCTCGCCGAGCGCGCGATGACGGTGGACAACGTTACCGCCATGATCGGCGGCTACTCCACACCGCTGGGCGAAGCCGAATCGGTGATGCCGGACCGCCACCAGACGCCGTGGCTCACCGCCGGCGCCGCCGCTACCAGTATTTTCAGCCGCGGCTACAAGTACACGTTCGGCGTGCTCAGCCCCATCAAGCTGCTGGGCTTTACCACTGCGGAATTCCTTGGCAGCCTGGTGGACCAGGGCAAACTCAAGAAAGGGCTGAAGATTGCCATGGTGGTGGAGAATACCGACCACGGCAAAGACTATGTCGATGGCATTCTGGAATGGACCAAAGCGCACCCCGGATATTTCGATGTGGTGCTGAACGAAAAATTCGAGTATAAGGCCACCGACTTTACCGCTGTTCTGCAGAAAATCAAAACCGCCAAGGCCGATATTTTCCTCTCTGACGCGCACCTGCCGGATTACATCACGATGCAGCGCCAATACCTTCAGGCCGGACTGCACCATCAGGTGATCAGCTACGGCGCTCGCGGCCCTGAGGCTGACGCCCGCAAAGCCCTGGGTGCGGGGACCGATTACATCCTGGCCGCGCTTTGGTGGTCGGACAAATTGCCGTACCCGCAAGCAGCGAAATTCGCTGCCGACTACAAGGCGATGTATAACCGCCCAGTGGACTCCTGGTACGCCGCCACCGCGTATGATGCCATGCGCATTCTGGCCCAAGCCATTGAGCAGGCCGGTACCCTGGACAAGACCAAGATCCGCGATGTTCTGGCCAAGACGGAACTCAAGGGCTCACTGCTACCCGGACAAGTCCTGAAATTTGGCCCCAATGGCCAGGCGGGGTATCCGTTCCTCGTCACCCAGAACAAGCCAGGGGACAAAGTGGACATCGTTTATCCCAAGGATGCCGCGACGGGACCGGCCGTTGCGCCGATGCCGTAACTGGTGACCCTGGGGACGCATTGACCATTCATGACTGCGGTTGATTATCTCAATCTGCTGATTGCGGCCCTGTTACTGGCCGGCATTTACGCCGCTATGGCGGTGGGAATGACGGTCATTTACGGGGTCATGAAGATCGTGAACCTTGCTCACGCCGGGTTTCTGATGCTGGGCGCGTACTTCGCCTTTGAACTGTTTGATAAGTTTCACATTCATCCAGTTCTTTGCGCCGTACTCGCCCTGCCGGTTTTTTTTGGTTTTGGCGTCGCCGTCTACTTGCTGCTGGCGCGCTGGCTGCCTAAATCAGACACTCCCACCCTGATGTCGCTGCTCCTGATGTTCGGTTTCTGGCAGGTATTGCAGAACATCGGTTATCTGGTCTGGGGGACCCAGGCATACTCCATTCTCACGCCGCTCACTTTTTCCTCGCTGCGCATAGGGGAGATCACCATACCGAAAGTCAACCTCGTGGTGTTTGGTGCTGCCCTGGTATCGCTGGCCCTCTTGCAGCTGATTTTCAACCGCAGTTGGTTTGGCAGGTCAATGCGCTCTCTGATTCAGAACCCCTACGCGGCGCAAATCGTGGGCGTTGACGATCGCCGGACGGCCATGCTCACCTTTGGACTGGGAACCGCCTTCGCCGGCTTCGCTGGAGCCTTGCTCGCGATTCTTTTCCCATTCACGCCGGATTTTGGAGCTGGCTTCCAGTTGCGCGCCTTCGTCATCATTGTGCTGGGCGGTCTTGAATCTGTCTCCGGAGTGGCCCTCGGCGCGCTGATCCTCGCCTTGCTGGAGACCTTCAGCATCAATATTCCCTTCCCCTGGTATTCGCATGGGTGGACCGCCGTTTACCTGCCCGCGAGCTACCAGCCGGCGGTCGCCTTTGTTCTGCTCGTTGTGGCGCTGCTGGTGCTGCCAAAAGGAGTCGCGGGGCTGCTGGAGAGAAAGTGGCGGGCAGCATGAACAGATGGCTGGCCGCTGACCGCCTGAAGGTCATTCTTCCCTGTCTTTTGCTGCTCGGGTTGGTTCTTTATCCGGCAACCGGGCCCAGCGCGAACGTGGTCAAGCTGATTTTCATCACAGCCCTTTGGACCACCACGAGTCTGGCCTGGAACCTGCTGGGCGGTTTCACGGGGCAAGTTTCGTTCGGGTTCGCGGTGTTTTACGGCCTGGGCGCGTACGTTACTGCTCTGCTGATCAACGCCGGACGCAGCCCCTGGTTTGCTTTTCTTTGCGCGGCGGGAATCGCTGCCCTGGCGTCATTTCTTGTAGGACTGCCCACGTTCCGCCTTCGCGGTCCGTACTTTGCCATCGCCACCATAGGAGTGGGCGAAGCCGTGCGCGTGGTGATGAACAACCTCGATTTCACCGGAGGCGCCAGCGGATACCGTCTGGTGGAGGCAGGTCCCTTCCGCCCGATGGAGCATTATTACACCGCGGTTGGGCTGCTCGCGCTGGCCTTCATCGTCGCCAGTTTGGTCGCCTCCAGCAAGTTCGGCCTGGCGTTGCGCGCCATCAAGCAGGACCAGGACGCTGCCGCCGCTGTCGGCGTGAATCCTTATATATGCAAGCTGTGGGTGCATGCCATTGCGGCCGCCCTTACCGGGATCGCCGGCGGCGTCTTTGCCCGCTATGCGCTCTTCATTTACCCTGGAGGTGTATTCGCCTTTCAGACCAGCATTTCCATTCTGCTTATGCCGGTGATCGGCGGAATCGGCACCGTGTGGGGCGCTGTGCTCGGCGGGGTCATCTTCGGCGTGGTGGAAGAGCAGCTGGTCGCCAAATTTCCCAACGTCCACCTGCTCCTTTACGGCGCGTTGCTGATGCTGATCATTTTGTTTGAGCCCGATGGCCTGATGGGACTCTTGCGCCGGGCCGCGCGGCTCTTCAGGAGAAGACGTGAAGATCCTGGAAGTCCAAACACTGACGAAGTACTTTGGGGGAGTGGCAGCCTTGAAGGACGTAAGCTTTGACGTTCCTCAAGGCCAGATCTGCGGTTTTATCGGTCCCAACGGCGCCGGCAAGACTACCCTGTTCAGCGTGATCACCGGCGCGACTCCGCCTTCCGCCGGCACGGTGCATTTGCGCGGCAGCGACGTCACCGGCATGAACCCCGCCGCGCTGGTCAAAAAAGGCGTGACGCGCACGCACCAGGTGGTGCGCCCCTTCAAAGCGCTCACCGTGCTGGAAAACGTCCAACTCGCCGTGCACTATGGACGCCAGGCCGTGACTCGCACCTCTCATGCCAAGGAACTGGCAATGGAAAAGCTCAAGCTGGTGGGATTGGAGAGCAAGGCGCCGCTGCTGGCTTCAGCGTTGTCACTGGGCGAACAGAAGCGCCTGGAGGTGGCGCGCGCGCTGGCTACCTCCCCCGAACTGCTGCTGCTGGATGAAATCTGCGGCGGCCTCACCGCTTCCGAAACCAAGTCCATGATGGGCCTGCTGCAGCGTATTCGCGAAGGCGGAGCCACAATTATGTACGTGGAGCATGACATGAAGGCCATCATGTCCATCTGCGACCGCATCACCGTCCTTAACTTCGGACAAAAACTCGCGGAAGGCAAGCCGGAAGAGATCCAGAACGATCCCGTGGTGGTGGAAGCCTACCTGGGAACCAACGCAACGGGGAGCGTACCCAGTGCCTGAACCACAGGACGACAAACTCCTCATCGCGGAAAAACTCGAAGTCGCCTACGGTCCCACGCAGGTGCTGTGGGGAATTTCCTTCAACGTGATGCGCGGCAAGGTCACCTGCATCATCGGCTCCAACGGCGCGGGCAAAACCACCACGCTCAACGCCATCGCCGGCATCCTGCCGATCAAGCGCGGACGCATCGTCTTGAGCGGCGAAGATGTCACCGCGCTCCCGCCCCGCGGCCGCGTCAAGCACCACATCGCTCTGGTTCCTGAAGGACGCCAGCTCTGGCCGGGCATGTCGGTGGAAGAAAACCTGCTCATGGGCTGCTTCCTGCCCAACCTCCGCAGCCGTGCGCAATCCGGCCTGGCCCGCGCGTATGACCTTTTTCCTCGGCTCAAAGAGCGCCGCCACCAGTTGGCCGGTACGCTCTCCGGCGGTGAACAGCAGATGTGCGCCATCGGCCGCGGCCTCATGACCGAGCCCCAGGTGCTCATGCTCGATGAACCCACGCTCGGCCTGGCGCCCAAACTGGTCGACGAAATCTTTGCTCTCATCGCCAACATCGCCCGCCAGGGCGTGACCATCCTGCTCGTAGGCCAGAACGTGAACTACACTCTGCAGGTCTCGCATTACGGCTATGTGATGGAAGTCGGCCGCATCACCCTGGAAGGCCCCAGCGAAATGCTCTTCCACAACGACTACGTGCGGCGCGCTTACCTGGGAGCAACCGAAGAAGCGCAAGTGTAGCCCGATGCTCGGTGCGTCTGGGATTGAGCGTGGGGCGCCCCGGCTCCACTGCCCCACTCCGTTCACCTCATCTCCGCCGTCACTGCGGTCCACACTGTCCACCGCGTCCACTGTTCACCCACTGCCCATACCACGAAGCTGCCCCCCCTTCCGAAACATCCCGCGGCCCTGCGACGTCTTCATCGAAGCCGAGAAACGTCGGAAGGAACTGGCCAAACAGGGCAAGAAGCCGCCCTGGTATGGGAGTGGCAAGGCCCGCAGGGCGGCGGGCGTCAGGTTGTCAGCTCTAAACCCGCCTGGTAATCCAAAACGTCGGTCGCCTCAAAATTCAATTCCGCTGAGGTCTGATCAAGGCGATGAAGGTCGCGCATCTCCAAAACTTTCTGGGAGAGATCGACAGGGGTCTTATCCTTCATACCACTACTGTACCAAGACCCGGCGACCCGCAAAAGGCCGCCTCTCCCCTCCCCAAATAGCACGCAAGTTCTCTTTCCTGGTACGTTCCTTCCTCATCGCCGACAAAAGTTTCTTATGGCGCTGGGAAAGCTATGCACCGAAAAATCGTCTTTCTATTGCTCTTATTCCTGGGCTGGATTCCGCTCATCGCCGCGCAAAGCCCCGCGGAGCCGCCTGCCATCACCATCTACAACGCCAACTTCGCCGTGGTGCGGCAAACCATCCCGCTGGACCTCAAAGCCGGCATCAACCACATCACGTTCAATGACGCCACCGCGCACATCGAGCCTGACTCGGTCATACTTCGCGACCCGCTGGGACGGCGCACGCTGCAGATCCTGGAGCAGAACTATCGCAACGATCCCTTGAGCGAGGAGCTGCTGCTTTTCCTGAATGAAGGCAAGACCCTGGACTTCCGCGCTGGTGAGTGGACCGACAAAGACGGCCAGCCGCACCCAAGGATCATCAAAGCCAGGCTCATCCGCAGCGGCTACCAGAACCAGGGCCGGCCGATTGTGGATGTTGATGGCCAACTCCAGTTCAACTTGCCCGGGCAGCCGGTATTCCCCACGCTGGGCTACGACACCATCCTCAAGCCGACCCTGGACTGGGTGTTGCAAACGGACCAGCCCGGAAAGTCCGTGGCCGAACTCAGCTACGTGACCGGAGGCATGAGCTGGCATGCCGACTACAACGTGGTGGCGCCGCCCAAGGGTGACACCATTGACCTGATCGGCTGGATCACCATCGACAACAAGACGGGAAAAGAGTTTAACGATGCGCGCATCAAGCTGATTGCTGGCGACGTAAACAAAATCACGCCCCAGGAGCTGAGAGTTTTGACCGCAGACGGCATGGGCTACGCTGCGCGCACCGCGCCCCCACCGGCAGTGACCGAGAAGTCCTTTGACGAATATCACCTCTACACGCTGGAGCGGTCTACCACCCTGCACGACCGCGAGACCAAGCAGGTCGAGTTTGTAGCGGCCAGCGGCGTGAAATCGCAGAGGATTTATGTGTATAACGGCGCGGCCCTGGATAACCGCTACGGCTATTCGAGCTACGAACAGGTCCGCGGCGACCGCAATTACGGCACGCAGTCCAATTCCAAAATATGGGTGATGCAGGAATTCAAGAACTCCAAGGCCAACCACCTGGGACTGCCGTTGCCCAAGGGCCGCTTGCGCTTCTATCGCCGCGATGACGACGGTCAAATGCAGTTCACCGGGGAAAACATGATCGACCACACCCCAAACGATGAAACCGTCCGCGTCTATACCGGCAACGCGTTTGACATTGTGGGCGAGCGCCGCCGCACCGACTACACCATCGACGTGGCGCACCACTTCCTGGATGAATCATTCGAGATCATGCTGCGCAACCACAAGAAAGAGGCGGTGGAGGTGCGCGTGGTGGAAAAGCTCTATCGCGGGGCCAATTGGGAGGTCACGCCAAAGAGTGCAGCTTATACCAAACTGGACTCACAAACCATTGAATTTCGAGTGAAGGTGCCGCCGGATGGAGAAAGCGTGATTTCCTACAAAGCTCACTACACGTGGTGACGCGAACGCAGCCGAGCCACTTGCGCCTTGCGCAGACCATCACGTCTGCGCAGGCCAACGGACCCGGCCGAGCTGCCTAGTCGCGGTCAGGACGTGATTCCCTGCGGATCTTTTTCTTTGCCCTTTTGCGCGCCAGGGCCTGTTTCACCCGGCGACGCTCTCCCGGCTTCAGGTAGTAAGAGTGGCGCTTTACGTCCTTGATGATGTCTTCTGCCTGGACCTTGCGTTTGAACCGGCGCAGCGCGTTTTCCAGCGGCTCGCCCTCTTGCAGTCTGACTTCTGCCAATGTGGTTTCCCCCCTCGCTTCAAGCTTATCACGCCGCGCCGACATGCCGGGCGTCCCGCGTTTTTTTCAAGACACGCCTGGCTTGCCGCCCCTAAAAGAAAGCTGCGCGGTCAAGATCTTGCCTTCATGCGGAGTTGGTCGGCAGGAAGTGGTTGCGAACCCTGGCGTCCGGCTTCAACTCGCGGCCTTCAACTCCAGCATCTGGCCGCTCCCGTGTGCCGGTTGCGGTCCCAGGGCAATACGCAGCTTCACCCGCGCTTTATGAAGCTGCGAGCGGCTGGCGCCGGAGGTGATCCCCAATAGCTGCGAAATGTCTTCATGCCGGTAACCGTGGACGTCGTGCAGCATGACCACGCGGCGGTAGCGGGGCGAAAGCTGTCCCAGCACGCGGCGCAGCGAGATGTGTTCGTCAAGATCGGGCTGGTGGATGGTTTCCGCCAGCTTGAGTTCCGTGGCCGGCAGTAACTCCTGGTCCAGCGATACATTCACCGCCTTGTGACGGCGGAAATAGAGCAGCACCATGTTGACGGCCACACGGTAGAGCCAGGTGCGGAACAACGCGTCACCTTTATAAGAAGCGAGCTTGCGCCATACGTGGAGAAAGATGTCCTGGGTCAGGTCTTCCGCCAGTGAAGGATCATGGGTCATGCGCAGGCAGATGCTGAAGACATACGTTTTGTACTTTTCATAGAGAAACTGGAAGGCAGCAGGATCTCCGCGCTGGGCGGCCTTCACCGCACGCGTCTCTTTTCTTCGCGCTGCGATATCGGTGAGCAGTTTACGCATTTTGGTCTTACCTTTCCTTGACCCGCTCAGGCGCACTAGTGATGCTACAAAAACAAGTATCAACTTCCGCCCATCTGGGACAGTGACGGAGGTCACAATCTCGAACTAAATCGCAGTCTGGCGATTGCAGCCACACACCTCCAGTGACCCAAATCACAGCCACAATCGGTTGGTTGGATAAGACTTGAGTTATGACGCGCAGCGCCGCAACGTTTTCCTATGATTCCTCGCGCCTGCCGTTTCGCGACCGGCGGGAAGCAGGGCGGTTCCTGGCGGATCGTCTTAGGAAATATGCCGGGCGGCCTGATGCCGTCGTCGCCGCCATTCCTCGTGGCGGCGTGGCAGTGGGGGCTGAAATTGCCGCGGCCCTCGATCTTCCACTCACAGTCTTTCTGGTTCGCAAGCTGGCCTGCCCCAGTCAGGAAGAACTTGCCCTTGGGGCCATCACCAGCGGCGGCATGAGAATCCTAAATCGCGATGTGGTGACGATTGTGGGCGTCCGGCCTGAAGTCATCGATTCCATCGCAGCGCGAGAGATGCAGGAACTGGCGCGGCGCGAGCAGCTTTACAGCCGCGGGCAATCACGCCCCAACTTCCACGACAAGACGGTAATCCTGGTGGATGACGGCGTGGCCACGGGGGCCAGCGTTCGCCTGGCAATCCAATCCCTGCGCGAGCAGGGCGTGCGGGCCCTGGTGCTGGCGGTTCCGGTGGGCCCGGCGGGCATGGTCGCGGAACTGCGCACCCTCTGCGATGAAGTGGCTTGCCTGGCCGAACCGAGGGTATTTTCCACAGTAGGCCAGTGGTATGACGATTTCCGTCCGGTGACCGATATGGAAGCCTGCCGGCTCCTTGATCTTAGGAATGAAGCCCTTAGGAATGAAGCCCACGGCAATGAAGATGTCAGGCATGAGCCGGCATCCAGGTTGTAGACGGGCGTAGTGGGAGGTCTTTATGCATCCGGTCTTGCAAACCAAAATTGCGATCGTGGGCGCGGGCGGCTTCGGCGCCGGATTTGCCCATGCCCTCCTGCTGAGCGAGTTCAACGTAGAAATCATTTTCATTGACCGCATCCCTGCGCGCGCGGTAGAGGCAGCCCTGGATTTGCAGCAGGCCATGATTTTTTCCCATCCCCACGAGATACGCGCGGGCAGTTTCGCGGACCTCGCGCTGGCTGACCTGGTGGTCATGGCAGGCGCCCCGCCGGCCCCGCCCTCCGCTTCGGCGCTGATCGAAGAGGAAACCCTGGACTTGCTGCAGGAAGTGGGCCGGGAAATCGATCACGCGAACCCCGGCGTGCTCGTCCTGGTGGGCGCACACCCCAATGACCTGTTGACTTACGCAACCTGGAAGCTCTCCGGCCTGCCGCGCAACCAGGTCATGGGTACCGGGACCATGGATGAGTCTGCGACGCTGCGTTTTTTGCTGGGCCGGCACTTCCGCGTGGATCCGAGAAGCGTTCACGTCTACGTGCTGGGCGGCGACGGCGGCCAGGTCCCGATCTGGTCTTCCGCCACCATCGCCGGCATGTCCATCCAGGAGGCCTGCAAGTCGCACGGCTGCCCGCCTTCAGTATTGAACGCCATCTTCCGCGAGTCGCAGGACCGCGTGCGCCAGGCGTCCGTGCGCCAGAACAGCCATTTTTCCGCCGGCGCGGCCCTGGCCTGGCTGGCTTCTTCCGTGCTCCGCAATGAGCACCATATCTTTGCCGTGGCCACCGTGCTGCAGCACGAATACGGCATGACGGATTCCGCTTTCAGCGTGCCCGCGGTGATCGGAGAAAAAGGCATCGAACGGATCCTGCGCGTGGAAGTGAGCGATGAAGAATTGCCGGAGCTGCTGGCCAGCGGCTTCAGGACCCAGGACGCTATCCGCAAGCTGGGCCTGCTGGAGCCGCAGAGCGCGCGGGTCAGCGAAATCGCTTGAGCTTAGGCAAAACGGCAACGTTTGCCAAGAAATCTGAATCGGAACACATGGTTTTATAACAACTGAGAAAAAGGAGCCCACGATAATGCTGCAGGCAAAAGTGATTCTCACGTCCGGTGCTACCCGCCAGTTCATCATGGAAACAGGTTCGGGGAACCATCTCATTATTGACGACTCGCTCGGCAAAACCGGCCCCACGCCGGTGGAACTGGTGGCCGGAGCGCTGGCCGGCTGCACCGCACTCGACGTGATCACGATCCTGCGCGGCAAGAAACATAAGAACGTTACAGCATACGAAGTGTCCGTTGAGGCGGAGCAGTTGCCGTCGCCGCCCAAGGTGTTTACCGATATGCGCGTCCATCACAAGATCACCGGCGATGATGTGGACGCGGCCTCGGTGGAAGATGCGATTGAACTTTCCGAAGAAAAGTACTGCGCGGTGGGCGCCATGCTGCGGCAAAGCGGGGCCGAAATCAAAACCACGTACACCATTCACGACACTGCGGGAAATCTGGTGGCCTCCAACCGGCGAGAGGAGCACGTGGCCGCCTAAGCGTCCTGTTTGGGACCCGAGTTATTTCGATGCCACCTCTTGCTCTCCCAGCCGGAAGCAGATCGCCTCGATAGGCTCGTCAGGCTTGTAGAGTTGCTTGGGTTTTTCGCAGCCCTCTTCCTTGGTCAAAAGCGTGGGGCGTTTGCCGTCTTGTGCGGCGTTGGACTTGACGGAAACTTCCTTCAACACCGGCTTCATCTGTTCAAACTGCAGTGTCTGCACGATCCACGCCTCTTTTTGCGGGAGAAACGTGATTTCACGCTTGCTATCGACCATCCGCTGGTAAAACGGCGGATGCGTGCGGAACCAGCTCGCGCCGATGGCGTACCCGTGCTTGCTCGCCATCTTGTCAAAAAAGCGGATGAAGCCCTCTGGATCGTAACCTGCCTTCCACGCGTACTGGACTCCAAGCTGGTCGGCCTCGAGTTCGAATTCGCGGCTCACGCCCAGCAGGTTCAGGTCCAGGGCAAAGCCGAGTCCATAAAATCCGTATTGCAGCGCGTAATAGGTGCCCACGCCGGCTGCCCCGCCGGTCAGAATGATGGCCGCAATCTGGGCCGCCGAATAGACAATCGAGGAGGCCAGCGCCTGTTTGTACAGCCGGTAGCTGTGACGCGCCGTCACGTGCGCCATTTCGTGCGCGATCACGCCCGCCAGTTGCGATTCGTCATCCACCTCTTCCAGCAGGCCTCGCTGCACGAACAGAAATCCTCCCGGCAGCGCAAAGGCGTTCACTTCCTTGGAATCCAGCACCATCACCTTCAACGGCACCTGCAGATCGGAGTTCGCGGCAATTTTCTGGGCTACCGTGTTCACGTAGTCCTGGATCTGCTTGTTCTCCAGCTCCGGCGGCATGGCTCCCTGTTGCCGCAGCTCCTGCAGCGCTTTTTCGCCGCGCTTGATGTCGTCTTTCTGGTTGGGTTCAATGACGCGGAATCCGATGTCCGCCACGTCACCCCAGCGCCGCTGCCGGTAGGCCCCCGTTTCAATCTGCTGCTTGATCTGCCGCTCTTGCGCCGGCCACTTCTCGATCAGCTCCAGCTTGGCCTTGCTGTTCTGGAAGGCCGTGGGGACCAGTTGCTGCTCCAGCACTTCCATCTGCGCTTTTTGCGACCGCAGTTCCTGGATCTGGCAGCGCAGCTCGTGTCCTTTTGCTTCCTCGGCCTGCTTGGATTGGCGCTTGAGCTTTTCCATGAGCGCATCGGTCTGCTTCTCGTAGCCCTCGCCGCTAACCTTGGCCCGCTGCTTGCAATAGTCCTGGGTCTCGCTCAGGTGCTTGCTCATCGCTTCCAGGTCTGTGGAGGTGAATTTCAAATCGGCGGCCTTGTCGAAAAGCTGGTCGTAGGGAAGTTGCGCCGCTTTCTGCAGGTCGTCGTGTAACTCAGGTGCTACCGGAGGCGGGGGCGGCGTGGTGCGCCGTTGCGAACATCCGGAAAACAGCATCGCTGCCAGAAGCAGCAGCACACTGAAAGATTTGCCTGATTTCATCGGAGGCCTCCTTCGAATGACCAGAAGCCTGGCGTAGTGGGTCATTTTCGCTGAAAATGACGCACTACCTGTATCAGCGTCTAGCGATTCGCTTGCGAATCGCGGGCCTTTAGGCAGACGTTCATCGCGATAGCGATGAACCAAAGGCGCAAAGTGTTCCACTACCAAGCCAGGCAGGTGCTTACGCCTTGATTGTCCCAGTCCGCTAAGGCGGCTACGGTGACGGCAGTCACAGGTCAGTTCAATCGCCGGAAGAAGTTGAGTTAGGCTCAGGTGCGACTCTTGCGTACTTGCCGAGAAGGCGCTGCAGCTTGCGGTTGGCTTCAGGATATTTCCGGCCCAGCCTCTCGACCAGGCGCCGCGCCCAATGGTACTCGGTGGAGAGGATCGTCAGCGCAATCAGGATCAACAGGATTCCCGGCAGGACAGGCAGAAACAGGCCCGCCACACCCAGGCCCATCATTGACCACCCGAATATCACCAACCCGACCCGCATCAGCATGCTGAAATTTAGATGATGGTTCTCCCTCAACTGGTGCGGTCTTTCCCGGATTTTTTTTGAATGCTCCTTATCTCACACTGGCGCGTGACCGCCATCACTGTGGCCTGCATTCTCCAGTGCGACATTGATGCAGGAGGTGGGGAACATGGCCACGCAGAACATTCTCCGCGCAACGGAGCAACTCAAGACCGGATTGGCTGACGGCATCGAAAAGCTGAAGGATTTTTCAGAAGATGCAAAAGACCGCTTTGAGTCCGCGCGCAAAGACCTGAAGCGTGGGATCGAGACCACCCAGACGGCTGTGAAGGATGCGGCCCAGGCGGCCCGGCGCAAAGTCGGGCAACGCCCGCTCACCGCGCTGGCTGCAACGGCGTTGACCGGCCTCGCCCTTGGTTTCACCTTGGGCTGGCTGATGGGGCACAAACGCCGCGGCTAGCTTGACCAGCCGTTATTCACAGGCCGGGCCGGTCAGGATTCCGGGCTTTGACCGGCCCGGCAGGGAAGTGAATCAAAACCTCCACTGCCTCGCGATACGTCATCTCACCAGGCGTGCGCTCGAACTGAGCATTGTGTTCCTTTCGCAGCAACCGGAACCCGCCCAGAAATACTCGCCCCTTCAGATCCAGGTCCAGCCGGATGATGCGCCACACGCCGGCGCTGACCTGTTCCTGGGCGACTTCATACCTTCCGCCCTTGTGCAGCTTGCCCAGGATCCCCCAGCCGAAGGAAACGTCCCTGGTCAGCACGCCTTCAATCCTCACGATCCGCTCCTGCTGCGCATCCACCCACACGGTCCCTTGCATTCCGCGATAGACCTGGGTCTCACGGTCCCGCGGAGAGAACGCAGGATTGGGCCGGAAACTGAATCTCAAGGTCCCGGACGGCCCTTCTCCCGCCGCCTCGAACAAAAGCGCCTGCGGAAACGCCTCCATCATGCGCACCCGCCGGCGCATCTCCGCCTTCTGCTCTTCCAGCTCTCGTTTGCGGGCATTGCGATCTTTGAGCAGCTTCGTCAGCCGATGGTCCTGCTTCGCGACCTGGTCCGGCGCCAGCGGTTCGTCATCAAAGGCCACGATCCGGTCCGCGCGGCCCTCCAGCGTCTCGATGACCGCCCGCGTTTCCGTTCCCCAGGTCCACTCCAGCCGCTCCTGGAATTCGCATTCCACGGGGTCTTTAAGCGCCGCCACCTCGTTTTCTGCCGCACGCTGGACCAGCAATGCGGGATCCGTGGCCGGTAACTTTTTTTCTTCCTGGCCTGCCCTCGCTGCCGCTGCCAGAATCCAAACCAACAGGAGCCCGGTTGTTTGCCAGCGCCTTCCGGGATTGAAGCGAGAGGTCATGTAAGTGATTGAGGTCACAGACCGTAGCTTTGGCTTGCTCTTAAGCTGCTAAAAGACGAGGAGTGTGCTTTATGTCTGCTTTATTCGCCACCACGCCGGTTCCACGTGCTGTCAGCTTCAAGAACATTCTTTTTGCCACAGACTTTTCCGATTCTTCCATGAAAGCGCTGCCTTATGCCAGCGGGCTGGCGCGCAAGTTCGGCGCTTCCCTTTTAGTCTGTCACGTCGTCACGCCTACCCCACTTGCCGTGGGTGCGCCGGAAGCTGCGCCTTACCTTTATCAGGCGGAAACTGAGAGCGCCGGCCGTGCTCTGGAAGACCTGCTCAAGTCGCGCGATCTCTCCGGCATTACCGCCAAGTCGCTCCTGCCCGCGGGCGTTCTCTCGGATGAACTGAAGACCGCCATCACGCAGAACAAAATCGATCTCGTGATCGCAGGCACGCATGGCCGCACAGGAGTCCGCCGGCTGCTCATGGGATCCACCGTCGAGGAGATCTGCCGCATCGCCACGGTCCCCGTGCTTACCGTTGGCCCGGATCTTGTGCATGCGGAAGGCGAGGAGATCGCCATCCGGCACATCGTGTACCCCACGGACCTTTCTGAGGAAAGCGCCTATGCAGTGCCTTACGTCGCCGGGCTGGCCGCCGCGTATGGCGCCACGGTGACCGTGCTGCACGTGATGCCGGAAGAATCCGCCGCCAATCCCGATGCGAAGAAGCTTGCCGAGCCTCTGCGCGCCAGCATGGTGCACCTCTTTGAACGGCAGTTCGGCGCCATCAAGCCTGACTTTGTGCTAGAGTTCGGTGACACCGTGGAAACCATCCTCAACTGCGTACGCCGTACTCATGCCGGCCTGATTGCCATGGGCATCAGGAACGCTTTTTTGCCCGGCTTCCAACTCCGCTCCAGCGTGGCCTACCGCGTGATCTGCGCGGCCCCATGTCCGGTGCTGACGTGCCGCTCCTAGGCGAGTTCTTTGCATGAACGCCGCTGGTGCTGTTCCTTCAGCAACAGGGCGCGACCTGGAACAGGTTTTCAAGACGCTCACCTGCACTTCGTCTGGCCTGGGCGGCGACGAAGCAGCGGCGCGGCTCCGCCAGTTTGGCTTCAACGACCCGGATCCGGAACGCAGGCACAGCTTTCTGCGCCAGGTTCTTACTCTTTTTTCCAATCCCATCCTGATCATCCTGTTCGCCGCCAGCGCTGTGGCTGCCGCGCTCGGGCAGATCGTTGAAGCTTCCGTCATCGTCACCATCGTTCTTCTCAGCGCTGCCGTGGATTTCATCCAGAGCTTTCGCGCGCAGGCGGGGATTGAGCGCCTCAAGCAGCAAGTGGCCCTGCAGGCCACGGTGTTGCGCGACAACCACTGGATTGACATCCCGCGCCGTGACGTTGTTCCCGGCGATGTGGTCCTGGTGGCCGCCGGCGACCTTGTTCCCGCCGATGCCGTGCTCCTCACTGCGCGCGACCTTCATCTGCAAGAGGCCGCTCTCACCGGCGAATCTCTTCCCGTGGACAAGGAAGCGCCTCAACCTAGCGAGCCGTTGCAGCCCAAACATCGCTTGAGCATGGGAACGTCTGTGGTCAGCGGCAGCGGCACCGCGATCATCACCGCAACCGGCGCCGCCTCCGAATTCGGCAAAATCGCCGGACGCCTGGCCCGCGCGCCCGTGGAGACCGATTTTGAACGCGGCTTGCGCCAGTTCGGCACGCTCATCCTCAAGACCATTCTGCTTCTCGTGCTGTTCGTCTTCCTTGCCACGTCATTTCTGCGAGCACCCACGTTGGAATCCTTCCTTTTCGCCATAGCTCTGGCCGTGGGACTCACACCGGAATTTCTTCCCATGATCACCACCGTCACGCTGGCCCAGGGCGCTCTGAAAATGGCGCGCGACCACGTGATTGTGAAACGGCTGGCCGCCATCCAGAACTTCGGCAGCATCGACATTCTTTGCAGTGACAAAACCGGCACGCTCACCCAAGGCGAGATGTGCCTGGAGCAACACTGTGACATTTCCGGCGCAACGTCGGACGAAGCCTACGTGCTCGGCTACCTGAACAGCCTGCATCAGACAGGCGTCGCCAATCCGGTGGACAAGGCCGTTCACCATGCCAGCCGCCGCGCGCCGCTGGAAGACGCCATCCTGCGCCACGCCGGAAGCCACGAAGACGACTGGACCAAGCTCGATGAATTGCCGCTCGATTTCGAGCGCCGTCGCGTTTCGGTGGTCGTCCAACGCGGGACAGAACGCCTGCTCATCTCGAAAGGCTCGCCGGAAACCATGCTCCCTTTGTGTACGCGCGTGCGCATGCACGGACAGACCGCGGACACTGAACTGGATGACGCGCACCGTCAGGCCGCCCTCGCGCTCTACACCAAGATGGGCGAGCAGGGCCTGCGCGTGCTCGCCGTGGCTGCACGTTCCATTGACGCCCGGCCCGCTTACCAGAAATCAGACGAGCGCGACCTCACTCTCTATGGCTTCCTCGGTTTTTCCGATCCGCCGTTGCCTGACGTGGCGGAGACCATCAACGCGCTTCACGATGACGGCATCCGCCTCAAGATTCTCACCGGCGATAGCGACAAGGTGGCCCGCCACATCTGCTCCCAGGTGGGATTCGGTGAAATATCGCTCATCAACGGTGATGAACTGGATGTCTCTGACTTCGCCCGCCTGCGCAAGCTGGTGGAAAGCGCCAACGTATTTGCCCGCGTTACGCCTTCGCAGAAGACCTTCATCATTGAAGCCTTGCGCCGCAACGGCCACGTGGTGGGCTTTATGGGCGATGGCATCAACGATGCGCCTTCGCTGCGCGCTGCCGACGTCGGCATCTCTGCCCCTCACGCGGTCGACGTCGCCCGCGACGCCGCCGATTTCCTGCTGCTCCAACCCGGTCTCGGCATCTTGCACAAGGCTATCCGCGAAGGCCGCCGCGCCTTCGTCAACGTGATCAAGTATCTCTTCATGGGCACCAGCTCCAATTTCGGCAACATGCTCAGCATGGCCGCTGCTTCCCTCTTTCTGCCCTTCCTGCCCATGACCGCCGCGCAGATTCTGGTCAACAACTTTCTCTATGACACCTCGCAGCTCTCCATCCCCACGGACAACGTGGACGAAGAAATGCTGCTCAAGCCGCGGCACTGGGACATCGGTGTGCTGCGCAAATTCATGCTCGGCGTGGGCCCCATCAGTTCTGTCTTTGACTTCCTCACCTTTTACGTCCTGCTCAAGGTCTTCCATGCCGGCGTCTCAGAGTTCCAGACTGGATGGTTCGTCGAGTCGCTGGCCACGCAGACGCTGGTGCTGTTCGTGATCCGCACCGCCGGCAATCCCTTCCGCAGCCGCCCCAGCCCCGCGCTCACCGTGACCATTCTGGCCGTGGTGGCCTGCGGCATCGTGCTTCCCTTCACGCCGCTCGGCGCTTACTTTGGTTTCGTGCACCTGCCCTGGCCGTTTTTTGCGTTTCTCACCGCAGCAACCATCCTTTATCTGGCGGCGGTGGAGTATGCCAAGAGGTTGGTGATCAGGGGATATCTGGCGTGATTGGTAGCACCATCGACGCCGCTTCATGGGCCCAACTCGTGCTCTCCGCCCACACTCGCATTCGCAGCTCAGTCCTGGAAACGCCGCTCGAAGACGTCACCGCCATCTTCCCTGAGATTCCTGCCCATATCTTCTTTAAGCTGGAGAACCTGCAG
>DASVFK010000108.1:0-3886 GCA_036380095.1 Candidatus Angelobacter sp. | reverse complement strand
GGGTTGGGCAGGTCGCGCGGCAAGAAAGTAGTGGACGCGTTGATAGCGGCCTGCACTTCCTGCTCTGCGATGTCAATGTTCTCTTCCAGAACAAATTGCAGCGTGATGACCGAGCTTCCGTATGAACTGGTGGAGGTCATCTGGCTCAGCCCGGGCAACTGGCCGAACTGGCGCTCCATGGGCGCGGTGACGGAAGATGCCATCACCTCCGGCCCAGCTCCGGGATAAAACGTGGTGATCTGGATGGTGGGGTAGTCCACCTGGGGCAGCGCGGAGACGGGCAACTGCCGGTAAGCCACAACGCCCACCAGCAACAGGCCGATCATCAGCAGCGATGTCGCTACCGGCCGGAGAATAAATAAACGTGAGGGACCGCCGTTGGGCATGTTCTACTGCCCCGGAGTGGCTGCCTGAGCGGGCCTGCGTCCCGGACCGTTGCCGCCGTCTGAGGGACCGCCGCCGCGAATGTCCACGGGAGTGCCGGGCTGAAGCTTGTCCTGGCCGTCAATCACCACGGTATCGCCGGGCGCGACGCCCTGGGCGATCGCGGTGAAATTGCTTTCGCTGAAAGCCACCGTCACCGGACGCATCTCCGCCGTCCTGTCGGCTTTCACGGTGTACACATAGGTGCCTTGGGGCCCGCGCTGGATGGCCGCGGCCGGCACCACGATGTTGTTCTTGCGCACTTCCAGCAGCAGCCGTGCGTTCACAAACTGGTTAGGCCATAGGGCCCGTTCGCGATTATCAAAGATAGCTTTTAGCTTGCCGGTGCCGGTCTGGGGATCGATCTGGTTGTCAATGGTCAGCAGCGTTCCCTTTGCCAGTTGCGTCTGGTCGTCACGGCTGAAAGCCAGCACCTGGAGTTGGCCTTTCTTCATCTGGTGCGAAACCGTGGGCAGATTGTCTTCCGGCAAAGAAAAGACCACGGCGATAGGCTGCAACTGCGTGATCACCACCAGTCCGTTGGGGTCAGAGGCGTGCACCATGTTTCCTACGTCTACCTGCTTCAAGCCCACGCGCCCTGCCACCGGCGCGGTGATGCGCGTATACACCAGGTTGAGTTTTACGTTATCCACCTGCGCCTGGTCGGCGCGCACGGAGCCTTCAAGCTGCCCCACGGTGGAGGTCTGCGTGTCGTACTGTTGCTGGGAAATTACACCGGACTTGTAGAGGTCCTGAAAGCGCTGCAGGTTGAGCTTGGCGTCTTTGAGCGCGCTCTGGTCTTTGTACAGCGTAGCTTCAGCCTGGCTGAGCGCCACTTCGTATGGCCGCGGGTCGATCACCGCGAGCAGATCACCTTTGTTGACGTCCTGGCCCTCGCGGAATTTGATGTCGACCAACTGGCCGTCAATTCGGCTCTTCACCACCACGGTGTTGAACGCGTCCACCGAACCCAGGCCGCTCAGGTATATCGGAAGGTCGCGCATCTCAGCCTTGGCCACCGCCACGGGGATGGTCATGGACATTCCGCCACGTCCGCCTTTTTTGCCGGCATTTGGGCCGCCCTTGCTGGCTGCTTCCGGGTTGGGGGCATTGCCGCATCCGGCAAGCAACAAAGCGAGACAGAGAAAGACGGCCGCTCGACAGGCCGAGGCCAGACTCATGTGGCGAGGGTGTATGGGCATCCAGGTCCTCTCAAATGTGGGGCGACGGAAGTGTAAGAATGTATCATGGCTCCGGCTTGGGCCAAAGCATTACGCTTTGCCCCTTGACCGGTGTGCAGCAGTTCGCCTGAAGCTTCCGCCGACCTTCTTCCTATTTGAAGTCATTCCCGGGTTTTATGGCGTGAGGTTTTGTAAATAAATGTAAATAAGGGAGATATCACGCGTCTCGCGTGCGCAGACGGTTGCGCGCGGCACTCCTTCTCCGAACGGGAACGCGAATTTTTCGACGAGCGCTATTGTTTGGGCGGCTGCGGCTGTTCCGGCTGCTGTGTCGCCGGCGCTCCTGCGGGCAGCGCCGTGATTTCAACCTTGTGACCTGTGCCTCCACCTTTGGTCTGGATGCGCGCCGGATCAATGCCTTTGGACTTGGTCAGATAGGTCTTGGCATTGTCCGCGCGCTGCTGCGCCAGCCGCGGCGGCTCAAGCTCTTCCGAAGATCCGGTGAGGGCCACGGTGGACTGCGGGTCCTGCTGCATCTTGAGCGCAACGTCATCCAGCACGGCCTTGGAGCGGTTGTCCACGTAGGCGCTGTTAGGCTTGAATTCAAGGTCGGTCAGTTTCTGCGCTGTAGGAGCGGGCAAAGCCGCGGATTCCACGTTCACAGTGGTCACGGCGGTCGAGTTCAATTGCCGGTCATCGATTGCCGTTGCCCTTACAGCAATGGGGCCCGGACCGGTGTCCGCGGTATCGAGTGTTGCCTGGTTGCGGCTTGCGGAGAGCTTGCCTCCGTTGGCCACGAAAGCGATGCTCAGCGGCCGGTTGTCTGGGCTGGTGGCGTCACAGGTAATCAGCGAGGTCTCGCCCACACGGATCGTCGCGGGGGAGGCCGTACAAGTGATGCGCGGCGGCTGCGCGGCGGCCAGTGGCACTTCGCCCGGGGCCGCGGGCGCTCCCGGCGCGGTTGGCACGGCCGAGGCCGGCTGTACCGGCTGCACTTCCGGAGCATTCTCCACGTCCATCAATTCCACGCCGTCACCCACCTGGATGCTCTCCAGCGCAGTCAGGACTATGGCGGTGGCGCTGTGTTTGTGGACGCTCAGCACCATCATGTTTCCCAGGGTGCGGCGCGGCAACGAGGAAACGTCGCCGATAGGCAGCTGCGGTGGCGATTTCTGCGTGTCCTCGTAAGTGGAGGCTTTGAGCGAAAGTCCCATTTCAGGGTCGCGGTAAGAATAGGAATAGGTCCGAGTGGCCCGCAGGTAGTCGCCCACCTTCAGGCCTTTGTCTGCGCCGATGTTGAGAAAGACTTTGTCCCTGGTCCCCACATAACCGACAAAATCGGCTGCCATGATGATGCGGCCCGTGGTCTTGCCGTTGGGCGGCGCAAACCGATCAATGGAAACTTTGCGGAACTTGGGCGCCTCCTGCTCTTCAAAGGGCACGGCCACGTCACCGGGCATAAAGTCAGAGCAGGCCAGTTCGGAAACGGCGATCGCGGTATTCTTCTGCACGTCAATCACGCGCACGATGCCCAGCGCGAAATAGGGCTCGCCGGCGTTGCTCACGGCGGCGTGCTGGCCGCTATAGAATTCGTAACGGTTCGGGTCCTTGACGTGGCGCAGAATGTGCAGCCGGTCGCCTTCCTTCATGTCCTTGCCGTGGATGTAGATGTAATCGGCCCGCGCGGCGAAGCGTGTCTGGTCAGGCGAGTTCCAGCCGGCCGCAATGAACCGGCCCTCAGAAACATGGTCTGTGGTGATGTAGCCGGAACAATACATATCTGCCGCTGTGGGAGTGTTGCCGACGCTGAGCGCAACGGCACGCGCTTTGGGCTGAGTCGTGGGCTGGGCTTGCGCCGGCGGCGCGGAAGGCTGTTGCGCGAAAACTCCGGTCACCAGCACAAACGCTATCAACACGAGTCTGTTCATCCCATCCTCCGTTTTCTTTCTGAGCGCGCCAGAGACATGCGGGGGAAAGTCCGTCGGCTGGCCCACATCTACCACTCGTTTCCCTTCGGACTCGATTTGGGAACGCCTGCGGCAAGGCACAAACTGGCCCGGATTGGAACATATCACCGGGTATCCGCTCGGGCAACTAAGTTCTTATTTACTTGGTAGATACACTTGATTACAGAAGTTCATTTCCCGCTTGCATTTGGGGTCTTGCATCTGTGATTTTGCCTCACGTATGATGCAATCCCTTGTGTCCTAAATGAGCATCGCCTCAACCAGTTACGCACCCCGGTTTCTGCCAGCCCGGCTGCCCCGGGTGTGCGTGGCCAT
>DASVFK010000107.1:0-2711 GCA_036380095.1 Candidatus Angelobacter sp. | reverse complement strand
GCCTATCGCTCGAGCATCTTCAACACCAGCGAACGCGGACGTTACATTGTGCTGGAAGCGGGCTACAGGCTGAAGCAGAAAGGCCAGCCAATGTTGGAGTACGCCGACCTCAAGAACTTCTTTGCTGAGGCAGTTCACCCGCCCACTCTGCAGCGGGTGCGCGAAGCCGTGCGCAAAATCCGCCGGAGCAAAGCCATGCTCCTGGTTCCAGGGGACGAAGATTGTCGCAGCGTAGGATCATTTTTCAAGAATCCGCTGGTTGCTCCGGCTGAAGCTGCGCGGATTCATGCTCTCGCGGAGCAGCGAGTTCAGGGCAAGACTTTGCCGCAGTATCCAGCTGAGGGTGGCATGGTGAAGCTCCCAGCAGCGTGGCTGGTGGAGCAATCAGGCTTTCCCAAAGGCTATGCCCGCGGGCCAGTTGGAATTTCGCACAGACATGCGTTGGCGCTGGTGAACCGTGGCGGAGCCACGGCACGCGGCATCGTGGCCTTGAAAGACGAAGTGCAGCAGAAAGTATTCGATCTCTGGGGCGTGCGCCTGCAAACCGAGCCGGAGTTTGTGGGCTTCAGCGGCGAGTAGGTAGCCGCCACGCTTCCGTGTCCGGACCGGCCCCGGCCATCACAGCTTGTGTAGTTTGAAGAACTCTACAATGGCCGCGCCGGCCCAAGGGGGATAAACATGCCCGCCGGAGTGGATGCGCGTCACTACCGGAGTCTGGCTCGTCGAAGGATAAAGAGTGCAAATCAGCCCGCATGGTTGGCCCGGACCATTAGCGTTATCGATTTGGCGGTCGAGATCGATCGTCTGTTGTTGCAGCGAAAACGGCAAAACATGGTCGTTCGTTCCCCCGATCACCACCACGGACCGCGATAGCGTGAAGTGCTCAGCCGGATCCAACATTCCGGCACAGATTCCGAACGCCGCCAAGACTTTTCCGCGTTCCGCCCAGAGCAGGTAACTGAAGATTGCACCATTGGAAAATCCGGTGGCGTAGATGCGTGTGTCGTCCACTGGAAACTGCTGATGTATGGTGGCCAGCATAGCATCGAAAAACTTAAGGTCGCGGTCGTTGAGTCCGGCCTGGCCGGCCCTTATCTGCCAGCCAGGGTAGTTTCCCTGTGGATCAACCTGGCTTCGCGTTTTCAGTCCCTGCGGATACACAATGATCGCCCCAGGCCACAGCGTTTGCAGGTGCATCCCTTGCGCCGCGGTCTGCATGGTGCCGCCGTGGCCATGAAATGCAAATACCAGCGGAGCTTTGTGGGCGTTGGTGGCGGGCGCCGGTGAAAATACCAGGGCCGTTCGCTGGACTCCTTCGACCGTCCAGGTCATGGTTGTCTGCGCCATGCATGCGGGCGCTACAACCGCCAGCAATGCCATAAGAGATAGAATTCCTGTCACACGCGCCATGCCTCTTACTCGCCTCATGTGATATTGCCGCTGTTTCTTACGGCCGCACGATCATCACTTCCGTTGACTTGATCAGTGCCGCGGCGATGTCGCCCTTCTTCAAGCCCATTTCCGCCACAGCGTCCGCGGTAATAATGCTGGTGATGACCTGGCCGGCAATCGAGAGGCGCACCTGCGCCATCAAGCCGTCGACTTTTACCTCCAGCACGCGCCCCACAAGCTGGTTGCGTCCGCTGATGCGGCGGAAGCTGCGCCGCCCCTGCGGTCCCGCCTTGATCTCTGACTTGGGGATGAAGCGCTCCAGCTCCGATTCCGGAATGCGATGGTGCCCGCCCGGCGTGGTCACGGTCTTGAGCTTGCCCGTGTAGATCCACTTCTTCAGCGTAGGATAGCTGATTCCCAGCCGGATGGCGGCGTCCCTGGGCTTGATCGGCATAAAAACGATTTTATACGATTTTGTGCCTGGAAGACCGGACGTCCATGTCTCTGGAGCTGAAATCCGCCGGGCTGCAAAAGACGTACTGAAGATGTAAGGCAGTGAACGTCTGCCTAAAGGCCCGCGTCCCGGCGTGCCGGGACGCTAGACGCTGATACCGGTAGTGGGCCATTTTCGGCGAAAATGGCCCACTCCCAAGATGTATCTTTCTTCGCGCAGCTTCATCTTATGGTCTTAGAATCTGGATAGAGCGGGCAGGGAATAAAACAGAGAGCAGCGCACTTATACGTAATGGTGGAGTCATACGAATGCTGATCAAGAAACCCGGCGACATTCCTTCTTCGGAGATCACCTCCAAGTCGAACTTTCTCAACCGGCGCCAGTTTTTGACCGGCGGCGCCGCGGCAGGCGCGGCTCTGGCCAGCGGATTCTATCTGCGCAACCACGGCTTTTCTGAGCACGTGGAGGCCTCCGGGGAGAAGTTGAGCGGCATCGTCAAGAGCCAGTACAGCACCACGGAAAAGCCAAACACGCTCCAGGACATCACCAATTACAACAACTATTACGAGTTCAGCACAGACAAGTACGGGCCTGCGGGCCTCTCCAAGAATTTCCGCACGCGGCCCTGGACCGTCGCCATTGACGGTCTGGTGAAGAAGCCCAAGACGCTGGACATTGACAGCATCCTGAAGCTGGCGCCCCTGGAAGAGCGTATCTACCGCCATCGTTGCGTGGAAGGCTGGTCGATGGTGATCCCCTGGGTGGGGCTCCCGCTGAGCGCGCTCATCACAAAAGCCGAGCCGCTGCCCAGCGCAAAGTTCGTTGCCTTGCAGACCGTGCTGGCGCCGGACCAGATGCCCAACCA
>DASVFK010000106.1:0-6459 GCA_036380095.1 Candidatus Angelobacter sp. | reverse complement strand
CAGCTTACGAAGTGCACGGCTACATCGGCCATGACAATGCCAGCGACCGCTATGTAGTGCATTGGATCGATATCTTCGGCGGAAGAGTGTCTGAGACGCTCGGCTATGGCACACGCTCAGGCAACAGCATCAAGTTTGTCTTCGAATACCCTGATGGGCCCTTTCACAACACGTTCACCTGGAACGCAGGGACAAAGACGTGGCGGTTCCTCATGGAAAAGAAAGATGCAGAAGGGAAGTGGACGGTGTTTGCCGACCAGACGGCGAGCAAGGTGAAGTGAGCGCTGAGATAGAATTCCGTAAGTAAACTTGGGATGGGATGCGAGACCGCATACAGGTTTTACGACACCTCCCAGCAAGATGATCTCAAATTGCTTGGTCATGTTCGAGCGTCTCAAAGAATATGTGAAATATGGTGCAGCACGCCCTCCATGCACCATGTGGGCATTTCTTGCGTTGCGCTTCGCTGCGCGCCCAGCCTGCGGCAGCGCGGTATTGGTTTCCGCTCCAGCTTCCCCGGCATTTAGCCCTCAGCGCCTGGGGGCGCCTCGGGCACATGCCGGGCTATTATCAGCCGCGCCTGCGGCGCTGGCGTAGTCCATAAGCAGAGCACTCCTGAAAGCTTTGTGAGAAAACAACAAGGTGAAGCTAGAGGCAGGGTCCATCGACCATGGCTTGCGGCGAAACTTCTATTTGCTGTCTTCGTAACTCCTCACCCACTCCACCAAACTCCTCACGGCGATGCCAGACGGGCCTTTGGCGATCCAGCCTTTGTTTTCCTCCATCCAGGCGGTGCCGGCGATATCGAGATGAATCCAGGGTGTGTCGGAGACGAACTCGCGCAGGAACGCGGCGGCGGTGCTGGCCCCGCCGTAGCGTCCGCCGGAGTTGACGATGTCGGCGATGCTGGAGCGAATCATCTCCAGGTAGTCATCGTCCACGGGAAGGCGCCAGAATCTTTCGCCGGAGCGGGCCAGCGCCTGGGTGAAGTGCTGGTAAGCGTCCTCATTGTTGGTGAAGACGCCAGCGTTGGCGCTGCCCAGGGCCACCATGCAGGCGCCGGTGAGGGTGGCGGCGTCGATCAAGTGGGTGCAGCCCAGGGTGCGCGCGTAATGCAGGCCATCGGCCAGGACGAGCCGGCCTTCGGCATCCGTGTTGATGATCTCGATGGATTTGCCGGACATGGCGATCTGCACGTCGCCCGGCTTCTGCGCCTTGCCGCTGGGCATGTTTTCCGTTGCGCAGACCACGGAGATGACTTTGACTTTGGGCTTGAGCAGGGCGATGGCGCGCATGGCGCCGATCATGGCCGCGCCGCCGGCCATGTCATATTTCATCTTCTCCATGCCGTCCGCCGGCTTGATGGAGATACCACCGGTATCAAAGGTGATGCCTTTGCCCACCAGACCGAGCACCGGTTTTTCCGGCGCGGGCTTCTCTGGGGTACTTGGCGGTTCATAGCGGATGACGATGAGCCGCGGCTCTTCGTCCGATCCCTGGGCCACGCTCCAGAAGGCGCCCATCTTTAATTCTTTGATCTTGTCCGGGCCCATGATTTCGCACTTGAGGCCCACGCTCTCGCACATTTTTTTCGCACGATCAGCGAAAACGGTGGGGGTGAGCTTGTTGCTGGGCTCGTTGACCAACTCGCGGGTAAAGTTCTGCGATTCGGCGATGACGCGGGCCTGGTCGGCGGCGCGCTGCAGCTTCGCCTGATCCGCTCCGGGGGATGCGACGATCGTGATTTCCTTTGTGCTGAAGTCTTTACGGTCACTGCGATAAGTGTCTGGATCGAAATCGGCGACGTAGGCGCCTTCCACGATCGCGCGCACTGCGTCCTCGGCACCGGTGGAAAGTTCGGGCACGGCGAAAGCGCAGCTTTTGATCATCTTGGGCTTGAGCGTGCGCAGTCCCGTGCCGGCCGCTTTGCGGACCTCAACGTGCGTCAAGTTCTTGGCTTTGCCGCAGCCCACCACCAGCAATCTCCTGGCTTTGACTCCCTGAGGGCGATGGAGCAGGACGGTCTCAGAGGCTTTGCCGGTGATTTCGCCGGAGGCGATCAGTTCGGCGGCCGCTTTCTCAACGGCCGCATCTTTCAGAGCGAGCCGTGGCTCGGGCTTTTTGTTGTCGCCGTGGTCCAGGGCAAAGACGACCAGGCATTCGCTTTCAACTTCAGCAGGGTTGGCGATGATGAGTTTCGTATCCATAGTTGGCTTTCTATGACTCCGATGATGCTTAGTTAACTTTTTCGTGATCGCGCGATGGCTTCACGGGCCTCGCGGTCCGCGGTGCGGCGGCGTTCGGTTTCACGCTTGTCCCAGAATTGTTTGCCTTTGGCCAGCGCGATCTCACATTTGATCTTGCCGTTCTTGAAGTACATGCGCGTGGGGACCAGAGTGTAGCCGCGCTGCTGTGTCTTGGCGAAGAGTTTACGCAACTCGTCTTTTTGCACCAGCAGTTTGCGCGTCCGCAGAGGGGTATGCCCGGCGTACCCGGCGTTTTCATAGGCCCCGATGTGGGCGTTGAGCAACCAGAGTTCCCCATCTTTGATCAGAGCATATGAGTCCTTGAGGTTGGCCCGGCCGGCGCGGACGGATTTGACCTCCGACCCCGTCAGCACCATGCCTGCTTCCAGGCGATCTTCCAGGAAATAGTTGTGCGCAGCAGCCCGATTCACGCTGGCATCGCGCTCCCCGGAAGCAATGGGATCGCGTTTGACGTTTTTGGGCTTGTTGGGCTCAGTTTGATGAATGCTGTGGCGGGGCATAGCAGCCTGTAGCGCTGGGCGCAAAATTTTAATGCTAGCACAGTGCAAAAGGCGTTACTGAAGTGCGTTCTAGAGATTGAACAAAACCGGTGTATAATCTGGCATTCTGATCAGTCTGAATTCCGGGTATCTCAAGAACGGACCATTCACTATTTCCCTGAAAAAGAAGGAGTTAGAAAGGTCTGGAGTAAACAGGTGCATATGAGGAGAGTAGCGAAGAGCCTCGCATTCTTAATGATTTTATCGGCGCTTTTGCCGACGGCGAGCTGGACCAAGGACAAAAAGCCAAAAGACTCACTGCAGGGATCCGCCAAGAGTCTTTACAAGAAGGGAATGGACGCGGAAGCTCGCCAGGATTACGTGGCGGCCTACCAGTTCTACAAAGGGGCTTATACACAGGAACCGACCAACCTGCGCTACCAGGTGCCCTATGAGCGCACGCGTTTCCTGGCGGCGTCGACCCTGGTGCACAACGGGCAAAAGCTGCGCGATCAAGGAAAACTGGCGGAAGCGCTGGGTCTCTTCCAGCAGGCGGCCGAAATCGATCCCAGCAACGACATGGCAGCCCAGGAAATTCGCCGCACGCAACAGATGATGCAAAAAGGCGAGCCGGGAGCGGCGCCCAAGCCTCCGCCGGGCGCCTCGCGCAGGGACGAGGAAGATCCCCTGCGCAAGCTGCTGGACGAAGCGGCTGGTCCGGCAGAACTGGCCCCGCTTTCCGGCGCCAATATGACGGTGGAAATGACGGACGAGACCAAGGTGCTCTATGAAACGCTGGGCAAGCTTGGCAACATCAACGTCCTGTTCGATCCTGACTACACTTCACGCCGGCTCACACTGCGCCTGAAAGACGTGAACCTACAGGAAGCGTTCAACATCCTGGCCCTCCAGTCCAGGACGTTCTGGCGGCCGGTGACCAAGAATACGATTTTCGTGGCCCAGGACACGCAGGCCAAGCGCCGCGAACTGGAGCAGAACGTGGTGAAGACGTTCTACCTGGGCAATGTGTCCGGTCCCACCGACCTGCAGGACATCGTGAACGCCATCCGCACCGTGCTGGAGGTGCAGAGAATCCAGCAGATCCCTTCGCAAAGCGCCATCGTGATTAAAGGCACTCCGGACCAGCTTGCCCTGGCGGAGAAGATGATTGACGATATCGACAAAGCCAAGCCGGAAGTGATCGTGGACGTGATCGTGGCCCAGGTACGGCGGGACAAGCTGCGCAACCTGGGAATCACGCCCCCGCAGAATGCCACCGTGGCGCTGCAGAGCGTAGGCACCACCGTGACCACGGGCACCACAAGCAGCGGGAATTCACTGAACCTGAACGATCTGCAGCACCTGAATTCCACCAATTATGTTGTTCTGATCGATCCGGTAAAATTCACCGCACTCTTCAGCGACGTTAATTCAAAGATCCTGCAGAGCCCGCGCGTCCGCGCCAGCGACGCGGAGAAGGCGCAACTCAAGATCGCCGACAAAATCCCGATCGCCACGGGTTCATTCGGAACGCCGGTGGGCGTGGGCGCGGCGGTTGGCGCGGTGGGCGTGAACACGCAATTTACGTATACGGACGTGGGTGTGATTCTGGAAATCACGCCGCGCGTGCATCCGGACGGGGAAATCACGCTGAAAACCGTGATGGAAATCTCGAACCAGAACGGCACCGTCATCATCGGCGGCATCCAGCAGCCGATCATCAGCACGCGCCGCGTGGAGCAGACCATCCGCCTGAATGACGGCGAGATCAACCTGCTGGGCGGCATCCTGGAGACGCAGGAGAACAAGACCGCGAACGGCACGCCGATCCTGGGCGAGATCCCCATCCTGAAGTGGATCTTCTCGCAGCAGCAGAAGGAAGTGATCCATAACGAAATCGTGTTCCTGCTGACGCCGCACATCGTGCGCAGCCAGGAGCTGAATGATTTGAACAAGCGCGCATTTGACGTGGGGACAGGCAGCGGCATCGATCTGCGCATCGCGAGCAGGGGCCGTCCTGAGGCTGCTGCCCAAGCGGCGGCTCCTTCCGCCGCAGTGCCGGCCGGGGCGCCGGCTCAGGCTGCTGCGCCTCCACAGGTAGCTCCTCCACCGCAACGCGCTCCTGCGACCCATCCGGCCGCGCCGGTACCCGCCGTTCCGCCTACAACCCAGCCGGCTGTGCCGTCCAATCCTACCGGAGCTGCCGCACCGGCGCCCGGAGGACCAGCCAGCTTGAGAATCGATCCCAATTCGCTGACACAGCAGCCGGGCAGCACGTTTACCTTGAATGTGGTGCTGGCCCATGGGCAGGACGTGGCAACGGTGCCAATCCAGGTGACGTATGACGCCAAGGTGCTGCAGTTTGTCAGCATCGTCAACGGCGATTTTCTCGCCAAGGACGGGCAGCCAGTGGCGCTGGTGCATCGCGACGATCCTACGGCAGGCAAGCTGCAGGCGACGGCACAGCGTCCTCCGGGGTCCTCGGGTGTCTCGGGCGATGGTACGGTCTTCACCATGACATTCACGGCCAAGGCCAAGGGGACAGGAAGTGTTGCTATTGACATGCCCGGCGGCGCCCGCAACAGCCATGGCCAGGCGATTGATGTTTCAGGATCGCAGGCCGCAGTGAAAGTGAATTAGAGAAAGCGAAGGGGACGGCCTCTCGACTATCTAATATGGAGATGGCCGCCGGAAGTAAAGCGAAGTTGAAGATGATGCAATGCCGCTCACAACGGGGCGTGACCCTGCTGGAAATGATCGTGGTGATCACGATCCTGCTGATCCTGATGGGCGCGGCGGTGCCGGTGGTGCGAGTGAGCGTGAAGCGGCAGAAAGAAGTGGAGCTGCGTCGCGACCTGTGGGAGATGCGCAACGCCATTGACCGCTATAAGGATGCCGCTGACCGCAACGCCTTCCAGATCAAGCTGGGGTCAGAAGGGTATCCGCCGGACCTGGACACTCTGGTCAACGGGGTGGAGGCCCAGGGAGCCAAGAAGCTGCGCTTCCTGCGCCGAATTCCGGAGGACCCCATTACGGGGAACAAGGACTGGGGACTGCGCTCCATGCAGGACGATCCCAAGTCCGAGTCTTGGGGCGGGCAAAACGTTTTTGACGTATATACCAAATCCGACCAAACGGCCCTGGACGGCACAAAATACAAGGACTGGTAAAAGACGATGATGGCCAGTGCAAAACGCACGCAGCGCGGGTTTACCTTGATCGAGTTGATCATCGTGATTGCGATCATCTCGATTCTGATTTCGACGGCCGTGCCGGTTTACCAGATGCATCTCAAGCACGCCAACGAGGCGGTCTTGAAGCAAGACTTGTACACGCTGCGCAACGCCATCGACCAGTACACGCAGGACAAGATGAAAGCGCCGCAAAGCCTGGACGACCTTGTGAGCGCCGGCTATCTGCGCGCAATGCCCAAAGATCCTTTCACGAACGCCAGCAACACCTGGCAGCCGGTGCAGGAAGACGTGGTGATGGCCCTGGACCAGACGCAGCCCGGTATCACGGACGTGCACAGCGGTTCCAACCTGACGAGCACGGAAGGAACTCCGTATAGCAGCTGGTGAGAATTATCTCTGAGACAATTGCCAGAATTGCCAAGATTGCCAAAGAATCCAAATTGGCCCCGAGGTAATACGGTCATCCAATTTGGATTCTTTGACAGTTTTGGCATTTCTGGCAATTCTCTTGCTACCATC
>DASVFK010000105.1:0-10813 GCA_036380095.1 Candidatus Angelobacter sp. | reverse complement strand
TCGCCGGCCGAATTCGTCTGGGTGGTGCGCTCGATTCCCTTGTCCGGGTTCTTGACGGTTACAGTGGCGCCCACGACGGCTGCGCCGCTAGCATCGGTTACGGTGCCCTTAATACTGGCGGTGGTTTGCCCAAATGCAGCTGCGGCGAAAACGATCAAGACCAGAAGCAGCATCCAGGGGGAAAACGCTACCTTTCTTGACATCTCTCAACTCCCTCCTTAGGAAAGACAATGCCGAAAAAACTAAAACAAAATTAGCGAACTTTGGTTAAGAAGAAAGGACGAACAACCAAAACTCTTGATTTACAGAGACACCCGTACCTTCCGGGCCAACGTATTAAGTGCATTCGATATTCCAACAATCGGATGTTGCGGCAAATGTTTATTTTCAGAGGCTTACGAGGCGAGGCGACGAAAGAGTCTACAGATTTCAATAGCCGAAGAGGGCCAATCTCTCGAATTCAGAACGAGAGTTGAAGGTTTCTTGGTTGGTAAGACACTTTGCTTTTGTTAAGTCGCGCAATACTTCCCGGATACGTTATTTCGGGTTCGCTTGCGGCTGCGGTCTGGGCAATCTTCCCCCAGTCGGCCGCGGAACCACCTCGGTGGCGGCGCGGTCGAAATCGATTGGGGTCACATCGACGGTCAGAGGACGGTCCAGCAGCATCTTGATGGCTGTTCCCGGTTCGATGCGAACGTCCTGGCCCCGTGTCAGAAGGACGGTCGCCAGTCCTGCCAGCGCGCCGATGCCCGCTCCACGCAACACCCCGGCGTGCGTGCCGGTAAGTATTCCGCCGCCGGCAGCACCTACGCCCACACCTTTGGCCACCGTGGTCGCATCTTTGCCTTTTTGCGAATCAGCTTTGATCTTTCCTTCGTCATCTACCGTGGTATTGGCCGATCCGGAGTCGTGATGAATGGTGCCCGGCATGTCTACCGTGTAACCGCTGGGATAGATCATGCTGGTGAAGCGAAACAGAACCTCAGCCCGACCCTTGATCTTGCCGGCCCGCTGCAACTGGACGATCTCGCCCTTCACGTAGGTGCCGGAAGGGATGGCAATCACGTTATCAATGACGACCGGAAATGTCGTCTGGCAATAGACGCCATCGCCAACGCGCGCGTTTTTCGTGTCAATTCCGTTCTTGAGTTGCAACAGGACTTCAGTGCCGGCGGGTACTGTCAACTGCTTGAGAGAGCCCGTTGCCGTCGGCGCTGGTGCGTTCGTCGCTGCCTGGGCCTGAGGGTTGGCTTCGGGAGGAGCAGCCGTGGGCGCCGCCGGGGCCGAGTTTGGTTGCGCCGGAGGCGCAGTAGTTTGGGAAGCAGCCAGCAGACTCACTGAAAGGAAGAGCAATACGCCGCGGACCATGGTGTACCCTCCTGAACGCTCAAATTCTAATTGTCAGGGCGTGACGAAGTCACTTGCTGCCTGCGCTATTTGGGCCACGATCTCCCGCGCCGCCTTCGCTGGATCAGCGGCTTGAGTGATTGGCCGTCCGACTACAAGATGACTGGCGCCGGCACGAATCGCCTCGGCAGGAGTAGCAACCCGGCGCTGGTCATTTTGTTCCGTGCCTGGCGGTCGCACGCCCGGATTTACAATGGCAAAACCCTCGCCCAGCCTTTGCCGCAGTTGCGACGACTCTCGCGCCGAGGCCACCACACCCTTACAGCCGGCACTCTGGGCCAGATCGCCAAGCCTGAGTACCTGATCCAGAACGCGTCCGGTAACGCCAACTTGCGTCAATTCGTCATCGTTCATGCTGGTCAGCACGGTCACAGCCAGTAGCGTAAGCCGGTCGCCAGCGGCTTCCACGGCTGCCTTGAGCATGGCTGCGCCGCCACCGGCATGAACGGTGAGCATGCTCGTGCCCAGCCCGCAAGCCGACGTCACGGCACGCGCCACAGTGTTTGGGATGTCATGGAGTTTCAGATCGAGGAAGACTTTGTGACCCGCCCCAGCCAGCTCGCGAACGAATTCTGGGCCTTCTGCGGTAAAAAGCTGCAGGCCGACCTTGTAAAAGCCGGGGATGTCGCCCAGGGATGTGACCAACTCCCGGGCTTGCCGGGCGCTGGACACATCCAAGGCCACAATAAGACGCTCCCGCGCGCTCGTGCGAGCGGATGAAACCGCCGTTTCCGAGATTCTTGAAGCCACGGCCTCCTCGGGGCCCCCGCCACGCCCGATTTTGGCGCGGTGGGGTAGAGTATAGCCCTTGCTTAGTCGGCCCCGAAAGCCTGGTTTGAAGCCACGGTAGCCGGCCGAACCAGGTCGATCTGGACCCGCTCTACTCCGCTGCGGAAGTTCAGCATCCGTGCGGCGCTGTAGCTGAGATCCATGATCCGGTTCGCGACATACGGGCCGCGATCATTGACCCGGACAATGATCCATTTCCCGTTGCGCAGGTTGGTCACCTTTACGTAGGTGCCCAGCGGGAGTTGCCGGTGCGCCGCGGTGAGCTCGAACATATCAAAATCCTCGCCGCTGGCCGTCACCCGGCCGTGAAACTGCTTTCCATACCAGGACGCATTGCCTACCTGGTAGGGTTTGGCCTCTTTGGAGGTCTTGCTGGCCTTTACCGACTGCCCGCCCTTTTCGACCTTGGGGTTGGTCAGGGCAGGGTTACCTGGGGTCTTGCCTTTTTGGGGCTGTTGGTGGTCTGGAACGGGTGCCGCCCCCACGTTGGCAGCTATTACAAACGCTGCCATCAGAATGGACAGTGCTCGTTTCATGCACACTCCTTAACCGTCGATTTAACCGTCGAAATGCAAAGGATCCCCCCATTTCGAATCCATATAATTGTATGAATCTGAAAGGGTAATTACCAGCCTCCTTCTCTTCTCCCGAAACAAAGCTGTTGCTTTTCTACAACATCCATGCTAGGTCATTGTCCGAAGGTACAATTAGGCTTTTCGCCTTAATTATACCCATACCTTAGATGGTGGCCAGCGCGGAAGCGTTAGCTGGGGTTACTAAGGAGTTGCAGGGAGTTTGTGCATATTCATGGTAATTAATCCGGTTATGCATACCGTCAGGCGTTTGTAAGTCCCTGTTACACTGTGCTTTTGGAGGGTTTTCCAGTGCAGGACGCGTACATCCTTTCCGGAGCCCGAACTCCAATCGGCAAGTTCGGTGGCAAGCTGGCCGGCCTTACCTCGCCCGACCTGGGAGTGGCGGCGGCAGAGGCTGCTCTCGTCCGGGCGGGCATTCAGCCGTCTCAGGTGGAAGAGACGATCTTTGGCTCGGCCCGGCAGGCGGGCAACGGCCCTAATCCGGGGAGGCAGATCTCGGTCCGGGCGGGCGTTCCCAAGGAAGTCCCCGCATACACCGTCAACCAGGCCTGCGCTTCCGGCATGAAAGCCATTGTGCTGGGCGCGCAGGAAATCGCCCTCGGAAACATGGATTGCGTTTTGGTGGGCGGCACCGAGTCGATGTCTCGGGTTCCCTACTACCTGGACGGCGGACGCTGGGGCTACCGGCTGGGCAACCAGGAGTTGGTGGACGGAATGTATCGCGACGGCTTTGTATGCAAGCTGTGCAACATGGTGATGGGGGAGACTGCCGAAATTCTGGCAGAGCAATACAAGATCAGCCGCGACGAGCAGGACCAGTTCGCCCTCTGCTCCCAGCAACGGGCGGAAGCCGCGATCAAAGCCGGGCGCTTCAAAGACGAAATCGTCCCCATCAGGCTCCAGAGCAAGAAGGGCGAGGAGCTGTTCGTCCAGGACGAGCATCCGTTCCTGGGGGCTACCTTGGAGAAAATGGCCAAGCTTGCTCCCGCGTTCTCAAAGACGGGCACGGTGACTGCCGGAAATTCGTCCGGCATCACCGATGGCGCTGCTGCCATGGTCCTGGCCGGAGAGAACTTCGTGAAGCAAAACGGCCTCAAGCCCCTGGCCCGGATTTTGGGCTCGGCTGCGGCAGGCGTGGATCCGCGGACCATGGGGATTGGTCCTGTCCCGGCCCTGGCCAAGCTGGAGAAGAAGTACGGGCTCAAGCTTGCCGGTTTTGACCTGATCGAGCTGAATGAAGCCTTTGCCGCCCAGGTCCTGGCCTGCGACCGCGAACTCCATATGGACCCCGACAAACTCAACGTAAACGGCGGCTCGATCGCGCTGGGGCATCCCATCGGCTGCACTGGCACTCGCATCACCGTGACTCTGTTGCACGAGATGCTCAAGCGCAAAGCCAAGCGGGGTGTGGCCACCCTGTGCGTGAGCGGCGGAATGGGCATGGCACTGGCCCTGGAGAGCGCATGAATGGCCGGAATCCAGGAAATTGAAATCAAATTCCAGATTGAGGATGGCCAGGCGTTCGCAAGCCGTCTTCCGGCCGCGGGCTTCCACCTGGTAACCGCCCGAACCCACGAACTGAACACGTTGTATGACCTACGCGGCGCGCCGCTACGCTCGCGCGGGGCGCTGTTGCGCCTGCGCCAGTACGGAACAATTTGGACCCTGACCTACAAGGACAAAAGCCTTGTGGCCGACGGGCACAAATCTCGCCGGGAGATCGAAACCCGCATTGCAGACGGCGCAGCGATGGCCGGCATCCTGGGCGCCCTCGGTTTCAAACCCAGCTTTGCCTACGAGAAGTTCCGCAGCGAGTGGGCCGACGAAACCGGCCACGTGGTCATTGATGAAACGCCCATCGGCAATTTCGGTGAAATCGAGGGGCCACCGGCGTGGATTGACACGACAGCCGGCAAACTGGAAATTGGCAAGGAGCAGTACATCACCGCTTCTTATGCAGAACTGTTCGCCCAGTGGAGAGTGCGTACCCGCAGCGCTGCCGCCAATATGACTTTCCATGAAGTCGGGGCTACAGGATAGATCACGGCTCGCGCGGCGGATGAGCCTTTAACCATTCCTGGGCGGCGGCTTCAGCTCCCGTGATTTCCTCTTTGCTGATCTTGTCCTTCAGATACTTCCGGCCATCCACGTCATTTCCTTTGGCCACGGCAATCGCGAACCATTTATAAGATGCCGGGTAGTCCTGCTTCACTCCCCGACCGTCGCGGTACATCTGCGCCAGCATGAACGCGCCCAAAGGATCGCCTGCCTCCGCAGCCTTTTTGTACCAGTCAACTGCTCTTTCGTCGTCCTGGCGAAGGCCGCGTCCCATCATGTAAGCCGTGCCCAGGTTCACCTGCGCTTTGGGGTCGCCGTGCTGTGCTGCCAGTTTGTAGATCACAGCCGCCCGCCCTTCATCCCGCGGCGCACAGGCGCCCGTGGAGTAAAGGCCGCCTAACGCCGTGTGCGCCGGCCAGTAAACCTGGTTCGCCGCTGCCACGTACCATTGGATGGCCAGCTTGCAATCCTGGGCAACTCCCTCGCCCTTCTGGTAGAGCATTCCCAGCGAGTATTGCGCTTCAGCATAACCGTGGGCAGCTGCTTTGGAGTACCACTGGAAAGCTTGAGCGGGATCCTTGTCCACTCCCTGGCCACGCTGCCAAAGCGAACCCATCATGGTCTGCGCGGCCGCATAGCCGCCATCCGCCGACGTGCGATAGAGCGCCACCGACCGGGCCCGGTCCAACGCGACCCCTGAGCCTGTCCAGTATTTCCTTGCCAGAAAATACTCCGCTGGAGTTGATCCCTGGTCTGCTGCCTTGCGAAACCATTGTGCGGACGTTGCCGGGTTGCGTTCCACGTGTTGTCCCAGATCGTAGATCACGCCCGCCCAGAGCTGGCTGTTGGGATTGCCTTTTTCCGCCTGCTCCAGCACATGCTGGACTTCCCTTTCATCCAGCAGGCGCATCTTGCGCTCCAGGTTGGCGGGCGAATCGTTGGCTGAAAGGTTCTGCGCGGCGACGGGAAGAATGAGCAGCCAGAGCGATAGCAGCAGGCACAAGGCCGATGTCCGGATTAAGGTCCTGCGCATCGCCCTAAGACTATCCCTGTGGATTTGGCCGTGTCCAGCATACGCGCCGGGCCGTAGGTGAGTCTAAGGAAGTGCCCGCCTACCAGCAGTCGTTCATAGCCCGCCAGCGAAAGCGGCTGCGCCCGGTTTCGCGGTACAATTCCCGCCAACAAGGAGTCCAGGCCATGTTCGATTACATCATCATCGGCGCCGGCTCTGCCGGATGCGTTCTGGCCAACCGTCTCAGCGAGGATCCCAAGACCAAAGTCTTGTTGTTGGAAGCAGGTGGGCCGGACAATCGCAAGGAGATCCACGTTCCTGTGGCCTTCTCCAAGCTCTTCAAGAGCGCCTGCGACTGGGCCTACTACACGGAGCCGGAACCGTACCTGGGCAATCGCAATCTCTACTGGCCGCGCGGCAAGGTGCTGGGGGGCAGCAGCTCCATCAACGCCATGATTTACATCCGCGGCCACCGATATGACTACGACCACTGGCGTGACCTGGGAAACCCGGGGTGGAGCTACCAGGACGTGCTTCCGTTTTTCAAACGCTCAGAGAAGCAGGAGAACGGCGCATCGGAGTATCACGGCGACGGCGGCCCTCTGAGCGTGAGCAATCTGCGCAGCGTGAATCCCCTGGCGCAGGCTTTCATTGAAGCGGCTGAGCAGTCCGGTTACAAACGCAATGCGGATTTCAACGGCGAGCGCCAGGAAGGCTTTGGCCAATACCAGGTCACGCAGTCGCAAGGCAAACGCTGCAGCGCAGCGGCTGCGTTCCTGAAGCCGGCCATGTCACGCCCCAACCTTACCGTGCGTACGGATGTCCAGGTGTTTGACATCATCTTTGAGGGCCGCCGCGCGGAGGCAGTAAGTTTCCAGCAGGGGAACGGCAGTGCGCAGGAACATGCGGAGCGCGAGATCATTCTCTGCGCCGGGGCCGTGGGATCACCGCAGTTGCTCATGCTGGCGGGAGTGGGGCCCGCCGGGCACCTGCGCACCCTGGACATCCCCGTTTTATGTGATCTCCCCGGAGTCGGATCCAATTTGCAAGACCATCCGGCCGTCCCTGTGGTTTACCAGTGCACGCAGCCCATCACCCTGCTGAATGCGGAGAGCCTCTCTAATCTGGCCCGATACATGGTGTTCAAGGACGGCATGCTTACCTCCAATGTGGCGGAAGCGGGAGGGTTCGTCACCACCAACCCTGAATCGGCGGCGCCGGACTTGCAATTTCATTTTGGTCCAGGCTATTACGTGGACCACGGCTTCCAGAAAATCAAAGACCACGCCTTCACGCTGGGGCCGACCCTGATTCGGCCGTACAGCCGCGGACGCCTGACGCTTCGTTCCAGTAATCCTCTGGACGCCCCCCTGATCCGCGCCAGTTATTTTTCCGATCCGCGCGACCTGCAGGTGATGGTGCAAGGAGTGAAACTCGCGCGCCGGCTGGCGGCGGCCAAGGCGTTTGACTCCTATCGTGGTGCGGAACTGCTGCCTGGGCCTGACTGCAAGGACGACACGGCTCTTGCCGCGCACATCGCGAAGTATGCCGCCACGCTCTACCATCCCGTGGGCACATGCAAGATGGGCAACGACAACATGGCGGTGGTGGATTCCGAATTGCGCGTGCATGGCGTGGAAGGACTGCGAGTAGTGGACGCATCCATCATGCCCACTGTTCCCGGCGGCAACACCAACGCGCCCACAATCATGATCGCCGAGAAAGCTGCGGAAATAATCAAACGCGGCGTGGGCATGGCAGAACCCATGGTTGCCGCAAATTTGAGCAAGTAATCGCAGACACGCTTCTCAAACACGATTTGATCTGCGCTCCTCTGCTTGCATCTGTAGACAGAGCTTTCACCTCACCTGCAGGCACTTGAAAACAAGGACAATATTCCTGCTCTGCTGGCTTGACTCAGGACTAGAATAAAAGTATGCGCAGGCTGCTCTTTGCTACGGTGGTATGGGCGGTTGCTTTCCTGCCGCTCTCGTCCTTCGCGCAATTGCGCGGCGGAGTTTCCCGCGGACCGGCCGTCAGTTCAGGCCCAAGAGTCTCTCCCGGCTTCCGATCAGGTCCATCTCCAACTTTCGGCGCGCGACCCGTTTCTCCCGGCTTTGGCGCCCGGCCTGTCTCCCCTGCGTTTCGCGCCCGCCCTGGGGTTCCTGGGAATCGTGTCGTGGTGGGAGCGCCCGGAGGTAGAGTGATTACCAACCGGCCTGCAGGGAGCAGGGTTTTCGTCGGCCGCCCGTTCGCACCGAATGGAAGAGTTGTAGTCGCTCCCGGGTTCGCTGGACAGCCGCCGAGCCGGGTCTTTGTGGGCAGCGGGTTTCACCACGGCCACGGCGGCCACGTCATCTTCAACCCCTTCGGCTTTGGGTGTGGCGGGTTTTTCCCGTGCAACAGCGCCTTCGTGAATCCATTCTTCTTTTCGGGAAGCTTCTTCAGCTCACCGTTTTTTCCCGGGTCCTTCTGGCCTGGAACGGTCTGGCCAGGAGCGTACTGGGGAGCAGGCTACGTTCCCGGTTTCTCTTCGGACTACTACTATCCGCCTCAGTCCCAACAGCCTCAGCAGACTGAGCCCGTGGCCAGCGACAACAGCAATGACGTTCAGCTTGCCATCCAGATGCAGCGCCTGACCGACGAAGTTGAACAGCTGCGGGCCGACCAGATGACGCAACGCAGCCTGCAACAGGCGCCTCCTGGGACTTCACTCTCAGCCGCGCAACCGGCCGCCGCCACCACGTTTGTCTTCCGTGACGGCCACAGCACCACAGCGAAAAACTATGCCATCGCCGGACAAACGCTGTGGATCTTCAGCGAGCATGCTGCCAGAAAGATTTCCCTCGCTGATGTGGACCGCGCTGCAACCGAGGAACTCAACGCCGCCCACGGCGTTGACGTCCATTTGCCGGAAGCGCCACAGCCCTGAAACGCGGCCTTTGGAGTTCACGGCAACAACTGAACTTAAGGAAACATTGCCATAGTTTCAATGTCCATCGAGCTATGACCCTGATAGCATAGGCAAGGCGATAGTGTCTCTCTTTGGCTTGCCCCCGCCCAAGAGGCACTAAGGTACATCCATCCCTTCTGATCAGAAATGGAGAAGTACTATGACTCGGCGGTATGCGAACGCTTTCTTAGGGACTGCTCTCACGCTTCTTCTCATGCTCACGCCGGTCGCAACGGCGCAGACGCCCGCGGGATCGTCTTCCGCCCAGAACGCAGCCACACAGGCCACGCCAACTTTTAAGGTCACCACCCGACTGGTTGTGGTGGATGTGGTGGCAACCGACAAGAAAGGTGTGGCCATCAAGGACCTGAAAGTGGAAGACTTCTCCATCCTGGAAGAAAACCACCCGCAGAAAATTCGTGCATTTAGTTTTCAGGCCCCGGCCCAGGAAGCCGCGGCCGCTCCGGCCAAGCTGCCTCCCAATCGCATTACCAACACGCCAACCTTCAAGAGCGGTGGCCCGCTGAATGTGGTGCTGATTGACGGCTTGAACATCAGCAGTCCGCAGAAGCTGAAATACGCCAAGGACGAAATGCTGAAGATGCTGGAGAAGCTTCCCGCGGGCCAGCCCGTGGCCGTTTATGCTCTGGGATCCAAGCTTCGTCTGTTGCAGGACTTCACCACGGACCCAGGTTTGCTGAAAACTGCCATCCACAGCCTGAAATCCAGATCGGCGCCGCGCCTGGATAGCTCCATTCCGGCTTCGGACCCGGCAATCATCCAAGCGCTGCAAGAGATGAACATGCAGTCAATGATTGGCCAGATCACCGCTTTCCAGCAGGACAATGAGGTGTATCAAACGGACTATCGAGTCAGGCTTACGCTGGCCGCGCTCAGAGGGCTGGCCCGCCATCTTTCCGGCTACTCCGGCAGGAAGAACCTGATCTGGGTCTCAGACGTCTTTCCCAGCTACCTCTATCCTGAGTTGAATCCAACTCAAGGCGTCACCAGCCTGGAATCGCAGGGCAGGGCCGCGAGGAGAGACTATTCCCTGGAGATTGAGCAGACTTCCGATGCGCTCTCTAATGCGCACATCGCCGTGTATCCTGTGGATACCAGGGCCGTCGGAAACACGGACCCGTATTCCAACCTCAGCAATACTGACGCCGTCGGCACACGCCTGGGGCGCAGCAACCAGGCGGACAACCTGAGCCGCGCCGTCAATGATCCTCTGGACTCACACATCACCATGAATACCATTGCCGATAGCACCGGCGGGCGGGCGTTTTACAACACCAACGATCTTGACGGAGCCATCCGCCAGGGCCTGGAAGACGGCTCAACTTATTACACCCTGGGATACTATCCTGAGGACAAGAACTGGGACGGCAAGTTTCGCAAAATTGTTGTGAAAGTGGAGCGCCGGGGCGTGAAGCTCCGTTTCCGCCAGGGCTATTACGCTGCCGATCCGCACGGTTACGGCAAGATGGAGGAGAAGAAGCGCGCCATGGACTTTGGCCTGGCGCTGAACATGGAGACGCCTGTTTCCACTGCCCTGTTGTTCCAGGCGGCCATAGTGCCCCAGAATGGCAACCGAGTCCAGGTCAACTACGGAATCGATGCCCACGGCATCAGCTTTGACCTCAGCGAAGACGGCGTGCAGCACGCCAGCGTGGATTGCGCGGTTGAGGTCTATTCCAAAAAAAGAGAATCCAAGGGCGTCCGGGGCAACACATTCAACGCAGACTTGCCGCCGGAACAGTACCAGCTCGTCATGCAAAAGTTCCTTCCCTGCAACCAGGTGCTTGAGCTGCCCGACGGTGAGTACGTCCTGCGCCTTGGCGTGCGTGATAACCACACAGGAATGATCGGGACCGCGAACGCCAGCCTGACGGTGCCGGCTTCACCCGTGGCAGCCGCTGAAGGCACGGGACCGGCGAAATGATCGACAGACAGGGGCCTTTCAGGATATGAAGAAGGCGTGAAAATCGGTGGAAA
>DASVFK010000104.1:0-3560 GCA_036380095.1 Candidatus Angelobacter sp. | reverse complement strand
CCCGGCGACCATCGCCGATAGCGCCGCCAGTAAAGAAACCCGGGCAGTCCGAAACCAAGCGTGGGCACAGCGAGCAAGCCAAAGACGTATTGGTGATGCCAGGCCCTGAAAATGCTGACCAATCCGACCCCTGCCACCACAGGCATCCACAGAGAAGCTTCCCACGTCAGCTTGCGGAACCGCGCCACGAACAGAGGTGGACCAAAGAAAATCACCGCGCTGCATGCGATATACACAATCCGCAGATCGCATTCGTAAGAGATCGCGCAGACATACGCAAGCACGGGGACGCCGCTGAGGGCCAATAAGCCGGACGTCAGCCTGCGGCTTTCAAAAAAAGATGTCAGCGATGCAATGAAGAACAGCGCAGCCAGTTGCAGGGCGCCCCAGTGCGCGATAAACAGCAACGGCGGGCCGCCATCGGCCGATGCGAATGCCTGAAAAATGAAGTGGGAGAAGACCAGGCCCCACGCGGTCGTCCAAAGGGCCAGCCGCGACGACTTTACGTGCCGGCGCAAGGCAACGAAAATTCCCACCAAAACCGCCAGAACCAGAATGGTGGGAAGCTTGTCCGACAGAGTGGCCATACTTTCTTTCCCCTGAACACGGCCACGTTATCATGCCCAGATACGTAGCTGGCAGGGTCTTTACCATCAGTACAGTAACCTTGGTAACCTAGTCCACTGCCGGTGGCGGTCCCTATGCGCTGCGACCGCGGCAAGGGAAGCAACCTGTGATTTCCTCTGTATAATGATGAAAGTTGCCCGCAACGGGGGCGGTTAGCTCAGCTGGTTAGAGCGCCTGCCTTACAAGCAGGAGGTCCACAGTTCGAGTCTGTGACCGCCCACCAAACTCTTCTGCATCAAGAGTTTTTGGACCGAGCTGTCCGGGGTCAAGGAACCGAACTCAGTTTGTGCCCAATACTGTGCCTACCTAAAGTAGCCAGGCTGTGTCCACTGCATCAGGCGAGGGATGAACGTACCGCACGCACATCGCGACGCTGGAGTGCCCTGCGTTCCTGGCAAGCTTTTATACGTCGCAGCCTGACTCCCCCAGACGTGTGAGAAACGTATGTCGGGCCGAGTAGATCAAATACGGCCGCACCTTGCCGTTGCAATCGCTTTGACGTGGCGCTTCTTCAGCGTCGACTGCTCGAAGTGGCCGCTCGATGGATTTCCGTGGACTGTGGTCCGTTGCACAGGCCCCACCGTAGACGAAAGCCGTGCGGCAGCAGGCGCAAAAGGGATTTGAGGGCTCTTCAATAGGGCCACACCAAATTCCGCGGTCAGTTCCCTCCTAGACCTCCGCAGCTCCATTCATCTTCCTTTGGCTCCTCCTGCAGAATCGGCAAAGACGAACCAGCGATCGCCGGAGGGCCGACTCGGCGAAGCAAGGCTTCACCCGCTTTGGCCAGATACGTTATTCCCGATCCTTCAAGATGGTCCGCCAGCGGCTGCGCAATGTTTGCCATGTGCTCCTGCAGAAAGCGCTGCGCCGACTCTGCCGCCGTCGCCGCGCGTTCTTCATCGTGGCAGGCAAGCGCGTATGCTTGCTTCAGCTTGAGATAAGCGATGAACTCGGTCTCTACCGCCACATGATCGGGCGGCTCAGCCGTAGCGGGATGAAAGGCGAAGGCGTTGTAGTATGCCTGGAGTTCGGACATGAGGTAGCCGAGCTGGATCGTTTGATGATAGGTTGCCTCACGCGGCGGCGCCGGACCTCCGGGACCAAACGTATGATGGAAGAGACCTTCACTTGCCTCTTGGAGCGCGCCCTGCGCGGCTGATTTCAACTCACCATCGGCAATTTCATGGATCAACGCCGTGATCTGCTCGTGCCAGGTTTCCGTGGGGCACTCAAAGAGCAAGGAAAGCAGCCGCCACTCCGCTGCTTCCTGCGCCAGCCGGAGTTCACGATCGCCGAGAACCATATTCGTCGTCATTATTTCTTCTCCTGCACGGCCAGCGGGGCCCATCCACTGCGCATCTTGCGCGCGCCCGCTTCCTTGTTCGCTCCTTGCCATACGGCGAACGCCACAGACGTCCGCGCTTTCGGCGCCAGACCTTCTGGCAGCGGTCGCACGAACATCACCGCCCATCCGTCTAGCGTGCGCACGCCGCTGCCCTTCACTCCCAGCGACGGGTTCGGCGTGAGGGTGCCTGGCCCTTGGGCGAGCAAGCTCTCAACAGCGGACTGTCGCGGGCCCTGTCTGCGATTGCCTGTGGCATCGGCCGGCGCATAACGTTTGGCCATCTCGTTCTGTTCCGGGGAGCCGGGCGCCAGCGAGTGGGCCTGGAACGGGTAGTGCGTGATCTCAGCGTTGGGATAAATCGACTTGATGTTGTCCGCTCGTCCATTGACCCAGGCCTGCCAGTCCGCCCGCCAGTACGCAATCTGCACACTGCTTCCGGCTTCGCCCATCTGAGGCGCCGGAGGATTCGGCATCAGCTTCGCCGGAATTTGCACGGCGCACGCGTCCACAAATTCGCCGGGAGTTTCAGTGTCATTCTGCGTTGCATCCACCCAGCGCAGGCGAAACGCGATCTCTGATCCATTGGTCATGGCTTGCACGCGCACCTCCGGCGTTGAAGCCTGGGCAAGACGCGGCTCAACCAGATCTTGCGGGATCAACTTGGCTGGATATTCAGGCGCATTGTCCCAAGCTGCGTCGGCTGGGCCAGTTGGAAGTTGCGCGCTGGGCACGGCAATAACCTCCGTCGCTGGGATGGTCGCCTTCTTGCAGCCGGCCGTAAAGAGAAGGACGATCAGTGCGGATATGAATAATGGGTTTCGTCTTTTCACAACAGTCCTCCTCCTTACGGACAGTTAATACGCACCAGCTTCTGCACGGGATCGAACGAGGTCCGCACGTGCACCGGCTCGTTGATGGGCACGCGCACGAGCTGCGTACCGGAGTCATCCATGCCGACCACGACATCGCCGGTACGTTTCCACCGTGTCATGAGAGATTCCGAACAACCGAACAGGCAAAGCAGTCCGGCCAGGTCCATGTCTTTGCGCGCGGACTTGTAGGTCTCCACCGCGGCATCGGCGCCCGGACCAAACAGTTGGCGATTGAACGATGCCGGAACGTGAATCGGTGGGATGTAATAAACGTTGGGCTCGAGCCCGTACTGTGGGAAGAGTGGCAGCGCCACCTTCTTTATATGCACCAGGTAATCCAGAGGATTTTCGGGGCGCGCCTTGTCCGGCGTATTCAGGAAGCCCGCCATGCGGATCTTGCCGATGCAGTTCACAAAGCACTGCGGCTGCAGCCCCTGCTCGATCTTGGGGAAGCAGGCGATGCATTTTTCTGACGTCCCGGTCATGGGATTGAAGAAGACCTTCTTATACGGACAGCCACGCACGCACTCCTGATATCCGCGGCAGCGTCCCTGGTCCACCAGCACGATCCCGTCTTCCTGGCGCTTGTAGATCGATCCGCGCGGACAGGAAGCCAGGCACGCCGGGTATGTGCAGTGATTGCAGATGCGCGCCAGGTAGAAGAACCAGCTCATGTGCGGCAACTGCATCAGAGCGCCGGTGTCCACCTGGTTCAT
>DASVFK010000103.1:0-11385 GCA_036380095.1 Candidatus Angelobacter sp. | reverse complement strand
AAAACCGGGGCCGAGTTTGTGGCAATGGGAATCTGCGCCGCCGTGCTGCTTGTCTTCGGCCTTACGGTCCCTGCAGCTTTCAACAACCTGCTGCGGGCAGCCATGGCGGTGCTGCAATGACTATGCGAGTTGAAAACGGCCGGCAGCAGAAGATCTTCAGCGCGAGCGAAGTCTTACGACTCTTCGAGGCCGCGCACCCCTCGCGTGTACGCCTGGTTTCGATCTTTGGCTCACAAAGTGACAACGGAGGCACGCTGCACTACCTGGCCGATGTGCCGGGTGAAGGCTACCGCGAATTTCAATGTCCGGTCTCCGGCCCCGTACCTTCGCTCACCGCGATCTGCCCCGCGGCTGCCTGGCATGAGCGCGAGGTGCATGAGCAATTCGGTGTTGAGTTTCAGGGCCATCCTGCACTTTTGCCTCTGGCGCGTCACAGCCAGGATGCGGACGATCCCCGGTTCCTGAAGGTGCAGGGCAAGGGCGTTTGCGAAGTGCCGGTTGGTCCAGTCCACGCCGGAATCATCGAGCCTGGGCACTTCCGCTTCAGCGTGATTGGCGATACGGTGCTCCATCTTCAACTTCAGCTTTTCTATACGCATAAAGGAACGGAGAAACTCTTCTGCGGCGCGCTCGCGGCTGAGGCAACGCCGCTGGCCGAATCCGTCTCCGGCGATAACTGCTTTGCTCACGCCGTGGCTTATTGCCGGGCGGTGGAAGAAATCTTTCAGGTTGCCGTGCCTGCCAGGGCCGAGGCCGTGCGCCTGGTGGGTCTTGAGCTGGAGCGGCTGCTGGCCCACATCGGCGACTTCGGCGCGCTCTGCAATGACGTGGCCTTCACCGTCCCCGCGGCGTATTGCGCCCGGATCAAAGAAGATCTGCTCCAGGCTTCCACGCGCAGCATGGGTACAAGATACTGGCGAGGCATCGCTGTTCCCGGCGGTGTACAGCGGGAACCTTCTTCGGCGGGCGCCAGGGACTTGCGCGACTCCATTCGCGCTGCGGCTGCTGATTTCTTCGCGATCGCGGACCAGGCCTTGAACACGCCCTCCGCGCAGGACCGCTTCGAGGGCGCAGGCGTTCTCACGCCCGCCGCAGCTTCTGATCTTGCTGTTGTCGGGCCTGCGGCGCGCGCTTCGGCAATATCTTTTGACGTGCGCCGCGACCACCCTTACGGCGCGTACAAGGCACTCCGCTTTGATGTTCCCACCCTGCATTACGGCGACGTGATGGCCCGCGCCCGCATTCGCGTGGAAGAAGCCCGCGCCTCCGTGCGGCTGATTCTCGACTGCCTCAAGGACTTATCCGAAGGTCCGATTCGTGCCTCGCTCACGGGAACACCGAGCGGCGCTGCTCATGCCGCCGTTGAATCGCCGCGCGGCGAGTTGCTCTATTGGCTCAAACTGGAGGAAGGCAGAATCCAACGCTGCCACGTCCGCTCGCCTTCGTTCCAGAACTGGCCGGCCCTGCCCCTGGCGGTGACGGGCAACATCATTGCGGATTTTCCCTTGATCAACAAAAGTTTCAACCTCTCTTATTCCGGATGTGACCGATGATCGCCGACGTTGTTTTTCGCAGCCTGAAGAGCCGTTCGCAACTGGTGCCGGTGGAGCAGTTGCTGACCGGCTGTGACGGAAGCCGCATGCCGGAAGTTGTTGCTGAGCGCCTGACCCCGCAGATCGCGGCCGCGGTCGCGGAAGTCTGTCCCACGCGCGCCATCTCTACTGACTCGCACGCCGGCGGAGACGGAGCCTTGAAATTGGATTATGGAAAATGCATCGGCTGCGGACGCTGCATTGACGTGGGACAGGGCGCAATTCGTCCCGCAGAGCGGTTCTCCCGTTGCGGCGTCTCCCGCGAAAAACTGGTTGCAACCTGGCCGATTGGCTCTGCGCCGCACGAAGCCCAAGCCGTCACGCCCGATCTTGCCCGCGACCAGGTCCATGCGATGCTGGGAAGAGCGTTGAACGTGCGCCAACTCGATCCCGGCTCCTGCAATGGCTGCGAGATTGAAATTTCCGCCCTTACCAACCCCTACTACGACCTGGAAAGGTTCGGCATTCACTTCGTCGCCTCGCCCAAACATGCCGACATGTTGCTGGTGACCGGTCCCATCACGCGCAACATGGCCCTGGCAGCGCGCAAGACGTACGAAGCCGTGCCTGCTCCCAAGTTGGTGGTGGCCGTTGGAGCTTGCGGCTGCAGCGGCGGCATCTTCACAGGATCTCACGAGCCAAACCAGGAGATCGCAGGCGCGGTGGATGCGCTGCTGCCCGTGGATGGCTACATCCCCGGCTGCCCGCCCACGCCGGCCATGCTGGTGACAGGAATTCTCAACGTGCTACGCCGATCGCTGCCCTAAAGCCAGTTCTCCGCTTCCCGATGAGGCCCCTCACTTGTGGATGATCACTGATGGATCGTTTTGACTGCCTGCTGCCTCAACCGTATAGTCATATTGCTTCTCAGCGCCGGCGTTATCCTTTATCCGCCCGCTGGGCGCGCTGCCTCCGGCTTGAACCGTGAATTTCCATTCCGTGAAGGGTGAGTTCTCCGCCGACCCGAATGAAATTATGGTTTCCGCTTCCGCAGTCCAGACAATCTGATCATCCTTGCTCTTGTAAAGATGAACCTTGTCCTTGTCCACTTTGCCGTTCTTGTCCACATGGACCTTTTCCGCCACACCTGCAATGGTTGCCATAGCTCCTCCTTATTCCTGGCGTTGGTTTTGCGTTCTTGCCATGAGTGCTGCGAACCTGGGGTTTCCAGCAAACCTTTGCCATACCGGATTGTCGGCAACTTCGCTCGCCGGCAGCCCTGCTTTCAGCGCGCGGTCCAATTCGTCCAGGGCGCCCGCGTCCTGATGCAACTGCGCCAGCACCAGCGCCGAGTTGAGCCGCGCCTGGGGATCATGCCCGGAAACGCTGATCCCGGACCGCCTGTATTTTTCCGCTTTCGCATCCTCTCCCAGCATTGCGGCAAACAGTGCCGCATGCAACAGAGCGTCACCATCGCTGGCATTTGCGCCCAGCCACTGCTCTGTCAACTTCAGCGCCTGTGCGTAGTTCCTGCGGCTCTCTTCCTGCTTGCTTTTTATCTGTCCGTATACTTCGCCCAGGTTGCCGAAGATTCTGTAATCGTCCGGGCTTATCTGCGCCGCGCGCTCGTAAGCACCGGCTGCTTCCTCATATTTGTGCTGGTAAAAATAGAGCGCCCCCAGGTTGTTCAGCGCGGCCGCCGCGGGCTGGATCTTGATGGAGCGCTCGAGCGCGTCAATGGCTTCAGGGTACTTGCCCTGCTTGATGTAGACAGCCCCCAGGTTGCTGTAGCCGTCAAGGTTGTCGGGCGCCAGCGCCACCACGCGTTTGAACTGCTCGGCGGCCTCGCCGTACCGGCCTTGTGTGTCATAAAACCAACCCAGCGTTTTGTAGCCGCCCCAGTACTGGGGCTTTTGCGTGACTGCTTTCTTCAACAATGCCTCGGCGTCGGCCGGTCGTTGCAGGCCTTCATAGGCAATGGCAAGTTGCCGGTAAGTTTCTTCCCGGCCACCATCGAGCTTCAGCGCCGTCTCCAGATGCTCTGCCGCCTTCTGGTGCTGGCCGGTCGCGTTGAAGACCATGCCCAGGCAGATTTCGCCGTCGGGCCTTCCGCTGTTTTCGAGTTCCACGGCGCGCGTGCACGCTTGCCGCGCCATCTCGAGCGACTGTGGCTGATGGCTCAGCTCATAGCGGTCCATATAGGCCTGGCCCAAGCCTGCATGCGCGAGCGCAAAATTTGGATCGGACTGCAGGCTGAGCCGGAATTCAGAGATCGCCGCAGCCAGACTGTCCATCCGGTCGTAGGCCTGCAGGTATCCTTTGCCGCGAAGGTAGTGTTCATACGCGGGCGCCTGAGCCGTGCCGTGGGCCGCCATCTTTGTGCGCTCTTCCTTCTCAAGCTCGATGTTCAGGTTGGTAAGGACTTCCTGAATCACCCGGTCCTGTACCGCAAACGGATTGGAAGCGTCCGCAGTGATCATGCCCGAGTTCAACTGCCGGTGTGTCCGCGTATCCACCAGGCTGAAGGTCACGCGGACGGTGTTGCCAGACTGTTGCAGGCTTCCTTGCAGCGCCAGCGTTGCTCCCAGCACTGCGCGCGCGCGTTTTGCGTCTTTCACGTTCTGGGCACGCACTTCGGAAAGCGGGACCGTCTCCAGAGAAGGACGCGCCAGCCGGGCTGCCAGCACTTCCGTGAGACCGTCGGCGAAGGCACGGCCGCTTGCGTCTTGCGCGGCCGGTGCGAACGGCAGCACAGCCAGCATTTGATGCGGTTCCGCCGGCTTCTCCGTTGACCAGGGCAGCCAGGAGATGTTCTCGATCCACCCGGCGCGGCCGGCTGAGAAGGTAAAAACCAACCCTAGCAGAGCCACGACCGCCACCGAAGTGACGCCGTGCAGAATCAGCCGGCTCTTCCCAGGACCCGTGCTGCCCAGCGCAGGTTTATCTCCGGCCTTGACGGCGCGAATGTCAGCCAGCGCGTCACTGCAATGGCGATAGCGCTGCTCGGGCTCTTTGGCCATCATCCGCGCCAACACCTGCTCCAGCCCCGCCGGCGGTTTGATGGTGTTGCGGGCAGATTGGCTCCGCTGGTCAGTCCGCGCCGCGGTCTGCTCCGGCGCGCGACGAAATGGATGTTCTGCGTACAGAGCTTCGTACAGGACAACACCCATGGAGAAGATGTCGCAGCGTTCGTCGGGCGCGCTTCCCAGCAGGACTTCCGGGGCCATGTAGCCGGGTGTTCCTCCGGCGGTTGCGCTGGTCAGCTCAATCGTGGTGGTACTGCTGTCTCCGTGTTGCACCTGGCGGGAGAGGCCAAAATCCAGGATCTTGACCACGCCTTGCGCGGTGATCATCAGGTTTTCCGGCTTCAGGTCACAGTGCAGGATGCCCTGCTGGTGCGCCGCCGCCAGCGCCGACAGACACTGCTCGGCCAGGCTGAACCACTCCGCCAGCGGGAACGGTCCGCGCAGACGGCCGCGCAGAGTCTCGCCTTCCACGTATTCCATCACCAGGAACAGCTGTCCGTTGTCCTCGATCAGGTCGTAAATTCTTGCGATGTGTTCGTTGTTGAGCTGGGAAGCGCGCTCAGCTTCTTTGTGAAGACGGTGAAGGAAGTCCGGGTCCTGGCTGTGCTCCGGACGTATGGCCTTGACCGCAACCCGCCGGTGGAGCAGGCTGTCTTCCGCGAGAAAAACCTCGCCCATGCCGCCGCCGCCCAGCTTCGCTTGAATTACAAAACGGTCGACACGGCTGCCCGGAGGATGGCGCGTTCCTGTTGCCCGCTCCAGCATGGCAATCCTGCCGAAAGAAACACTCATACCTTGATCAGGTATGTGGGGGATGGTTGGCTTGCTTAAGGTCGGCCTGCGGCGCCTGGTGCACCGCGTCCGAGCATGACTCTCCGTCTCTGGTTACGCCGGCTTCAGGGAGATCGCGGCCGGCGTCATCTGCTATCCAGCTCGCGAAGGTATTTCCGCGTGTCTTTCCTTGCTCGCATTATACGCTTCTAATGAGTAGTGACGGAAAGCGCCTACACGTTACAGCCAGGGCTGGTGTGATGTGAGCAGCCGCTTTGCCGAGCAGTACATCTTCTTGCTGGGCTCAAGCGACGCTTGCAACGTGAGAGCCTCAAGGAAAACGTGGTGGGAAAAAGGCCACAAAGCGTGGTTCGAATTACTTCCGCAAGATACCCGGGATGCGAAAAAGCAGGCGCGGCGGTCGACCCAGAAGGAAGAAGTAAAGCTACTATTCCTTGTGCCTGTCAGGTGGCGAATACAATCCCTATGGCCATAATGGCGAACAAAAATAGCAGTATTTTGTCGCTAAGTTCAATGAATTCCGCAGTCCAATAGACAATCCAATTTCTTAATGACAGATTGAGTTCTGCTTTGGTATATTCATTTCATCGAGGTTCAGGGCTTGACCCTGAACCCCGAGACCAATCTTGATGAAAGATTGGAGAGGTTAAATGAGCGATAAGCGCAATGTATATGGGGTACGCTTCCCCGCGTAAAGGTCGCGGCCTTAGTATTCGCCGTCCTAACGCATGGCTGAGTATATACCAGCCACCCATATGCGGCGCAAGGGTTTTCCAGGTTACTTAGGAGAGAACACTAATGCCGCTTGATAACGAATCGATGGGCCATGTTGATGCTGTGCTGCAACTGCTGGAAGCAGAAAAGGATCAAGTGCAGAAGCAAGTCGCAGCAGGTCAGGCACGGCTTCAAGAGATTAACGCCAGTATTATCACGGTCAAAAGCCTGAACTCCACCGCTTCATCCCTCCAATCCCTCTCTTCACGCCCACCGCAGTCGAAATACGCAAACATTAGCGTTCACTGGGCGATCCTCGACTTCCTGCATGACTCAGGTGCAATGTTCAGCGCTTCAATTGCAGATGCGCTGAAAGCAGCAGGAGTACGCACGAGGGCAGCAAACTTTGTGAATAACGTAAGTGCGGTACTTTCCACGACCATGAAAGAGCACAACGAGGTGCAATTTTTGCCCGATGGCCGATGGGAACTAACGGAATCCGGTATCAACAAAATCGAGCACATTCGAACCACGCCAAAATTTAGGCGTGCTACCGGAACGTGGTGAACCGCACTGCAAAGTTTGTGAGAGGAGAACGCAATGAAAATACCTTGATTAGCCTTCGCTAAACACTCATCCGTAGCGATTGTGCCATAACCGGGCCTGTTCCGTGGTTTGTCTTGGCGGACACCGGAACAGGCCGTGATGGGCTCTCTCGTCTTCGGAGACGTGGCAGAGTGCTTTATTGCGACGGCCTTATAAACCGTTGACCGGGCCTCACCTCGCCAGGGAACGCTCGGTCCGTAGGTTGGAATCCTACCGTCTCCGCCATCTTAACTGAACGGTTAATTAATGCCAAGGAGAAGAAATGGCATTCGCACAAAGTGTTATCAATGCAATCTGGCGGCGTGCTGGTGGCCGCTGTGAATGCACGCGCAACTGCCGCTCTCATGTAGGGCGGCGTTGCAACTTAACCCTCACCAACGGCCAGTGGCACGCGCATCACATCGTGTCACAGAATGCTGGTGGTCCTGACACGGAGAACAACGGCCAAGCGCTGTGCATCCCGTGTCACGAGAATACGCGCAGCTACGGCGCTCACTGATGTAGCAGCTTGGATAATGCGGAAGTCGCTTTGGCTAGGGCTTCCGCAGCCAAGCTAATTTTGGCGGTGGGTTCGCTTCCGTTGAAGACTTCGACTGAAACGGTGGGGCTGCATTCGGCGGATTCAAGGCAGGGCAAGATTCTTCCAAAAACAAGGTCACAGGTGGCCTTCCAATCGCGATACCAAAAATAGACATAGGCTGGCGAATCATCAAACCCTTGGCAGCTCTGTAGTGTCCGGACACCTGGAATTGAGCTGAGCAGAGACACGAGCGGGGCTATGCCGCGATCCACCTGCGCATTCACTTTCACCCATGTCTGTTCGTGGGCAGCCATCAAAACCCCTCGTAAAATAAGAGGCTGGCAGCCGCGTGAGCGTTTCCCGAAAATCGACAGTATCCCATTTTGGGCTTGACAAACAGCAAGGGGACTCGGCAAAGCACTTACGAGCTTATGAACAAGCTGCGTAGCTGCATTGCTCCCGAACATCGGTTTCAGCTTCACTGATGGTTTTCATTTCTACTGTAGAAGGCGTAGAAGATGTTTTTGCGGGGGAGGCAGACTTCGCCCAATTGATAAAGCTGTATGGAGATCATGGGCAGCATGAGACTGAGGGAAAGTATTCGCCCCCCAGCGATGAATAGAAACCATAACCAGAATATGCGATGGTCGGCCTGATCCGCGCCAAATTACCCTCCGACCGATCTGTATAATCTGGCTGGATGCTCAACGCCCTTTACATCCTGGCCTTTTTTCTTTTTGGGCTGGTGTTTGGCAGCTTTCTGAACGTGTGCATTTACCGGCTGCCGCGCGAGTTGTCGGTGGTGAGCCCGCGCTCTTTTTGTCCTGCGTGCAGCGCTCCAATCGCTTTCTATGACAACGTTCCGGTGCTGAGCTGGATCATGCTGCGCGGCCGCTGCCGCAACTGCCAGGTGCGCATCTCACCGCGTTATGCCGTGGTGGAACTGCTGACGGGCGGCTTTTTTGTCTTGTCTTATCTGGCGCCGCAGGCAACCTGGTTCTACGATTATTACCGCCAGGTGGCGCAGAGTTTTGCCGGTCGCATGGTGGTGCTGGACCCCACCGGCCTCTCCTTTAAGTTCTGTGTTTTGTCTTTCCTGCTGCTCGGGCTCATTTTTACTGACGCTGAAACCAAGCTCCTGCCAGACTTGCTGACCAAGCCCGGGATCGCGGCCGGTCTGGCGTTCAGTTTGTGGGCGCCCGTGGAAGGCCCGGCGCGCCTCGCCTTGCGCGGCGTGGAGAACTGGCGGCTTATGTCGCTGGTGAATTCCGTTGCGGGCGCGGTCCTCGGCTCGGCTTTCATTCTGGCCGTGGCCCTGGCCTATGAGGCGCTGCGTGGCGTGGAAGCCATGGGCCGCGGCGATGTCAAGCTCATGGCGCTGATCGGGGCCTTTCTGGGAGTGAAACTCACTCTGCTGGTGCTGCTCCTGGGATCGTTGATCGGCAGTCTCTTCGGGCTGCTGCTGATCGTTGTTGTCTGGCGCCGGCGCCTGGAGCGACGCCGCCGGCGCAAGCCGGAAGAAAGCGCTTCCGCCGCCCGCAATCGCGCCTGGCAGTCAGCGACCCTGATTTACCGCCACTTTGAGATCCCGTTCGGCGTGTTTCTCGGCTCAGGCGCTCTGTTTGCCGCGTTCTGGGGGCCCGCGCTCCTGGACTGGTACTTCCATCTCTACCGCTGACGAACGTTCTACGCCCCCACGGTACTTCGGTCCGATGCGGGGTTTACCCTATCGTTTCCCGCTTTTGCACGTACAACCATCGCGGCGAACTATCGGGGTTACAATATGCCCAAGAAACCCGGGGTGGACCTAATCATGAAGAAATACCTTCCAATCCTTGTGTTGATGTTGTTTGCCGCAGGCGCGTGGGCGCAGTCGGTGGGCGAAGTGGCGCGGCAGAACCGCATGAAGAAGAAGCCAAGCGCCTCCGTCCGCCTGGACGATGACAACATGCCGCGCACGCTGCTCGCCAACGCCGAACCTGAACCAGCCAAGGACGCGGACAAGCAGGCCGCGGACAAAGACAAAGATAAAGATAAAGACAAGAAGGCCGATTCCGGCGCCGCGAAAAATGACAAGCTGACCGACCAGATCAAGGCGCAGAAAGACGAAATCGCCAAGCTGCAGCGCGAACTCGATATCGTGCAGCGTGAGCAGCGTCTCCGCGCCGCCGCCTTTTACGCCGATGCCGGCACGCAGTTGCGCGACCAGACCAAATTCGCCGAAGACAGCCGCAAAGAACAGGCAGAAATCGATGGCAAGAAACAGGCCATCGACGCCGCGCAGCAAAAGCTGGCCGATCTCCAGGAACAAGCGCGCAAGGCCGGGCTGGGCTCCAGCGACTAGAGCCGCCCCAGCGGGCGCCCGCCACGCCGCAGTTCGTCTAGAATTGACAACACAGACATGAGGACCATGAGACAAATCACCGTGCTCGCGCTGTTTGCGGCAGGCTGCCTGCTGCTGGGGTGCGACGACAAGAAACCGGCCAGCGAGACACCGAAAAAAGTCAACGAGTACCAGACCGGACGCTTTGCCCTGCAGAAGATGATCGGCTCCGCGCGCTTCTGGTCGCCGGACGCCCTACCTGTGCAACTGCAGTCAACGCCAAGCACTGAGAGCAACGGACACGATGGCAAATCCGCCTATTGGCGCGCCGTGTTCGGTTCTCCTTCAAGGCGCAAGGCCCTGGCCTTTACCTGGACGGGGCTGGCCAGTGCTTCGCACAAAGTCGACCACGGGGCGGAAGACGCGTTCAATCCCGGCAACCGCTCTACCCTGACCTGGGACTTGAACTTCCTCAAAGTCGACACGGACAAGGCGGTTGAAGTGGCCCAGGAGCACGGCGGCAAACAGCTCCTGGAGAAGGAGCCTAAGCTTCCGGTGGCCTATTTTCTCGACTGGAACGCCCAGTCCAACCAGCTCGTGTGGCACGTGATGTACGGCGAGTCGCCCGCCAAGCTCACGGTCCTGGTGGATGCTTCAACCGGCATCTATTTGCGCAAAGAATAAATCTACGGCGGCAGTAAGGCAGCAGTCAGCAACCGGCACTCAGCCTTAAAACATTGTCATTCCGAACTGCGTTAGCAGCGAGGAATCTGCTGTTCGGTTTGAGGAAAAACAGATTCCTCATGGCCAAAGCCATTCGGAATGACAACGTGTCCGAGGGCTGAATGCTGGGTGTGACTGCTGATTGATCTTAGCTACTTGCCCAGCACGTCACTGATCTGCTGGATCTGTCTCTTGGCGTCGCCGGCGAAGGGCCCAGCCGGCTGCAGTTCCAGATATTTCTTGTAGTACATCCGGGCAGGATCGAGCCGCTGCAGGCCTTGCAGGCTCTGCGCCAGGCGGAAATAAACCAGTGGATCCCCCGGTGTAAGGCGCGCGGCGTCCTCAAAGCGAACGCGGGCAGCATCATAGTCATTGCGGGCGAGAAAATTCTCTCCCTGCTCCAGGGCCCTTGCCGCTTGCCGCACGGAATCCGCCGCCTCCACGGTGCTCTTATCGATCTGCGGTTCGATCCGCTTCATCGCATCTTTTGCCTGTGGGGCAAGGGGGCCGTCAGGAAGAATGTCCAGGTACTTGCTATAACTTTTGTAGGCTTGGGCAAAAAGCTGCATGCCCTCCTGGGTCGTGGCCAGCCCGAAGGTGGCCTCCGCGTCATTGGGTTTGTAAAGCAGGGCATCGCGGAAACGTTCGAGCGCAGCGCGATAGTTCTTGTGCCTCAGGTAGTAGTTGCCGACTTCAATATCTTTCTGGGCGCGGTGCGGGTCCCAGGGATAGGCGTTCGCGTCCTCCGGCGTGCGCGTTCCTGCGGCGGCATTCAGGGGATGGGCGTTCAGGTCAATCTGCGAATCCTTGCTCGAGCTTTCGCCCTGAGCTTCTTCCGCCGAGGGCGCCGTTTCCTGCTGCGCGTTTGTCTTCTCTGCCGGCGGCTCTACCTTCTTGCGCTTGTCCGCCTTGGAAGGTGTGTTTGGGTCCACGCGCGGCTGGATGTGCGGCTGATTGTCCTGGTTCTCCTGCGCCGCGGCATTACGGCCCAGCATGACGAATGCGAGCGTTAGGAAGACGAAGAGTGAAAGACGGCCTGAACTCATAGGAACATTTTAAGGCGGGAACTCCGGCCTCGCCAGAGTAAGGAAAATCTTAACCGGGGAACCCGCTGCACACGCACTAGCCCGTTACCGTTGCTTCCTTCCG
>DASVFK010000102.1:0-36294 GCA_036380095.1 Candidatus Angelobacter sp. | reverse complement strand
CCGCCTTGCCGTCCAGCAGGACGGTGCAGGCGCCGCAGGTGCCGCGATCGCACACCCGCTTGGCTCCGGTGAGTTCAAACTGGTCGCGCAAGGCGTCGAGCAGGGTGACGCGCGGCTCAAGCTGGGCGTTGAGCTTCTTGCTGTTCACGTTCAGAGTGACCGGCACTTTGCCGGGGCCCTGCTCCTTGACTTCAGGCTCGGCCAGCGCGGTGGCTTTAGCTACAAGCGGTGCGGCGGCGGAAACGCCGGAAATCTTGAGGAAGTCGCGGCGCGAAAGGCCGTCGCCGGTGGAAGAAGACTTTTTGACTTTTTGCGGCGTGGTTTTGCTTTCAGGCTTCTCAGGCAGGTCGTCCACAGGCGCCTCCATCCATCACAGTAGTAACAGCTCTGGTGAAACGGAGAATTGTAACTCGCGGGCAGCGTGCCTGTCTGCTGTCAAAGACTTCAGCCGGCGCCCGCTCCTTTTTGCAGCGGTGGTGGCGGGGCGCCGCCGGCGTAGGCCTCCGCGAGGACGCCGCCAGATCCCCCAAAGGCCCGGGGACCTTAATCGTTCTTAACCGCGCAAGCTGGACAGCGCTCCTATAATTTATGTGCAAAATCGCCACTCACGTTTTGCTCCGGCGCTCGTCTTAATTAACGCGTTTTTGTGAGTAGCTGAGAATCTCTGGTCTCCGAGGAAGGCAAAATGAAGAATTTCATTTGCTGTTTGGCTGTCTTGATGCTCGTCTCCCTTCTTTCCGCTCAGGCACAGCAACCGCCCGCGGAGAGACAGGTTCCGCCCGGCCAGATGCTCGTCGGCAAAGCCACCGCCGTAAACAAGGATTCAGTAGTTATCTCTCCCGTAACCGGCGGCAGCCCCGTGACGGTCAAGATCGGGGACACCACACGCATCACGCAGGCGCGCGAGCCGGCCAAGCTTTCCGATATCAAGGTCGGGCAAACCCTGATCTGCCGCGGCGAGTTGGACAAAGACTCGATGCAAGCTGTGTTCGTCTCCATCGCTCCGCCGCAGATGGCGCAGATGCTGGAGAACCCTGAAGTTGTCAAACGCATGCAGGAGAATGGCGGCAGAGTCATGATGTTCGGTGGCGGCGCAGGCCCGGGTGGTCCAGGAGCAGACTTCAAGCCGGAAGACATGGGCAAGAAGTTCATCGTTGGCGAAGTCAAGGCCATCAATGAAACCAAGCTGACCATCGCGCGGCCCGATGGGCAGAGCCAGGAGATTGAAGTTGACGAGAACACCTCTTTCCGGCGCGGCCGTGAAAGCATCACTCTGCCCGACATCAAGGTAGGCGATTTTGTGCGCGGGCGCGGTGAGATCAAGAACGCCGTTTTCGTGCCGCAGGAGCTGATCGTGGGCGGCGCACAAATGCGAATGATGATGGGAGGCCCAGGAGGGCCTGGAGCGGCGCCAGGCCAACACCCTCCTGCCAAGCCGGAAGAGGAAAAGCCGAAAGAAGCTCCGCCGAAAAACTGAGAAAACCATGACGCGCTACTCGTTTCACTTCGCCGCGCTGCTGGTGCTGATGATCAGTGGTTCGCTCACAGCCCAGCAAAGCACGCAGCCATCGCAACCCGCGGAAGGACCTCAGGCGCCTTCCACGCAGCCCGTGAGCGCGCCGGTTCCACCGCCCGCTGCTCCCGCAGCGGCGGCGCCCTATGGCGAGATTTCCGGCACGGTAAAGTCCGGGAACGTGCCTTTGCCTGGCGTTACCGTTTCTGCGGCCAACTCGCTCACTGGGAAAAAGTTCATCACATCAACCGATGTTGACGGGAGCTTCAAGCTCACGATCACCGGCAAAGGCCGCTATGTGGTCAAGGCCGAGTTTTCCGCTTTTGCGCCGGCAACGCAGGAGATCGTTATCAACGACCAGAACCGCACGGGCAAGGCAGAGCTGAGCATGGTCCTGCTCTCGCGCGCGCAGCAGCAGGAGCAGCAGGCACAGCGGCAGCAGATGGCGCAGACGCTCACCGGGGCGGGGCGCGCCGCCATGCAACCCCTTTCGCTTTCAGGCGGCGGTGACGACGCCGGCGGAGCTGCTGCGAATAATGACGCCGCGTCGCTGGCGGGCGCCGGCCTGCCCAATGCCGGCCTGGCCGCTGAGGGCAACAACGAGTCCGTGGCCATCTCCGGCGCGCAGGGCCGGGCAGAGCAAAACATGTTCGACCCCGGCGAAATGCAAGACCACATCAACGACCTGCGCGAACAATTGCAGCAGCAAGGCGGCGGCAGCGGCACCTTCACTTTGAACGGCGCCACTGCCAACATACAAATCATGGGTGGACCAGGCGGCCTTGGAGGCGGTGGCAATGCCGGCTTCATGGGCGGTGGGGGAGGCCCGATGATCATTATGATGGGCGGCCCAGGCGGCGGTGGTGGCGGACGCGGCGGCCGTGGAGGACGCGGCTTCAACGTCAACCGGCCGCATGGCTCCATCTTCTTCAACTATGGCGGATCTGTGCTGGATGCCGCGCCTTATTCTCTGAGCGGTGTGCCCGGCACCAAGGCCGACTACAACCAGAACCGCTTCGGCGTCACCTTGGGCGGACCGCTCAACATTCCTCACCTCTACAAGGGCGGGATGAAGACGTTTCTTTTCGGCAGCTATACCGGATCGCGCAGCACCAATCCCTATGACGTCTTTTCTACGGTGCCCACGTTGGCGGAACGCGGCGGTGATTTTTCCAGCCTGTTGACCGGGGTCAATCCGAAGCAGCTTGTGGACCCGGTATCACACGCGACCTTCACGAACAATCAGCTTTCCAGCATGAACCCCGCGGCCATGCAGCTTCTGAACTTTGTCCCCCTGCCCAATCTGCCCGGCACAGCGCGCAATTTCCATTTTGTCTCCGCCAGTCCCAGCAACATGGATACGGCCTTCCTGCGTTTCAACCACAGCTTCAGCTCTGATCCGCAAGACATGCTGAGCGCGTTCCTGGGACCGCGCGCTCAGCAGCGCCAACAGCGGCGCCAGGGCCAGCAGGACAAAGACAAGAAAGACAAGAAAAAAGATCACTGGTCGCAGAGCATTAACGGCGGGCTGGTCTACAACAACGTGCGCAACACGGTTCTGAATCCCTTCCCCGGACTGGGCGGCCACCAGAGCATCCAGAATTACAACGTGAATTTTGGCCATTCCGCGGTCAAAGGCATGCTGGTGAATTCGCTGCGCTTCAACTACAACCGCAACGCGCTGCACGGCACCAACCAGTTCACCAGCACGCGCAACGTAGAGTCCGAGCTTGGGATCACGGGTGTTTCGCAGCTTCCCGCCGACTTCGGCCTGCCTAACCTCAACTTTGCGCCCGAATTCTCGAGCCTGCAGGACCTGGTCCCGCAGGACCGCACCAATCAGAACTATTCGATCACCGACTCCATGAGTCTCACGCACGGCAAGCACAGCTTCTCCTGGGGCGGCGACTACCGCCACCAGACGGCTGACGTGCGCAACGCAGCCAATGCCCGCGGCACATTCACCTTCACCGGCGGGGCCAGCGGCGCTCCGTTTGCCGACTTCCTGCTCGGCTACGCGCAGCAGACCTCGATCCAGTTCGGCGCTGAGGACTACCACTTCCGCACCAACGCCTTTGACCTCTTCGTCCTGGACAACTGGCGCGCGGGCAAGAACCTGACGCTCAACCTGGGCCTGCGCTATGAATTTGTTGCGCCCTTCATCGAAGGGAACAATCAGCTTGTAAACCTTGATGTTGCGCCGGATTTCAGCGCGGTGGCGCCGGTGCTGCCGGGCCAGATCGGTCCCATCACCGGCAAGAAATTTCCTGACGGGCTGGTCCGCCCTGACCGCAACAATTTCGCGCCGCGCCTGGGGCTGGCCTGGAAGCCTGCCGCCAAGACCGTGGTGCGCGCGGGCTATGGCATCAACTACAACCTTGGCCAGTATGGCGGCATGATGACCCAGCTTGGTTTCCAGCCGCCGTTTGCCGTCACGCAAATCAACCCGGCGCCTGCTTTGACTTCGCTCACGCTGCAGAATGGCTTCCCTGCTCCGATAGCCAGTCCCAACCACATCACCAACACCTACGCGGTTGATCCGGACTACCGGCTGGCCTATGTGCAGTCCTGGAACCTGAACATCCAACAGGAAGTGAAGACCAGCGTGATCATCAACCTGGGATATATCGGATCGAAGGGAACACACCTGGACATGGTCCGCGCGCCAGACCAGCTTGCCAGCGGGCTTTCCCGGTTCCCTGCCTGTACGCCGCTCACGCCGGCGAGCGCGCCTTGCGTTTCGCCGTTCCTGTTCGAGTCCTCGCAGGGCTCATCCATCATGCATGCGGGCACGCTGCGCGTGCGCAAGCGCATGCGTTCCGGACTCGGGCTGGGGGGGAGCTATACGTATGCCAAGTCGATCGACAATGCTTCTTCCATCGGCGGAGGCGCGCAGGTAGTGGCGCAAAATGACCTTGATATTGCCGCGGAACGGGGTCTCTCCAGCTTTGACCAGCGCCACCGCTTTACCGCTGATTACTTTTATCAACTGCCCTTCGGCAAGGACAAGAAGTGGCTCACGCACGAGAACTGGGCAGGCAAGGCCTTCAGCGCAGTTGTTTTCAGCGGCAACGTGAACCTGGCTTCGGGTTTTCCGTTTTCTCCCAGAGTCTTTAACACTTTCTCTGCTCTCAACAAAGGGGTGAACGGCTCATCCCGTCCCGATCTTGTTCCCGGACAGTCGGTTCAACTGAGTCATCCGACCATCCAGCAGTGGTTCAACACGGCGGCATTCACCACGCCGGTTGGACCGTTCGGGGATTCGGGACGCAACATCATCACTGGGCCGGGCATGTTCAGCATGGATATGTCAGTCTCCAAAAATATCCAGCTCAAAGAAATGCAGGGCCTGGAAGTGCGCCTATCCGCCACCAACATTTTCAACACGGTCCACTACACATCCATTGACACCACTCTGGGTTCGCCGACTTTCGGCCAGGTGGTGGCCGCCGGCCCCATGCGCAAAGGCCAGATCACGGCCCGGTACAGGTTCTGATGAAACAGAAGCCATCATTATTCCGGCAGGTCATTGCGGCGCTGTTAGTTGCCGCCCTGGTTGTTCCCACGCTCGCCGCCCAGACACCGGCGCAACCGCAACCGGCCAAAGACCGGCAAGGTCTCTACCGCTTGCGAGTGGAAACCGAACTGGTGCTGGTGAACGTGGTGGTGCGCGACAAGCAAGGCAACTTTGTGACCGGCCTAACAAGGGACGATTTCACACTGCTCGAAGACGGCAAGCCGCAGCGCATCTCCAGCTTCGACTTTGAGAACCTTGACACCACGCCGCTGGCCGCCGCTTCCGGCCCCGCGCAGCAGACCATCAGCGAGCAGCCGGCGCCGGCCAAGCCCGTGCTGAGCCGCAAAGATGCGGAAGAAGCCCTGAGCAACAAGCGCGTGATCGTGCTCTTCTTCGATCTCGGCTCCATGGAGCCGGACCAGCTGCAGCGCGCCGTGGAAGCCGCCCGTAAGTACATACAGAACAAGATGACGGCCGCGGACATGATCGCCATCGTCTCGCTGGGATCGTCGCTGCGGCTGGACCAGGATTTTACCGGCGACCGCGCGCGGCTGCTGCGCGTGCTTAACCGCTTTTCCCGCAGTGAAGGCCAGGGGATGGACAACGGCGCCACGGGCGACGCAGATGGCATCGAGGAAACAGGCAACGCCTACACGCCGGACGAGACCGAGTACAACCAGTTCAATACGGATCGCAAACTGCAGGCGCTCGAATCCATCTGCCAGGTGCTGGCCAGGTTCAATCAGAAAAAATCCGTCATTTACTTTTCCAGCGGCATGACCCAGACCGGCATTGAGAATGAAGCTGCGTTGCGCGCCGCCATCAACACCGCGGTCAAGGCCAACGTCGCGATCTACACCCTCGATGCCCGCGGCCTGGAAGCCATGCCTCCCGGAGGCGGGGCCCAGACGGCCAGCCTGCGCGGCACCGCCATGTACTCCGGCGCAGCGGTGCAGAACGCCCTGGACGCAAACTTCGCCAGCCAGGAAACCCTGACCACGCTGGCAGCGGACACCGGCGGCAAAGCGTTTCTCGACAGCAACGATCTTGGCCAAGTCTTTGATCGCGTGCAGCGCGATAGCTCCGTCTATTACGTGCTCGGCTTCAAGAGCAGCAATCCGCTCAAGGACGGCAAGTACCGCCGCATCCAGGTCAAGTTGAATCATCCAAACGTGAGCATGGATTTCCGCAAGGGCTATTACGCGCCCAAGGATTTCCAGCACTTCAACTCTGAAGACAAAGAGCAGCAAATCCAGGAGGAGATGGCCGCAGAGCTTTCCAGCACTGATGTTGCGCTCTACATGGCGGCTTCTTATTTCCGCCTTGACGATCGCAAATTTTACGTGCCGGTGTCGCTTGTCGTGCCTGGGTCACAGATTCCATTCACCAAGGGTGGAGATAAAGACAAGGCTTCGCTCGACGTGGCGGGCGCAGTGATGGACGAACTGCGCCGTCCTGTGGGCAGCGTGCGCGAAACCGTGAAACTCTCGCTCGACGCCTCACAGGAAGTCCGGCGCAAGAACGTGCAGTACAACACCGGCTTTGTCCTCACCGCGGGCAAATATCACTTTAAGTTCGTGGTGCGCGAGAACCAGACCGGGCGCACCGGCTCCTTTGAGACCGACTTCACCGTCCCGGACATCCGCAAGGCGCCATTGAAGATGAGTTCCGTGGTCCTGGCCAGCCAGCGTCAGCCCGCAACCAAGAAGACACAGAACCCGCTGGCGCGCGACGGCAACGAACTGGTGCCCAACATCGCGCACGTCTTCACGCCCGACCAGCATCTTTATCTGTTCTATGAGGTCTACGACGCAACCAGGGACAAGTCGCCGGAGCCTGCTGCCGCCGAGGCAAAAGAAAAAACGCCCGCGATCAAGAACCCGGTGCACCTGCTTACCAACATCGTTTTCTTCAACGGCAAGGTGAAGACCTATGAGACGCCGCTGGTAGAAGCCCGCCAGCTCAACGCGCCGGAACGCAAAGCAGCGGTCTTTCAGTTCGATGTGCCTCTCGCTCAACTCAAACCCGGTCTCTATACGTGCCAGGTGAATGTGATCGATGATGCTGGAGGGACATTCTCATTCCCAAGGCTGCCGATTCTGGTGCGGGAAAAAGCTTCGGCCCCCGTGGCTTCTGCGGCGCCTCCTCGACAGACTCCTTAGCCATGTAAGACCGCGTGGCGCCTACGGCAATCTGCTTATTCTGATTCCTGCAATCACCCAAGCAGGCAATTAATTAGAGGTTTTAATCCAATTCTAATCTGAGGCTAAGCAAATGCCTCGAATCTAGAGCAATAGTTCCAGGTAGAGGTTTTAGAAGCAGCGCAAATCTTCCAGGAAATTGCACGAGCTTTCAGCGACAAAGAGCGCTTGAAGTAGACAATACGTGCCATCTTGCAGCTTCCTCCTTCGCCGGACCCCCTTCCGGGCAGTGACTTAGCAAAAACGAGCAAGCGGTAACAGGCTTACGCGAAAAAAAGTCGGAGGCAAGGCATGCATACCACCACCACCAGCCGGAGTTGTGTCCATTTCATCCGCCCGCAGGGCAAGGGTTCAAGAATCGCACTAGTTCTTTTTCTCATATTAGGTGTAATCACATTGGCGGCGCCGCTTGCGTCACAAGCCCAGGCGAACTTCGTGTACGTCAACAACCAGGGCGCCACCAACACGATCTCGGCGTTCTCTGTGGACCACGCGGGACTGCTTACCCCTGTGGCAGGATCGCCCTTTTCCACGGGCGGGACGGGCGCCACGGCGCTTTGCTCCGGCATCAACCGCATCGTGGTCAGCCCCACGGGCAACCATCTGTTCGTTTCGAACGGCGGCGACCAATCGATCAGCGCCTTCCAGATCAATCCCACAACTGGGACTTTGACCGCGGCGACTAGCTCTCCATTTGCCAGCGGTCTAACTCAAGATGCCTGCCACGGGATCTCCCTTGCCGCCACTCCGGACGGCGCCTTCCTGATGGCCTCAAGCAACGGGACCATCAAGACTTTCAGCGTCGCTTCGAACGGTGCTCTGACCTTGGCTGCCACCACCGCCAATTGCTGCTCGCCGATGGTGGGCATGAAGATCTCTCCTGACGGTAAATTTCTGGCCACTGCCAATGAAGCCAGCGCGTCCGTCTTCACCATCAATCTGGATGGTTCGCTGAGCGCGGCGCCGGGATCACCATTTCCCAAGGGCGGAACAGGCCAGATCAGTGGTCTGGAATTCAGCTGCAGCAGCACGCGTCTTTATGCGGCCGAGGGCGGCGCCTTGTCTTCGCTCACCGATGCTTGGACGGTCGCGGTGAACGGCGCCCTCTCACCGATTGTCGGCAGCCCATTTACAGCCGCAGGTTCTGATTCCAACGTGGTTTTTCTTACTCCTGACAGCACGGTCCTCTACCAGAGCAACCAGGGTGACAACAGCATCAACGGTTACCCTGTGAATGCAGACGGCACGCTGGGGACCGTGGTGAATTTTGCCGGCGCCGGCTCAACGCACACGCCGGTGGGAATGGCCAGCGACAACTCCGGACTCTTCCTCTATGCTGCGGACGACGCCTTTGGCCTGGCCGTCTTCAATGTTTTCCCTGACGGGACGCTGACGCTTGTCGGTGACACAGCCATCACCGGCGCAGGCCAGGTGCAGGGCGTGGCCGCGTATCCAACGCGCAGTTGCCTTCAGACGGACTTCGCCATCACCCAAACTGCAACGCCGAATCCAGTCACCGCGGGCAACAGTCTGACTTATACGATCACCATCAAGAACAACGGCCTGAATGCCGCAGCCGTAGCCGTGAACGATGTGCTGCCGCTTTCCACCACCTTTGTGTCCTGCGCTGCCACAGGTGGTGGCGTCTGCGACAACGGCAACGGAAAGAACCGCACGATCACTTTTGCATCGCTGGCCAGCGGCGCGTCAGGCACCGTCACGATTGTGGCCTCTACCCTAAGTACGCTGCTGAACCAGGACACGATCAGCAACACCTCAACCGTCGCCAACTCGTCTGCGTTTGATCCCAACCCCGCGGACAACGCCGCCACCACCGCGGTGACAGTCTCAGCACCGCAATCAGCCACCAACTTCCTGGTTGCAGGATCCACAGGGACTTATTTCGGCAGCACCACTCTTTCCGCGACGTTGCGCAGAACATTGAATGGTTCGCCCGTAGCAGGAAGGACGGTTAACTTTACTGTGCTGGGCACTCCAGTTGGATCCGCGGTCACGAATGCTTCGGGCATTGCGACACTTCCCACCAGCCTTGTTCTTCCCGGCGGCCCAATCAACGCGGGAACATACACCGGACAGATCGGTTTGAGCTTTGCCGGAGATTCGCAGTACGCCGCCAGCACCGGCGCGGGGACATTGACTGTGAACAAGGCCACGCTTACCGTCACCGCGCAGAATGCGTCGCGGCTTTATGGTGATCCCAACCCGGCGTTCACTTATGTCGTCAGCGGTTTCCTGAACAATGAGACGGTGGCCGTAGTGTCAGGGGCGGCGAGCTGCACCAGTTCAGCCAACAACGGCACCCCAGCAGGCACCAGTCCCATTACATGCAGCCTGGGGACGCTGGCGGCAACCAATTACAACTTTGTCTTTGTCTCGGCGATCATGACGATCAATCCGGCTCCGCTGGAGCTGGCGGGAAATAGTGTCAGCCGGCCCTATGGCGACGCCAACCCGACCATCACCGGGACCATCATCGGGCTTAAGAACACTGACAAAGCCACTGCCACTTTCTCCACCACGGCGCTGACTACGAGCCCGGTGGGCAGCTATCCGATCACCGCCACGTTAACGCCGGTGGGCGGCTTCAACGCTTCCAACTACAGCATCAGCTTCAGCGGCGCTGTTACTGTAACCCCGGCCCCGTTGACTGCCGCGGCAACACCCGTCAGCCGAGTGTACGGCGACCCCAATCCGGCCTTCACCGGGACCATCACCGGCCTGAAGAATGGTGACGTGATCACTGCTACTTTCAGTGCTGCCGCCGATCCCAGCAGCGCCGTAGGAACGTATCCCATCACAGCCACGTTCACGGATCCCGGCACTAAGATTGGGAATTACACTGTGGTCCCCAGCGGGACGCTCACGATCACGCCCGCGCCTCTGACCGTGGTGGCCAATGACGCCAGCCGCCTCTACGGTGACGCGAACCCTGCCTTCACCGGCTCGCTCACCGGACTCCGGAACGGCGACACTATCACGGCCACCTTCTCCAGTCCGGCCGTGGCCGGCAGCCCGGTGGGCACGTATCCCATCGTGGCCACGCTGGTTGATCCTGCAGGCAAGCAGGGGAACTACAGCTTTGCGCCCAACAGCGGCACATTGACGGTAAACCCTGCGCCTCTGGCCGTGGCCGCGGCCGACGCCAGCCGCCTCTATGGCGATCCCAATCCGACGTTCACAGGGACCATCACGGGCATCAAGAACGCTGACGCCATCACGGCAACCTATGCCAGCGCGGCTGTGGCCGCCAGCCCGGTGGGGAGTTTCTCCGTCGTGCCGACATTGGTTGACCCCACGAGCAAGCTGGGCAACTATGCTGTGCTTTCCAGCAACGGCACGTTGACTGTCAACCGCGCTCCTCTGACGGTCAGCACGGCCGACATCACGCGGCCATACGGCGATCCAAACCCGGCCTTGACCGGCACGATTACCGGAATCAAGAACCTGGACAACATTACGGCCACCTACGCGAGCGGGGCCCTTGCGACCAGCCCGGTAGGGACCTTCCCCATTGTGCCCACGCTGGCCGACCCCACGGCCAAGCTCGGCAATTACATCGTAACTTCCAACAACGGCACGCTGACAATTGCACCGGCGCCGCTCACAGTCACGGGCGCTAACGCCAGCCGTCTCTATGGCGACCCCAATCCGGCGTTCACGGGAACCATCACGGGAATCAAGAACCTGGACAACATCACGGCGACCTTTGCCAGCGCGGCTGTAATCACAAGCCCGGTTGGCAACTTGCCGATCGTTCCAACCCTGGCGGACCCCACGGCCAAGCTTGGCAACTACACGGTAGTCTCCAATAACGGGACGCTCACCATCGGCCCGGCGCCGCTCGCAGCCTCCGCCGCTGATGCCACGCGCGTCTATGGCGACGCAAACCCGGCTTTCACCGGCACGCTCACGGGAGTGAAAAACGGCGACGCCATCACGGCGACATTCACCACGGCAGCCACATCCGCCAGCAACGTGGGTACGTTCCCCATTGTGCCCACACTGGCCGACCCCACGCTCAAGCTCGGCAACTACGCGGTTACATTGACGAACGGCTCCCTTTCTGTGACCCCGGCGCCGCTGTCAGTCACGGCGGGCAACGCGAGCCGGCCTTATGGCGATCCCAACCCCGCCTTCACGGGAACGATCGTGGGCCTGAAGAACAATGACAACATCACGGCGACAGTCACCGGCGCGAATGCGGCCAGCGCCGTTGGGACTTATCCTCTTGTTCCCTCGCTGGTAGACCCGGCAGGCAAGCTGGGCAACTACTCGGTGACCAGCACGAACGGTACCTTAACGGTCACGCCTGCGGGCTTGACTGTCACCACAGGCAACGCCACCCGCGCTTATGGCGACCCCAACCCGGTCTTCACCGGGACCATCACCGGGATCAAGAACGCTGACAACATCACGGCAACATTTGCCAGCACGGCGACCCCGGCGAGTGCCGTGGGGGCTTTTGCCATTGTGCCCACGCTGGCGGACCCCACAACCAAGCTCAGCAATTACACGGTCACCACGACCAATGGCACGCTGACGGTTGCTCCTGCGGCCCTGACTGTAACCGGCACCAATGCCAGCCGGCTCTATGGCGACCCGAACCCGGCGTTCACAGGAAGCATCACGGGAATCAAGAATGCCGACAACATCACGGCGACATTCGCCAGCACGGCGACGCCTGCCAGCGCCGTTGGAACTTCTGCCATCGTGCCCACGCTGGCGGACCCTACCAGCAAGCTTGGCAACTACGCAGTGACTTCGACAAACGGCATCTTGACCATCAATCCGGCGCCGCTGACCGTGGCCGTTGCCAGCGCCAGCCGTCTGTATGGTGATCCAAACCCGGCCTTCACCGGCACCATCAGCGGTCTCAAGAACGCTGACAACATCACGGCCACCTTTGCCAGCGCCGCAACGCCGGCGAGCAATGTTGGGACATTCACCATCGTGCCCACGCTGGCGGACCCCACGGCCAAGCTCGGCAACTATGCCGTGACGTCAAATAACGGGACCCTCACCATCACTCCTGCGGCCCTGACCGTAACGGCCGGCGATGCCACGCGCGTGTATGGCGACCCGAACCCGGCATTTACCGGCACCATCACCGGGCTGAAGAACGGCGATAACATTACAGCCACGGTTTCCGGCGCCGGCGCCAGTCCCACCAGCTCCGTAGGAACGTATGTCCTTGTGCCCGCGCTGCAGGACCCGAACGGCAAGTTGGGCAACTATACCGTCACTTCGAACAACGGTACCCTTACCGTGACGGCTGCCCCCCTGTCTGTCGTGACCGCGAATGCCAATCGCGCCTATGGCGATCCCAACCCGGCGTTCACTGCAGCCATCACCGGACTGAAGAACGCGGACAACATCACAGCTTCATTCACCACGGCCGCTGTCGCCGCTAGTCCTGTGGGAACGCTCCCGATCGTGGTTTCGTTGAACGATCCAACCACCAAGCTGGGCAATTACACGGTGACTTCCTCCAACGGCACGCTGACGATCAACCCAGCGGCGCTCACGGTGGCCGCCGCCAACGCGACGCGCCTCTATGGTGATCCCAACCCGGTGTTCAACGGCACCATCACCGGAATCAAGAACGCTGACAACATTACGGCAACGTTCGCTAGCGCAGCCGTGACGGCAAGCAACATAGGGACATTCCCCATCGTGCCCGCGCTGGCTGATCCCACCGCCAAGCTCGGCAATTACATAGTCACTTCCAGCAACGGCACGCTCACCGTCGCTCAGTCGCCGCTGACGGTCACCGGGACCAGTGCCAGCCGGCTCTATGGCGACCCCAACCCGGCATTCACCGGAACGTTGACGGGCGTCAAGAACGCTGACAACATCACGGCCACGTTCTCCAGCACGGCCACAGCTGCCAGCAATGTGGGCGCCTATCCGATTGCGGGAACACTGGCAGACCCGGCGGGCAAGCTGGGCAACTACGCAGTCACATCCAACAACGGAACTCTCACGGTGAATCCCGTGGCCTTGAGCGTGACCGTGGCGGATGCCAGCCGCGTGTACGGCGATCCCAACCCGGCGTTTAGCGGGACCATCTCTGGTCTCAAGAACGCCGATAACATCACGGCCACGTTCTCGAGTGCGGCCATCGGCAGCGCCGTCGGCACGTATGCCATTGTTCCCACGCTGGTTGATCCCGCAGGCAAGCTCGGCAATTACACGGTCAACTCCACCAACGGTACGCTGACCGTGACGCCGGCCGCGCTTTCCGTGACGGCTGCCAGCACCAACCGTCCGTACGGCGCCGCCAACCCAGCGCTGACAGGGACCATCTCGGGAATCAAGAACGCTGACGCCATCACGGCCACGTATTCGAGCGCAGCCAACACCGCAAGCGCGGTGGGGACCTATCCGATCGTGCCCGCGTTGGTGGACCCGACGGCAAAGCTCGGCAACTACACCGTGACTTCGACGAACGGCGTCTTGACCGTGACCCAGGCCAAGCCTACGGTGCAGTTGAATGCGCAGGGTGCGCTGCCCAGTACGCAGTTGGTGGCGCAGGTCCTGAACACCGGCCCCGCGCTGCCCACGGGCACGGTGCAGTTCTTTGACGGGGCCGCTTCGCTGGGAGCGCCGGTAACACTGGCGCCGGTGAGCGGTGTGGCCCAGGCCTCGCTGCAGGTGGCCTTGGCGCCCGGCACGCATAGCATCACCGCCAGCTACGCCGGTGATGCCACGTACACTTCTTCTGTCTCGGCGGGTGCGGCCGTTACCGTCCCCAACTCGCAGTTTGCGTTCTCCGGCGCGGGCGGCAACACCTCGGCAACAATCTCCGCCGGACAGAATGCGGTTTACAACCTCGCGCTTGCGCCCCAGGGTTTTGTCGGCACGGTCTCACTGGCCTGCTCCGGCGCTCCCGCGGGAACCACCTGCACGCTCAGTCCGACGTCCGTTGCCTTTACCGCGACATCCGGGAATGCCCCGTTCACCGTAACGATTTCCGGCACACAGAACGCGCGCTTGAAGCCTTTCGGGTTCAAGACATCGTTCTTTGTGTTCGCCGGAGTGCTCGCCGGAATTGCGGGGCTGCGGCGTAAGCGCAAGGAGCTCATGCTGATGGTGATGGCTGGACTGCTTGCCCTGGGCATGGTGGCATGCGGCGGCCACAGCAGCAGCAACCCTGGACCCGTGGTCCGTCCACCGACGAACGCCACGATCACCATTACCGGTACCAGCGGCGCACAAAACACAACTATCAACTTGAGCCTGACGATCACCCACTAAGCGGTGCGGGGAGTTCGCGCAGAAGATTCGCGCGGACTCCCCGAGATAACTTCACGATCAGCGAAGTCAACGAGCAAAGCATACGTGTGCTCGACCACTGCACCCTTGGCGGATGCCGGCCCACGCAAATCTTGATCGCAGAAGACGAAGCTGAAACCAGCAGGCTCCAGCGATCGCTCTCAGACTGCGCCTAAAGCAACTTTGAGGTGAAAACACCCAGGCACAGACAAGAGTGTCTGTGCCACACTGTCACGTCTGAATCTCGGCCTCCGCATTTGCCGACCATCTAGGGGACTAATTTTAGTGGGAGTGTACCGGACATAACATGCAATGTGTGGCACAGACACTCCTGTCTGTGCCTAAGCATCCTTCCAGAGGGAAACACGAGCACAGGCAAGAGTGCCTGTGCCACACTCTGACGCTGGATTCCGGTCCCTAAGGTACGTAAAGAATAGTGAAGAATGGCAATTCGTGCGGGCATTCTATTTCGCCGGACGATACAATTTTCTGCAAGCTGTGTTTGATCTTTCATGCGCCACTGGAAGAAGGGACAAGCATGACAAGTGTCTTGAAGGTCAAGCTGCCGGCGGCGATCGCGATTGTCGCCCTTGCCTCTTACGTCGTCTTTCTGGAGGTCGAGGCGAGCCAGGACTCTGACGACAAGATCGGGAGTTCCGCGGTGTGGGACCCCGGCGATCAAGCCCTGCAGCAGATCCGAGAAAGCTGCAAGAACGGCGATCCTGAAGATCACACCCAATGTTTCATCGATCATATGGTGGATGCAGGAGCTTCCGCTGAGGCGGTGGAGTTCACCCAGGAATACGCGCAGGAACACAGCGGCACGATTGCGATCCTGAAGAATTTTCATCCCCTGGACGCGGTGGACCTTGGGCAAGCCTACTTTCCAGAGGACAAAGATGAACCGTGGAGCGTGCTGCTGCTGAACGGCCTGCCGGAAATCCTGGACACCAGCGATGTGAAGCTTCTGCCCCTGAAAGAACTGGCGCTGAACCCGCAATACACAGCCTTGCGCGGCGCGCATCCGCAGATCGGCCTCTTCCCCGGCGAAGACGCACATCCATCCGAAGCATCTCCGCAAATGCAGAAACTCTCCGGTGGTGGACAGAGATTCGTAATCGATTACACGCTCCGGGAGGGATGCGCCTCCTGTAATCCCCTCGGGCGTGCTACGTTCAGCTTCGATTTCAATCCGGCTGGACAATTCCAGGGCGCCCGGCTGATCAAGGTGGAGCCGGCGAGCGCGCTCGGGCCGGGCAAGTAGAGAGTCAGCGCCAGGCCTTCAACTCAAGAAAAATGCCCGGGTTGCCCCGGGCATTTGCCAAAGGATTCCTGAAAAGCTTATTTCAGAGTCCGAATATATTTGATCAGGCCCTTGATCTGGTCATCGGTCAATTTGCCTTCGAAGCCTTTCATCTTTCCCTGCCCTTTCTTCGTGGCTTCGATCAGCTCAGCGTCAGTCTTTTTGGCAACGTCCGGTGAGCTGAAAGATTTTGTGCCCATCTTCTCGCCGGCCGGGGTCCCCTTGCCGTCAGCGCCGTGGCAGACCTGGCATTTTGACTTGTACAAAGCTTCGGGCGAGTCCTGCGCCAAAGCCGGCAAGCTCACGGCCAGGACCAGGGTGACAACTAACATGGTGATGAAGAATTTCATTTCCAACCCTCCAATTGTATAAACCCGCCAGCCTACATAGAGTAGCGCAGCGCGAGCGTAAATGCATTACCGCGGAAGTCCCGGGGCAGCGTGGGCCCGGGATCGGATTTCTCGTTGTAATCGTAGAAATTCCAGCCGGCCTTGTAGATCAAACGCTCGTTGATCTTGATGGCCAATGAAGCGGTGGGCAAATGGTAATTGAAACTCAGCGGCCCAGTGGGTGCAACCGGGTTGAGGATCAGTGTATTGCCCGTGCTGTTGGTAACGGTGTAGCCAAAGCCGGCCGTCACGCGAGATGTCGGCTTCATCACGAGCATGCCCGAACCGAGATGCGACTGCTCATTATAGGTGGAGAGGCCGAAGAAGGGCCCCGGACCGCTGGGGCATTTCGTGGTCCCCGGCGCCACCACGGACGCCGCGAAGCAGATGTTGGTCTGGGAGAAAATGTCGTTGTAATCGTAAGACAAATCCACCGCCCACTTGGCCGAACCCGGCGCTACCGAACTGGTGAACACGTAGCTGCGAATGTGCTGCTTATTATCGATGTCGCCGGTATCGTTGCGGTTTTCCCGGATGTTGATCACCGATCCCACGTTCCACCAATCGCGCGCCTGGTAATTGACCCTGGCCTTGTAGCGCTGCAGGTGGCGCGGGCTGATACGAGTGAAAATGTTGTCGGCATAAAACAGTTCGCTGTCAAAGCTGGTACGAAGCTTGGGCGACGGCCGGAACGAGAAACCGAACAGCGCGGCATGGCCGTTGATCTCAGTCACCTCCGGGTCCGCCGGAGTGGTGGTAGAAGTGTGGCACACGCCCTGCGCATCCACCGGCAGGCCGGCACAGGCGCCGCGGTTGGCGAGCGCCGCCGTGGGGCCGGGGAAGAAGCTCGAAAACGTCTGGTCTGAATCCGACAGAGTGATGTCCCGGCGCTCGTAGCGATAGCCCAGGTGCGCGGTGAAATTGCGGGTGAAATCATACTCCAGCTCGAAGGTGTTGACCTTGGCGTCCTGGCGCTCGAACTTGCTGATGATGTCGCGAACCACGTCCGCGCTCGACTGGGTGATGTGCTGCGGGCAGGTGGCCGCGGTAAACGGCGGCGGACAGGTGGCCGGGCTGAACACGTTGGGCTTGACAAGAAGGTTGGCGGCGAACAAGTTGGTGGTGGTGAAGTCCCAGGAGGATGGGATCCGCCAGTTGTTGAAGCGGAAATTGTCGATCAGACGCGCTTTCTTGGTGAGCGTGATGGTGATGCCGAAATCGGCCGAAGTGGAAACTCGCTTGGCCAGCGCCGCTCCAGCATAGGCGATGCCCCGCCCGCGGTTGCTCTTTTGTCCATCGAACACGTCGCTGTAATCCGGAGTGGAGGCCTCGGCGTCCGAGTAGCTGAAACGGCCGGAGAAATCAACCCGCTTGAAATAGCTGCTCTGGAAGCTGATTTGCTCCGTGGGATAGGAGTTGCGATTGCGTCCCGACCGCGTGTAAGAGAAGAAGGCGTTGCACGTGTTGGTAACAAAGCTGCCCGTGAAAACCGCAGCGCAGGGCTGGTTGCCCGCGCTGTTGAAAGGCAGGCCCAGGTTCACCGGGACCCCGGGAGCAACGAAGAACGTTGGGAACCCGAACAAAGCCATCTGGTCCTGTGTCGCCAACTGCGCAGTGGTATCGCCTTTGTAGAAAGTATAGAACTGGTCGTAATTGATGTTGGTCCGGGGAATGAAGCGGAATGACACGCTGGCGTTGTAACTGTCAGAGGTATTCAAGGTCGGCTGGGAAAGCAGCGTATCCGTTCCCACATGCAACGTGGAAAAGCTAGTGCCTTCGTTGACCACGCGCGACCATCCCAGTTTCACCCTGACGGCCCCAACGGGAAAGAGACCCACGTTTACGTCTGACATGCGGCGGGTGAGCAGGATCTCGTGCGGCGAATGCAGCACCGCTATGGGAATGGTGGAAACCGACGGATTCAGGGGGTTGGCCAGCAAGTCGTAATCGAAAACGTTCTGGTCGCGGCGGAAATTGGCGCTGAAAGTGTAGAGCGCGCCCTTGCTGAAGCGCATCCGGCTCACGTTGTTGGGATCGCCGCCGTATCCGAAGTTGCTCAGGCTGAAGTCATCAAACAGCAACCCCGTATGCCCGGGCGAGCGCATCTCCAGCGTGTACTCCAGCAAACGCGGCCCTGTGCCAAGGTTCACAAAGGTGTCCCAGACGCCCTCATTGCCGGTGAAGTCAGAAATGCGTCCGCCGAACTCGGCGGTCTGAGTGACGGTGTAGCCGGCAAAGCTGTCCTTCCCCTGCGGCGCTGAAGGCTCGGGCAAATCATAAGCCTTGCGGCTGGAATCCACGCCGAGGCTCAGCACGCCAAAATCGGTGACGGTCTTGGCGCCCGTGTCTTTTTTGTCCGCGTCCTTCTTGTCCTTGTCCTGGGCAAGGGCTGCGCATACAGTCAGCAGCACCAGAAAGACAACCATTACCGACAGCTTTAAGAAACGATCATTGCGCTTATTATTCATAACCGTCACCTTCTCTCCCTACGGTTTAAAGAAAACATGGTCAGAATTAGACCCGTGGATGGCCGTGTGGCACATGGTGCATGCCTGATACTTCTGCGCCTGATTGTGGAATGAGGGAGCGGCAGGCACTGAGGAGTCCACGGTAAACGTATGACACTCGAGGCAAAGCAGGTTCACGTTGCTTCTCCGCAACAGGCGCGGATTGGACGACCCGTGCGGGGAGTGGCAGGAAACACAGCCCTCGGTCTTGATGGGAGCGTGTTCAAAAGCGAAAGGACCCGCTTTGTCGGTGTGGCAGTTGAAGCAAACCTGGTCCTGGGTTGCGGTGGCGCGCAACTGGCGCGTGATGAAGCCGCCGTGCTGGTTGTGGCAATTGCTGCAGTTCAGAAGCCCTTCATTCACCTTGTGATGAAAGGGCTTGGAAAAGTCAGGGCGCACGTCCTTGTGGCAGGTATAGCACAGCACTGGTTGTGTGGCCTTGAGCAGCTTGGCCTGGACCTTGGGCGCATGGATGGAATGGCAATCGATGCAGCCCACGTTGTTCTTGACGTGTTCAGAGCGGAGGAAGTTTGCGTGCTCCTGGCCAAATTCATGGCACCTCAAGCAGCGTTTGGATGACTCTTCGCGCGAGAGACTGGGGAAGCGCACGATCTTGTCAGGGTCGCCCGATTCGGCGTGGTTTTTTCCGGGGCCGTGGCAGGCCTCGCAACCCTGGTAATCCACACCCTGATGCTTGCTCAGCGTGGTCTTCCAGTGCGGGCCCTTGTCATAACCGACGCCCTGCTCCTCATGGCATGTTTTGCAGGTGTCGGCCCCCACATACTGTGACGCATCGACGGAAGCTTCGGCAGCAGGGCCAGGTTTGCTTTTTTCCTTGTCATTGCTCTTCTGCACAGCCTGGGCCTTCGCCGTGTCGCTCTTATGATTGCTTTGTTGCGCAGCCGCGGAACCAAGGATTACCAGCGACAGAACGAGGACAACCGCCCCAAGCCCGGCGATATTGGGTTTTCGTAGCATGAGCAAGCCTCGCATTCTCCCTTCAGGGTAAGCTGAAGGCGTGAGTATATGAACTAAGTGGGAAACCCTTCTGTGACTGATGTCACAGTCTGTGAAGAATAACTCGCACCATCATCGTTTTTTTGGCTGTAGCAGTTACTCATTTGGTACGGAATCAATCGACGCGAAGAGAGTCGCCGTGCACTGAACCCTTTAAGACCGCTGATTGTACACGTGAGGCTGGAACGGTCTGGAACACGATGGTCAGGAACAGAATCGAAAAGGGCACCTGCCGAGTGCCCTTTTGATAGTTGAGTGCAGAATGTGGATTCTATGTGGCCTGAGCGTTCCCCCAGAGCCGGGCTCCCCCAAAAGCGCCCGGGCTCCGGAAGAACAAGCCAAAGCAGGGTCTAAGATAACGTTTGCTCAATTGTGTGGCTGTGATCCATGTCACGCGAGTTGGCTTCAGATTTTTCGCGCCGCGAGGTTGCGCCGGGAACAATTTCGGATCAACTGGTCTGCGATCTTGAGATCGGCGCTGAGCACCTTGGCCACGCCGAAATACACTTGCGGCATACTCTGCAACACCCCCAGGAATTCCTGCCCGGGGATGACAGTGACCTCGCAATCTTCAAGCGTCGTCACATCGATTTCCGGGGTCTCTCCGGAGACGAGTGCGCGCATGCCAAAGACCTTTCCTGGGCCTGCGGTGCCCAGGGAGACTTCGGCTTCCGGACTGGGAACGGAAATCTCCACGGTACCGGAGTTCAGAATCATGAGCTGGTTGGGCAGGATCCCGTATTGAATGAGCCCTTGTCCTCGAGGCACGATCACATGCCGCGCATGCTGCTCCAGCGCATGGCGCACGTCAACGGGAAGGCTTGCATACAGCTCGTTCGTAGCTGGATTGGCAGCGGTAGTTAGGGGGTTCATATTGAGAGACTTTAGACCCACCTTGTTTCCTTGGTCTGTGACTGTGATCACGCCAGCATGTGATGTTTAAGTCGTAACAAGATGTTCCAGGGCCTTTTTGTTCACGATGTTCCAGGTTGCGCCCTTGATTTTCAGCCAGCCCTTGCGACGGAAATCACCCAGCACGCGCGACACTGTCTCGCGCGAGGTGCCGACAAACTGGGCGATCTCTTCCTGAGTGAGCGTCACTCGAATCGGGATGTCCCCGTTACCGCCTTGCCGGTGCAGATCCAGCGGATGCTCCGCCCACACCAGGATCAGCTTGGCGATCTTTTCCGGAACAGAGTTGGAAAGACCAAGCGAGCGAATTTCAGAGTACGCGCACTTGCAATTATGGGTAAGCTGCTGCGCCACCTTCATGCCGACATCAGGGAACTCCTGCAGAAAATGGACGAACTCAGATTGCGAGATGAAATTAGCCTGGCTGGGCTCCATGGTCTCAATGGTGGCTTCATAGGGCGTGTTGGATACAGCAGCGGTGAGACCGAGGACCTCGCCTGGATCGGCGATCCGCAAAATGATGCTCTTACCCTCTGCCGAGGTGGTCGAAAGCTTGGCCCGGCCCGTGCAAAGGATGTAAATGCCGCGAGGAGGCTGGCCTTCCAGGCACAACAAGGTGCCTTTGGGATAAACCGAAGTCGCTTTGATTGCCTGTAATTTGCCCAGCGCATCGTGGGAAAGATCACAGAACAGCCGATGCTCGCGGAAGGTGCACTTTAAACAATTCTCGATGATATGAAGGTTATATGCCATTGCCATAAGCAACTCCCGGGGTACCACTACTACTTTTTTTATCATAGGCACGCCCTCACAGAGGCGATGTGATCTGCGTCACACATGTTTCGTTTGGATCCAGAGAGGCTTCATCGCCTTATATTCGCCACCAATTTTCCCCGGTCGTTGTCCGGCGAGAACTGCAGCTGCACTGACAGCCGTTGAAGGTCCCCTGCGAGAATCTCCCGGCTCTAGATTTGCGTTGCAGTTGCGGCGGGTGTGATGGTCATCACCGCGAAAGCGCGATGCAAGCGCGAGACTGCAAGCAGGTACAGGTATTGGAGGAGTTATGGCAAGCAGCAAACGTATCTTATGGACGCTGCTGGGCGGCGCCGCGAGCGGGGCGGCTGCGTGGTATTTCCTGGATAGGGAAAGCGGCGCTCGGCGCCGTGGGACCTTTGCCAGGAAGGTGAACCAGTTGGGGCGTGAGATTGCTAACGGTGCTGAGCTTTCCTTGCGCGATGCGGAGAACCGCATCTCCGGCTTGGCCAGGCACGCATGGACCAGCCTGGTGCGCCCTCCGCTGGATGATCGCGTCCATGTGGAGCGTGTGCGCGCGCGCATGGGACGCATTGTTTCTCATCCGCACAAGATTCACGTGACCGCCGACGAGGGCGTAATCACGATTTGGGGCGAAGCGACGGAGCAGGACGCGCGGCGGCTGGTAGACGCAGTGACCGCCATGCCTGGCGTGCGCGGCGTGCAGAATGAACTCGACTTGTGCCCGCCACTCGCGGCCGCAAACAAAGTGCCGGACGTATTCACGCAGGCGCGCCACCAGACATTGCTGCGCTGGAGTCCGGCCCGGCGTTTGCTCGCCGGGACCGCAGGCGGCGCTGCCGCACTTTATGGATGGCGTCGCAAAGACGAACTCGGGGCCCTGATTGCGCTGGTGGGAGGCGCCCTGGTGACGCACAGCATCTCCCGGAAGAACGTTCCTTCCCTGCTGGCGCTTTCCGATGAATCACCCGGCTTTGAACTGGACCGCACCATCAGAATCAATGCGCCGATCTCTGACGTGTACCAGTTCTGGGCCAACCCGGAGAACTATCCCAAGGTCTTCTCCCACATTGCCGCCATTGAACGGCTTGGAGAGAACCTCTATCGCTGGACCATGAACGGTCCCGGTGGGCTTCCCATTCACTGGGAGGGCAGAATCACGCGCACCGTGCCGAATACCAGCGTGGAATGGAAGAGCCTGCCCGGCTCGACGGTGGGCAATTTCGGCATCGCCCACTTTGACGCGAACTACGACGCAAGCACGCGCTTGCGCGTTCGCATGTTCTACCGGCCGCCGGCGGGGATCCTGGGACGCTTTGTAGCGGAGCTGTTCGGCTCGGCGCCCGGCAAGGTCCTGGACCAGGACCTGCGCCGCCTGAAGTTTCTCTTTGAAAAAGACGCAGGCTTGTTTAAAGAAATGAAGGAAGGAGGTGACGAACAGCTTTTAAAAATTGCCACAACCTAAGCTGCTACTCAAAAGCTACTAATGGCGGTTACCTCAAAGAAGGATGTGAGTCACCTCACATCCTTCTTGCCTTTCGAGGGCAATGGGCGGTGGTTTTTGTCTGTTTCCAGACACCGTCATCGTTCTGCCAATCCTTTCCCCCTACCCATCCCGAACCCCGAAGTGGGGCCCCCAGCAAACCCGGGGCCCCCACCAGACGCGATTTTCGTCTGGTGGGGTGGAAACCCGGTTTTGGTTTGCTGGGGTTGTCCGAGCTTTGGTGAGGCTGAGGGCGGGACGGACCTGCACCTGCTGCGCTTCGCGGGAGTAAGAACTCGGCTGTCTCGCTTCTCATTCAGGGCAGCGGAGCAAGGTTCCTCGGCCTCACGCTCACTGCCAAGAAGCTCTGGACCTTGTGGATGTTCGGCCTCGGAATGGGTGGGACATTGGGTGGTTCTGGTTGCAGACGCTGTCGTCGTTCCGACCATGTTTTCACCGACTTGCTGCGCAACGCGAAAGGGTGAAGAAGCTGCTTCTCCTGCCGTGACGCAGATCACTGCCGATGGCGGCGGACAGAATCAAACTGATTTGTTGGGCACGTCATAACGGCGTAGCTGGAAGCCGGTGCGTGACAAACTTCGCAGGCGCTGAGCCACGGGCCGTCCTTCCTCAAGAAAGCCAGGCCCGACACTTTTTAAACGAACTTATGAAGGACATAAGAAGGAGGTCCTTATGCAAGCTCTGCAAACTGCGACGAGTATTACTTTCAAGAACATACTTTTCCTGACGGATTTCAGTGAAGCTTCCGAGCCGGCACTGGCGTATGCCATGGGCCTGGCCCGCCATTACAATGCAAACCTGTTTCCAGCGCACGCTGCCGAGCCGATGATTCTCTCTGAGAACGCCGACATCAGCGTAGTGGACGAGATCATTGAGAACAGCCACAAGCGCCTCGACACGCTGGTAAAGAGCACCGACATAAAGGTCAAGCCCCTGTTTGAGCGCGGCGACATTGAACTGGTGTTCCCTCGCTGGATCGCGGAAAACGGAATTGACCTGGTGGTGATCGGGACGCACGCCCGTCACGGGGTAAGCCGTCTGCTGCTGGGATCGACCGCGGAATTCATCTTCCGCAACGCTCCCTGCCCGGTGCTGACGGTTGGCCCGCACGTGGCTTTCCGTCCATTCCACGGGTTCATGGCAGAGAAGGTCCTCTTCCCCACGGATCTGGGCGCTCATTCGGAGTTCGCGTCCACGTATGCTCTCTCCTTCGCCAAGGAGACCAACGGGGAAGTGATCTTCATGCATATCGTCACCCTGGATGAAACCTTCCAGGTGGACCGCACCGGCGTGGTGGACAAAGCGAAAAACCAGCTTGCCGAGTTGGTCCCCTCCGATGCAAGCACCTGGTGCAAGCCGGAGATGATCGTGGACATCGGAGATCCGGCAACGGAGATCCTGGGCTACGCGGAAAAAGAGCGCCCGGACCTGATCGTGCTCGGACTGCCGTGGGACAAGAAGTTCAGCACGCACTTCGCCAGCGGCGTTACGTACAAGGTAGTGGCCGGTGCGCCGTGCCCGGTGCTGACCGTCCGCGACATGGTGGCGGACTGAAACCCCACGCCCCGCAATCTGTTTCCTCTCTGTGCTGAGGGAAGGATGAAGGCTGGAAGGATGTGAGCTTCTCACATCCTTCCTTTTTTTGGCCGATGCAACTTCATGGCGGAGCCATCACCGGACCAATGACGTAGTAATCTTGTACGGGGACACTTTTGTCATGCCGGAAAGCACCGCAGAAAAACCCATTCGAGATTCGGCGCCGCCGTTGTGGCCGCCAAGCCCGCTGTGGCCTATCTTTCATCCCCGCACGGTGGCGGTGATTGGAGCCACAGAGAAGCCGGCCACGGTCGGCCGTACCGTGCTGCGCAATCTGCTGGAGCAGCCTTCGGGAGCAACCATTTTTCCCGTGAATCCTCATCGCAGCAACGTGCTGGGCATCCGTTGCTATCCCAGCGTGGCTGCCATTGGAGAGCCGGTCGACCTTGCGGTAGTGATCACGCCCGCGGCGACCGTCCCGGAAGTGCTGGAAGAATGCGTGGCAGCGGGCGTTCGCAGCGCGGTGGTGATCTCCGCCGGCTTCGCCGAACTTGGGCCTGTGGGCAAGGAGCGGGAAAACAAGATCCGCAAGATCCTGGCCTCGAGCCACCTGCGCCTGGTTGGGCCAAACTGCGTGGGCGTGATGAACCCGCGCACCGGCCTGAATGCGACGTTCGCACAGTCCAACGCCCTGCCCGGCAACATCGCGTTTCTCAGCCAGAGCGGCGCACTGTGTACGGCGATCCTGGACTGGAGCCGCCGGGAGAACGTGGGGTTCAGCGGGTTTGTTTCCGTGGGTTCCATGCTGGACGTGAGCTGGGGCGACCTGATCTACCACTTTGGCGACGACGCCTACACTTCCAGCATTTTGATTTACATGGAGTCCATTGGCGACGCGCGCAGCTTTCTATCCGCGGCGCGCGAAGTTTCCCTGCGCAAGCCCATCATCATCATCAAGCCAGGACAAACGGAGGCTGCGCGCAAGGCCGCCGCTTCGCACACCGGCGCCCTTACCGGGTCCGACGAGGTCTTTGAAGCCGCATTCCGCCGTTGCGGCATCCTGCGTGTTTCCACGATCGGGGAATTGTTCGATATGGCGGAAGTGCTGAGCAAACAGCCGCGTCCTCGCGGGCCCCGCCTGGCGGTGGTGACCAACGCGGGCGGCCTGGGCGTGCTGGCCACGGACGCGCTGCTGGCCAGCGGCGGCCAGCTCGCCGAATTTTCCCCGGAGACCCACGCCGCGCTCGACAAAATCCTCCCTGAAGCATGGAGCCACGCCAACCCTATCGACACGCTGGGTGATTCCGGTCCGGAGCTCTACGCGCAGGCCCTGGAAATCGCAGGGCGCGACAGCGGGTGTGACGCCGTGCTCTCCATCCTGGCGCCGCAAGGCATGACCGAGCCGGAGAAATCCGCCCTCCTGCTCAGCAAGGCAGCAGAGTCCATCGGCAAGCCCCTGCTGGCAAGCTGGATGGGCGGCGCGCGCATGCAGCTGGCGGCAAACATCCTCAATGAAGCCAAAATACCGACCTTTGAGTACCCCGACGCGGCAGCACGGAGCTTTGCCTACATGTGGCGTTACAGTTCCAACCTGCTGGCGCTCTACGAGGCGCCGGAGTTCACCGGCGATCTGCCACTCGACGGGCCCAAACGCGTGGCCGCCATCATTGCCGATGCACAAAAGAAAAACCGCACCATTTTGACCGAGCATGAGTCGCGGCAGATTCTTGCGGCTTATGAACTGCCGGTGACGGTGTGGCGCATCGCGCATAGCGCAGAGGAAGCCGCAGCGGCGGCCGAGGCGATCGGCTACCCCGTGGTGGTCAAACTTCACTCGGAGACCGTGACCCACAAGTCAGACCGGGGCGGAGTCATCCTCAGCCTGCAGAGCGCCGATGCCGTGCGCGCGGCCTTCCAGAAGATCGAGTCGGTATTTGCAGCCGACGGCAGCTTTCACGGGGTAACCGTGCAGCCCATGATCAAAAGCGCCGGCTATGAACTCATCCTGGGCAGCTCCACTGATCCGCAGTTCGGGCCGGTGATGGTGTTTGGACTGGGCGGACAGCTCGTGGAGGTGCTGCGCGACAATACGCACGCCCTGCCTCCGCTCACCACCACCCTGGCGCGGCGCATGATGGAGAATACGCGCATCCTGCAGGCGCTGAAAGGCGCTCGGGGAAAGAGACCCATTGACCTGGAGAAGCTGGAAGAGCTGGTGGTGCGATTCAGCGAACTGGTGGTGGAAAACCCGCGCATCGCCGATATCGAGATCAACCCGCTGCTGGCCGGACCGGAGGGCATTGTCGCGCTGGACGCGCGCGTGATTCTCCATCCCGCGAGCGTGAAGGATTCCGATCTGCCGCGGCCGGCGATCCGTCCCTACCCCAACCAATATGTGTCTTCCTGGGATGCCGGCGATGGCCAGCGCTTCACGTTGCGCCCCATCCGCCCTGACGACGAAGCCCTGATGGTTGACTTTCACCGCCAGCTCTCCGAGACCAGCGTGTACCTGCGCTTCTTCCTGCCCCTGCGGCTGGACGTGCGCATCTCGCACGAGCGACTCTTCACCAAATGCTTTGTCGACTACGACCGCGAGATTGCCCTGGTGGCGGAGTATCTCGATGAGGGCGGCGCACGGCGCATCGCGGGAGTCGCCAGGCTCATCCGCAAACACTCCGACAATACCGCCGAAGTTGCGTTTCTGGTGGCAGACAAATTCCAGAACCGCGGGCTGGGGACGCACCTGCTGCAGCAGCTGATCAGCATCGCGCGCAAAGAAGGCATCTCCGGCCTGGAAGGCGCAACTCTGTCAGAAAACTACGGCATGAAAGACATGTTCGCCCGGGCCGGGTTCAAGTTTTCACCGCCGGAAGATGGCGTGGTGAATGCATTGCTGCGCCTGGAGTGAATGGGAAGTGCGGCGTGCTTTAACCTGGAAAAATGCACTTTCATTTGTGTTTTTTTCAGGGACTTGCATCTAGAGGCTCATCGTTGAAATTCCCTGCATCCGCATGGCAAAGGAAGATCGCTCGGGATCCTTCGACTCGTCCTCACTCGTTACCTCGCTCGGGCATCGCTCAGGATGACAACGTTTTAACGTATGACGATCCCCAATGCTTATGGAGACGTGACGAACGATCCAGGTGAAGTTTGTGCCTGAAACGAACCACCTTTAATGAGTCCTTTGTCGCTGCCACACTGTGAGCCTGGTCACAGCCGGAGCTGCCGGAGCAGAGCACACTTAAGGCAGGTACACCGATATGATCCGCGTCATGATCAACAACTGGTGGCTGCTGTTGCTGCGAGGCGTGTTCGCGCTGGTTTTCGCGGCGTTTGTATTCGGATTTCAACCTTTCTTCTCCACCATGTTGCTTGCGCCATGGGCCACGGCGGGGGTGGTGGTTGTCTTTGGGCTGCTCACCGCAGTGAGCGGGCTCATCACCGTGGCCGCCTGCCTGCGCAGGTCACAGAAGAAGCGCGATCTGTGGACGCTCCTGGCAGAAGGCGCAACCATGCTGGGCGCCGGGGCCGTCATCCTTTTCTTTCCCGGACTGACTTTTAATGCCATCGTCATGGTCATTGCCTGCGCCGCGCTGCTGCTGGGCCTTCTGGAAATTGCGGCAGGCATCCATCTGCGGCGGCACCTGGCAGACGAATGGCTGCTGATTGCAGGAGGCGCCACGTCGCTGGCGTTTTCACTGTACCTGTTCTTCGCGCACTCCTGGCAGGTCCCCTCGCTCCTCAACTGGATTGCAGCCTATGCCGCAGCGAACGGGCTGGCCATGGCAGGACTGGCTTTGCGGCTGCGCGGGCTGCGCGAATCGGTGCATCATCTTGCCGAACCACACGCGGCGCATACAACAGCGGGTCACGGATCAGACGCCGCATGAACGCATAATTCGTAGATAATCGCTGCATGGCCCATGCGGACAACAGCGCTGCTATCCTTGCCCAGGCCCGGGAAAGGAGCGCACAACGCCTCATGATGGCGTACGTGCTCACAGGCCTGTTCTTCATGCTTCTACCCGGAACTTTCCTGGGTGTGTGGAACCTGATCGCGATCAGCGCGCAACACCAGAACACGCTCTCGCCGGCATGGATCCAGGCGCACGGCCAGGCGCAGGTCCTTGGGTGGGTTGGCACGTTCATTATCGGCATTGGGTTCTATTCCTTGCCCAAGATGGCCGGGAAAGGAACGCAGGGCGGAAGCTGGGGATGGATAACGTTGCTGGCATGGACTTCCGCTGTATTGTTGCGCTGGGCCGCCGGAGTTTATGAACGGCACTGGCAAGTCCTGCTCCCGCTCTCTGCAGCCTTGGAGTTTGCGGCTTTTCTGATTTTTCTTTTCTCCACGATCACGGCCCACCGCTCTGCCGGAGCAAGGTCTTCGGACGGAATGCCGGTGTGGATTCTCGCCGTCCTGACCGGAACCAGCGCTCTGGGTATCGCGCTGCTGATGAATCTGGCGGACAGCATCTACTCGGCTTATTACGCTGCCGCACCGGCTCTGCCCGCTCCCTATGACGCCCGGCTGCTGGTGATGCTCTGCTACGGCTTTATCGTGCCCACGATCTGGGGTTTCAGCGCGCGCTGGTTGCCGGTGTTTCTCGGGCTTCCGCCGCTGCGCGAGGGTCTTCTTCGCACCGCACTGGCGCTTGACGTTGCCGGCGTGCTCCTTGCTCAGGCCGGGCTGTTCCAAATCTCTCCCTGGCTTCTGGCCGCGGCTGCGGTTTTATCGGTTGTCGCTCTGAATCTGTTTGTACGCCCGGCGCGACCGGCCAAAACCGTGGGAGTCCACGGCTCTTTCCCAATTTTTGTCCGGCTGGCGTATGGATGGTTCCTGGTTGCCACGGTATTGGGTATTGCCGCGGCCTACGTTGACCACAGCAACGGCTGGACCGGCGCCTCGCGGCACGCGCTCACCGTCGGCTTTGTTTCCACCATGGTGTTCTCGATCGGGCAGCGCGTGCTTCCGGCATTTGGGGGGATGAAGGTGCTGTATAGTCCCCGCCTCATGCTTGCCTGTTTGTTATTGCTGAACGTGGGCTGTGCGCTGCGCGTCAGCAGCGAGATCCTGGCGTATGAAGGGTTCTGGTCCCCGGCCTGGCACGTGCTTCCGTGGTCGGCCATTTGCGAGCTAACAGCGGTGACCCTGTTCGCGGCGAACCTGGTCCTGACCTTCCGGCAGCCGCCAGCTCACGAGATGAAACCGCTTACGCAATTGAGCTGAGTTACGAAGAGTGAAGGCAGTGGATCGCTAGACGCCAAACAGGTTGGGCACGCGTTTGTGGTAGTTCTTTTCCTGCGCCCACAGATCAAGCGAGACGGTGGCAAGTTCATCCACCAGGGGAACGGCCCGGCCATCCTTGGTCATATCGATGGCCTTGATGTAAGTGTTGCAGGAATCGCAGGCATCCACGCGCGCATTGTTGAAATCCTGGGCCACAAAGACCGGCAGCTTGTCTTTGTGTTCCTCGCCGCAGTTCGGGCACTTCTGGCGGCGAAAGGTCCATTCTGTGGCGCAGAGCGAGCAGACCAGAGAACGCTTGCCGCCGTCGCCTTCCGGGCGCAGGACCGCCACCTGGGGGACCGAACCGCAGAAAGGACACACTGCGGTGCTTTGTTCCTGCTCCTGCGCCTGCGCCTGCTCCTGCTCTTCCTGCTGCAGCGGTCGAGTTTTTTCAGCCAGATACTCGGCGAAGGGCTGCAACAGCGCGCGGGCGAAAAAAGCATACTCGGGGTGGAGGTCGGCGCTTTCCACCTGGTGCTGCCAGATGCTGTTGAGCAGCTCCAGGAGCTCCTCGCGCGAGGCCTGGGCCAGCTCGTCTGCCGACTGCCGTAACTGCGGTGAGCCGTGCTCCTTCACCGTGCTGATAAGGCCGGGTAAAAAAGAAAGGAGGACCGAGACATCGTGGTCCTCAATGGAAGCAAGTTTTTCGTACAAGGATTTTTGAAAGCGGGCGAGATGCTGATAAAACGCCAGCAACTCCGACGCGGTGGAATGCTTTTCAGCAAGCTCTCCCGCCCGCTTGATACGCAGGTCCCAGGAAGACTTCAATCCGCGCCAGTCCCTCTCACGCTTTGCCGGTCTTCCTTCAGCATTTTGTCGTACCAGAGGCGGTGGTGGGTTTGCGCCCAACTCACCGGCACGCGACCCCAAAGGATCCCGTGCAGGCCGCCGGAGACGAAGAAAATGCCCATATAGAGGTGGATGATGAAAGCCCCAATGGTGGCCAAGGCGCCCACGCAATGGAGAAAGACCACGATGGGCAGCACCCAATGCGCGCTGCGCGGCACCAGTTCCGGAAACCACATCACGATTCCGGTGAGGAACAGAATGATTCCTCCCCAGAACATGATCCAGTAGAACTGCTTCTGTCCGGAGTTGAAGTGCCCGGCCGGCGCCACCTGGTCATCGCGGTTGGTGACGTAGGCTTTGACGGTCTTGCGCCACTCCAGGTCTTCTTTTGTGGTCTTCATGTCGTTGCCCCACATGCTTTGCATCCAGAGCACGCTGACAAAGAAGATCAGACCCACCCACGGATGCCAGAAGCGGATCGTGGGCCCGCCGCCCAGCACGTAGGCGATCCAATAGAGGTAAGGAGTGAACAGCGCCAAGCCGGTCAGCAGGAGGTAGAGATAGCTCACTCCCGAGATCCAGTGGCACATACGCTCCTTGAGGGTATAACGGACGATCTCGTCTTCACGAAGGTCAGTGCCGTGACGAACAACAATGTTGCTGCTCATGACTATTTACCCTCCCCGTGATCTGCCGGCTTGGGGCCGTAACGCACGTAATGGCCGAACACCGCGGCGATACCCAGTCCCATGGCGATACCGCCCAGCCACTTGAGCGGGCCTTTCCACATCTTGACGAAGAACGGAACGCTCGGGTCCTTGGGAAGACCGCCGTACTGTTCCGGATTGTCCTTGTCGTGGAGCACGTAGATCACGTGCGTGCCGCCAACTCCAGCCGGATCATAAACCCCCGCATTCTTGTGGGAGGTGTTGTCGCGCACCTGTTTGGCCCGCTTGTTGGCGAGGGCGACCATGTCTTCCTTGCTGCCGAAGTGCAGGCAGCCGGTGGGACAGGACTTGATGCAGGCCGGTTCCAGGCCCGCGCCCACGCGGTCAGAACAGAGCGTGCACTTATAGACCTTCTTGGTGACGTTGTTGAATTTGGGGATATTGAACGGACAGCCGGTCACGCAGTACTGGCAGCCGATGCAATTCGCCTGGTTAAAGTCAACGATGCCGTTGGAGTACTGCACAATGGCGCCGTCCGCCGGGCAAGCGATCAGGCAGCCAGGCTCTTCGCAGTGCATGCACTGGTCCTTGCGCATGAGCCACTGCACCTGGCCTTCGTGCTCGACTTCGTTGAAGCGGATCAGGTTCCAGAAATTCCATGCCGTATCCGGCATGGTCTGATAAGTGTTATCGAAAGTGGTTTCGGCGAATGAGTATCCGTTCCACTCAAGACAGGCAACCTCGCAGGCCTTGCAGCCGATGCAAGTGGTGGTATCCACCAGCTTGCACACGTCGTAGTCGCGGGAAACTCCGCTACCCGGCGTGCCGCCACGGTGCCCGGAGATCGCTTTGATTTCCAACAATCCGTTGCTCATGGCAGCTCCTTAGGCCTTCTCGATCTTCACCAGGAATCCCTTGAATTCCGGTGTGAACGCGTTGGGGTCAACTACTGTGGGCGAAAGCAGGTTGGCAGGCGTGCGTTCGGCTTCCGGCCGCCCGTCAGCCAGCCCCGCATAACCCCAGTGAATCGGTATGCCGACTTGATAGGTTTTCTTGCCATCGATCATCATCGGCTTGATGCGTCTGGTCACCATGGCCTTGCAGTAATAGGTGCTGCGGATGCTGGAGACCTTGACCTTCTCCCCACCCTTCAGCCCCATTTCCTCCGCCAGTTCGACCGGCATCTCCACGAACGGCTCGGGCTGGAGTTCCACGTTCATGCGGTTGTTCTTGGTCCAGTAGTGGTAGTGCTCCGTGAGCCGGTAGGTGGTGCAGACGATGTTGAAACCATCTTTCGCAGTGGCGTACTTGTCCAGCGGCGTCTTGAATTTTTTGACCACCGGGCTGCTGGACTGACCAGGATGGAGCGGGTTCGCCACCGGGCTTTCGATGGGCTCATAATGCTCGGGGAACGGGCCATCGGCCAGTCCTGCCAGGGGCACGAACAGGCGCGCAACGCCTTCCGGCGTCATGATGAACGGTCCCATGTGGTCCTTGGGTTTGGAATCAGGCTTGAAGTCGGGGACATCGTTGCCTACCCACTTCTGCTGCGCCTCATTCCACCAGACTTGTTTGCGCGTGGGGTCCCAGGGCTTGCCTTCCAGGTTGCAGGAAGCGCGGTTGTACATCACGCGGCGATTCATCGGCCACGACCAGCCCCAGGTGGGATGGATGCCCAGCCCGGAAGGATCATCCGGATTGCGCCGCTGCGTGTTGGAACCAGCGTCCGGCCAGGAACCGCAATACAGCCAGTTGCCGCAGGAAGTGGAGCCGTCATCGCGCAGCCAGGCAAAGCCCGGCAGTTGCTGACCGGCTTTCCACTCATTCGGAGGCGGCAGCTTTTCGTCCTTGAGATCAGCCAGCGCCTTGCCGTTGATCTCCTTGGCCACTTCCGTGAGTGACGGGCTGGCTGGATTTGTATAAGCCCAGCTCAGGTTCAAGATGGGGTCGGGGAACTTCCCGCCTTCCTTCTGGTACAGCTCGCGTACCTTGAGGAAGATGCTGGAGAGAATTGCCTGATCCAGCCTGGCATCTCCCGGCGTGGGCAGAGCGGCCCACTTCCATTGCAGCCAGCGGGCGGAGTTGACGAAGGTGCCGTCCTTCTCCGCGAAACCGGCGCCGGGCAAGCGATAGACCTCAGTGTTGATCTTGGCTTGGTCTTCTTTGGTAATACTGGGCGACTGCCAGAATTCAGCAGTTTCCTCGGGGTAGATCTCGCAGACCACCAGCCATTGCGCCTTCTTCAAGGCATCAATGTTCTTCTTGGAGTTCGGCCCGATGGCCACGCCATTCATACCGAAGGCAATCAGACCTTTCACGTCGCCTTTGTACATGGCGTCCCACTGATCGGCCCAGGAGAAGCGCTTGTCACCGATTCTGGGGAGATAGTTGAAAGCCCAGTCGTTTTGCTTGGTGGCAGCGTCTCCGTACATCGCTTTCAGCAAGGAGACGGCAAACCTGGGAGTGTTGGACCAGTAATTGAACGAATCCCACTCCTTGGGCTTGGCTGAGGTGGGGGTGATGCGTTTGAGATAGGCGGCAAAATCTGCGTCCGCGGGGATGGGCACTTTGAGATAGCCGGGCAGGTTATCAAAGATGCCGGCCATGTCCGTTGCGCCCTGGATGTTGGAATGACCGCGCAGGGCGTTGACGCCACCGCCGGCCCGTCCCACATTGCCCATGAGCAGCTGATAGACGGCTGCAGTGCGAATCATCTGCGAGCCGTTCGAGTGCTGCGTCCAGCCCACCGAGTAGATGATGGTGCCGACCTTCTTGGTATCGCCATCCTTGCGGATGGAGGTCAGCTTGTCAGCAGCCTTGTTGAACTGGTCCGCCGGGATGCCGGTGATCTTGGCAACCATCTCCGGCGTGTAACGCGAGTACTGCTTCTTCATCAACTGAAAGACGCAGCGCGGATGCTCGAGAGAAAGATCGTACGCGGTGTTCGGCGGCAATCCTGGAGGAGGCGGCGCAGCCGCGGGCTTGCCGGCGACGGCAACGACCTTGGCCGGCGGTGGCGGCGGAGCGGCTTTAGCAGAGGTTTCTGCCGTAGCTGGACCGTCGCCGGCGGCGATGGCCGCAGCAGCGGTCCCGGTAACGTTGCCGCCCTCCTCGTAATTCCAGGAGGAAACGTCATACTTCATCGCAGCGGGATCGTAACCGGAGAACAGGCCGTCTTCCGGCAGCTTAAAGCCCTTCTTCACGATGAAGGCCGCGTTGGTGTAATTGGTAACGTATTCCTTGGCAAAGCGATTGTTCTGGATGGCGTAATTGATCAGGCCGCCCAGGAAAGCAACGTCTGTACCCGCGCGAATCTGGCAGAAGATGTCCGCCTGGGATGCTGTCCGCTGGTACCGTGGGTCCACCACCACCAGCCCGGCATTGCGGTTCCTTTTTGCCTCCACAACCCACTTGAAGCCACAGGGATGGTTCTCTGCCGGATTACCGCCCATGATCAACATCATGTCAGTGTTCTTGATGTCGACCCAGCCATTGGTCATCGCGCCGCGCCCGAAAGTTGGTCCCAAACTTGAGACCGTGGGGCCGTGTCAAACCCTGGCCTGGTTTTCTATATAGACGACGCCCATACTTCGCATCGTCTTGACAACCAACCAGTTGAATTCGTTGGTGTCCGTGCAGCCGCCATTGAATGCGATGCCTTCGCAGCGGTTCAGGGTCTTGCCGTCCGCATTTTTCTCCACGAAGGTTTCATCGCGCGTCTTTTTAATGTGGGCAGCAATCTCGCTGATCGCCTTGTCCCAGGAGATGTCTTCCCACTCGCTCTTGCCGGGACGGCGCACCTGCGGTTTCTTCAAGCGGCGGTCATTCAGGATTTCCTGGTAAAGGGAAGCACCCTTGGGGCACAGCGTGCCTTTGTTGATCGGATGATCGGGGTCGCCTTCCACATGCACCACCTGCGCGGTCACGTTCTTGGCCTTATCGCCCAGGGTGTGAATGATCACACCGCAGCTCACGGAGCAATAAGGACAGGTGGAGCGGGTTTCAGTGGTGCGCGCAATTTTCAGTTCTTTGGCTTGCGCGAGGGCCGGCTTGGCGTCGAAGCCGAGAAGTAGCGCGGCGGCGCTGCCGGTTCCTACTTTGAAAAACTCACGTCTGGACAAGCCCATAGCGGTTGCCTCCTCTTGGGCGAATAAGGCCGGTGAGTCAAAATACGAACACGCGGCTCAAGATTTTTTCGAGCAACTGCGAGTCGCACACTCCGGCTCTGAAAGTGTGCGGTAAAAATTTGCTGAGAATATTAGAACCGGGAGGCGGGTTTGTCTATAGTTTTTTAATGAAACAGGGTTGCTGAGTGATATTTCCTCTATGGCCGGCGCAGAGTGTCCCCGTAAGGCCCTAAGAAATGCGCGCCCTGCACCTGAGGTGTTTTCCTGTTATCCTGTCCGGTTTACCAATACGCGAGGAACGACTCATGCTCAGCATGCAAGGAAAGAATGCGGTGGTATTCGGCGTCGCCAACAAAAGAAGCATCGCATGGGCCATTGCCCAGAGCCTCAACCAGGCGGGCGCCAGGCTGGCCATTACCTACCAGAACGAACGCATGAAGGCCGAAGCCTATGATCTGATCGCGTCCTTGCCCGGCGCTGAGCCGTTCCAGTGCGACGTCGCCAATGATGCCGAGATCGAGCAGCTTTTCGCCCAGCTCAAAGAACGCTTTGGACGCCTGGATGCCCTGGCGCATTGCATCGCCTTCGCTCCCGCCGACGCCATGCACGGCGATTTTCTGAACACCACACGCGAGGCCTTCCGCATCGCCCACGATGTGAGCGTCTACTCTCTCATCGCCGTAACCCGCGCCGCGGCGCCCTTGATGACGGAAGGCGGAAGCGTGGTGACGCTCACCTACTTCGGCGCCGAGAAAGTGGTTCCCGGATACAACGTGATGGGCGTGGCCAAAGCCTCGCTGGAAGCCAGCGTGCGCTACCTGGCCAACAGCCTGGGGCCCAAAAAAATCCGGGTCAACGCCATCTCCGCCGGACCCATCAAGACGCTGGCGGCGCGCGGCGTGGGCGACTTCAGCCAGATGCTCAAGAACCACGCCGAGCACGCGCCGCTCA